>NZ_SNUQ01000002.1:0-300000 GCF_012027555.1 Thermococcus sp. CX2 | reverse complement strand
AGTGGATGACGCAGCGCTCAACCCTCTCAACGTCGTAGTTGTACTCGTCCATGAAGTGCATCATTCCGAGGAAGAGCGCGTTGATGTGGAACTTTCCGAGGGCCTCGTAGTTTCCGTGCATGAAGGCGTTCTTGATGAGGCCGAGGACGTCGAGGTCTTTGGGAGCGTACTTTTCGTCGTAGAAGCTCTTGAACTTGAGGAATATCTCGGCTCCGAGCTTGAGCTTCTGGAGTCTGCCGAGTTGCTTCCACTTCTCTATTTCCTCAGCCCTGCTCTCAAGGTACTCGACGAAGCCCTCAACATCGAGGAAGCGTGAGATTGGAACGACGCGCTTCTTCTCCCTGTCGAGGAAGACGTAGGTGGCAGCGCCGCAGCAGTAATGGCTGGTCATGTAGTAGCGAGAGCCGGTGAAGGCCTCGAAAAAGCGCGCTATGTGGCCGGCTATCGGTATCGGGTACCAGTCGTCCATCGCTATTGCCCCGCCGGTCTGCTCCTCTATGCGCTTTATTGCCCCCGGAATAGTTATCCTGAACCTCTGGCGCTCCTTCTTTGGAACCCTGCCGACGAGAGAAATCGGCTGGAAGTTCACACCCCTAACGATGTCGAGGTGGTTGAGGCCGAAGTTGATTATAGCGCCGAGCTCGTGGTCGTTGACGTTCCTTATGGTGGTTGGAACGAGCACTATTCCGGGACCACCTGCCTTCCTAACGTTCTCGAAGATGAGCGGGATCTCCCAGTGATTCTTCCAGTTGGTCTGGGGCGTCATTCCATCGTAGCTCAGATAGAGGGTGTTCACCCCTGCCTCCCTGATCTTCTTGACCAGCTCTGGCTCGAAGGCGAGCTTGATTCCATCCGTGTTTAGCTGGACGTGGTCGTAGCCCTCTTCCTTCGCTATCTTGATGATCTCTATGAGGTCTTCTCTAATTGTTGGCTCTCCACCCGTGAGCTGGACGGCGTTGGCTCCAACTGGGTACTCCTTCTTGGCGTTGCGAAGCATCATGCGAATCTGCTCAAGCGTCGGCTCGTAGATGGGCTGGCCTTCCTTGGCGTAGAAGAAGCAGTACCAGCAGCTCAGGTTGCAGCGGTTGGTGAGAACGATGTTGAGCAGGTTGGTGTGGGAGCGGTGTCTGGCACACAATCCACAGTCGAAGGGGCAGTTGACGCCTGAGTTCTCGACGTTGAAACTGAGGAGCTTCCAGTCATACTTCCATTTCTGGAAGCGGTAGTACTGCTCAACGCTCTCATAATAAACATCGGTGATCATGCCTTCGGGACAGCGCTTGGTTATCCAAACCTTTCCATCCTTCTCCCAGATGAGGGCGGGAACGACCCTCCTCGTCTCGGGACACAGGGAATACGTCTTATGTGGCAGCGGGCCGCCATAATTCCTGCTGGCGGCCTTTATCATCTCCTCAAACTCTTCCTCCGTGAGCTCGGGGAACTCAATTATGTCCCGTACCCTGCGGGTGAGTTGCTCGAACTCCTTTTCCCCGCTGGGTACTTCGCCAACACTCTCTGCCATAGGGGTCACCTCTCCCATCGTCGCCTTTAGTGGATTCTTCAATCGCTGAGTATAAAAACTTTTGCGTAAATATGCAGATTTGCTTTCATAGGTGGGATGGAGGTGGGTGCATCTGGCTTATCTGGCGAAATTTTGAGCATCCCACTGGGTAGGGGCTAAAGTCCGGGCGGGAAGAAACGGTTAAAAGTTCCGGGTCAAACTTAAGGCGGTGGTAGAATGCCAGCGAGAGAGATGAGGATGGAAATGTTCCTCCGGGCGCTCCTCAGGAGGGACTTCAGCAAGGCCAAGGCCCATCTCGAAAAGCTCCAGAAGATGGCTGGGAGCGACGAGTGGGGGCGCGGCTACGGCAAGGCGATAACCGGATTCATGAGCGCCATAAAGGACAACGACCCCGATGCGTTGATAGTCCAGCTTATAAAGGAGCACGACAGGGAGAAGGCCGAGAAGCTGCTGAAACACTTCGAGGGAATTCTCGAGCACGACTTCCGCGACGAGTATGAGAAGGGCTACTACACAGCCTGGATCGAGTTCCTCAAGGCTTACCTCTCTCAGAAGGCACTGACGCAGAAGCGCTGAGGTGTTCCCATGGGGAAAGAGGAGCTCATGAAGAAGCTAGAGGAGAAAATCAGAAGCTGCCGGAAGTGTCCCCTCGGCGAGCTCAGGACGAACGCAGTTCCAGGTGCCGGGAGCTACGAGGCCAAGGTGATGTTCGTCGGGGAAGCTCCGGGCTACTGGGAGGACCAGAAGGGGCTTCCTTTCGTTGGGAGGGCAGGAAAGGTTCTTGACGAGCTTTTGGCGGAGATCGGCCTCAAACGAGAGGACGTCTATATTACCAACATAGTCAAATGCCGTCCTCCAGACAATAGAGACCCAACGGAGGAGGAAATCAAGGCTTGTTCGCCGTACCTTGACAGGCAGATAGACATCATAAAGCCAAAGGTCATCGTTCCACTTGGGAGACACTCGATGCGTTACATACTCGAGAAGTTCGGCTTCGATACTGAGCCGATAAGCAAGATACACGGAAAAACCTTCGAAGCGCACACACTTTTCGGGAAGATCGTCATAATGCCGATGTACCACCCTGCCGTCGCCCTTTACCGGCCAGCTTTGCGGGAGGAGCTCAGGAGGGACTTTCATAAGTTGAAAACGCTGATTGGAGAATCTTCGTGAAAATTTCTTCACTCCTCAATTACTCTTCTGAGTGATTTTCTCCCTCTTAGCGTTTTTTAAGGTTTAATTGCGCTTTTCTGAAGCTTTTTCTGGGAAAGGTTTTTATGATATTAGTGGGCATTAATGTACTTGAAAGTTCCAATTAATGCAGAGATCCATGAAATTCACCTTGAATGCAGTAACTAAGTCTTTAATGGGTGGAAGCGTTCCCGAAAATTTTTCGAGAATACGACAGTATGACAAAGGATCTACAGAAAGCTTTATATTCTCCTCGTATTCCTTTGCATGAAACACTTCAGGAGGTGAAAATGTGTCGGACTTCGGTGTGTTGGCATTACTGCCCCCATTGGTTGCCATTATCTTAGCTATCTGGACAAAGAGGGTCATCCTGGCGCTGTTCGCGGGCGTCTGGATTGGTGGAGTGATGGTCGCCGGCGGCAATCCGGTGGTCGGGACCACCCAGACGCTGGAGTGGATTGTCAGTAGCGTTACAAGCGACTGGAACGCCAGGATACTCATATTTGACTTCCTGATCGGCGCAGGTGTCGGACTTATCTACAAGTCCGGCGCAGTCCACGCGCTAGCGGCTTCCCTGGCAAGGAGGGTCAAAAGCAGCAGGGGAGCCTCAGTCCTCGGATGGATCCTTGGTGTACTGGTGTTCTTCGATGACTACACCAACACCATAGTCGTCGGAAACACCATGAGGCCCATAACTGACAGGATGAGGGTTTCCAGGGAGATGCTCGCTTACATAGACGACTCTACCGCGGCACCGGTAGCTGGACTGGCACTCGTCTCAACTTGGATAGGATACGAGCTGCTCATGATAGGAAGGGGATTCGACAGCGCCAACGTCGTCTACGGAACCTATGACGCTTGGCTCTCAAGCGTTCCCTACAGGTTCTATTCGATACTGGCAATAATACTCGTTTTCATCGTTGCATACACCCACAGGCACTACGGCCCCATGCTGAAGGCTGAATACCGCGCCAGGACCGAGGGCAAAGTCCTCCGCGACGGTGCGAAGCCGCTCATGACGACCGAGGCTGACCTGGGAATGCCCAAGGAGGGCGGAAACCTCTGGGACTTCGTGATTCCTATACTCGTCCTTGTTGGAGTCTCGATGCTGGGACTCTGGTACACCGGAGCGGCTAACCTGGAAGCCTACAGTCAGGATCTCGGCTGGTGGACCGATCTGGAGAACCCGTTCGGTGTCAACTTCCTCAACTACGGCTTCATCGAGTCCTTCCGTGAGGCCGACGCTGCAACAGCACTCCTCTGGGGCTCCTTCGCCATGGTCGTCGTTGCCAGCATAATGCTCCTTGGCAGGAGGAAGATGACCGTTGAGGAGTGGGAAGACACCGTTATAAAGGGAATGAAGCAGATGCTCTTCGCCAACACCATCCTTGTCCTTGCTTGGAGCCTTGGAACCGCCGCTGAAAGCGTTGGAACCGGTGACTACGTCATCAGCCTTGCGACCAGCTCTGGGGCGAACCTCGGACCATGGATGCCGCTGATAATGTTCCTCTCTGCGATGTTCGTTGCCTTCACCACGGGAACCAGCTGGGGAACTTTCGCCATAATGGTTCCGCTTGGAGTCCAGCTCAGCCTGGCCTTCACCAACGGTCAGGTCAACGAGATAGTCTTCGCCACCATCGGAGCCACATTTACCGGAAGCATCTTCGGCGACCACTGCTCACCTATCAGTGATACCACCATCATGAGCTCCATGTTCAGTGGTTCTGACCACATAGACCACGTCACAACCCAGATACCCTATGCCTTCACGGTTGCGGGAATTGGCAGCGTGCTGTACCTCCTGTTTGCCCTGGGAATCACGAGCTGGGTGATACTCCTGCCGCTGGGTATAGCCCTCCTCGTCGGTGCGTGGTACGTCCTCAGCGAGTGGTACGGCAAGAAGTACGGCATACCGCATGGCAAGGTGCCCATCTACGTCGCCGAGGAATGAGCTTTCCCTTTTCTACCATCTTTTTAAGCCCTTGGACTGACTCTTCTTGGAGGTGAGGAAATGCTAATAAGGTCATTTGTCCCGGCACACATCACGGCGTTCTTCGTTCCCAAGTTCCACGATGATCCCCTTAGGGCGGGTTCGCTGGGGGCTGGAGTTAACCTCTCAAAGGGCACAAACGTCTTCGTGAGCGTTGAAACAGGAACACTCGAGCGACACATCCATATAGCGTTTAACGGTGAGCCCGTTGAGAGGGACGAGGCCGTTATAAGCTACTCCGTCGCGGACGAGCTAACGCCAAAAGACTTTGAGGGAGAGGTCGAGGTGTGGCAGTACTTTGATTTTCCAAACGGCTACGGCTTTGGCAACAGCGCCGGTGGAGCCCTGGGGACGGCTCTTGCCCTATCATACCGCTTTGGGGGAACCTACCTAAGGGCCGCCCAAATCGCTCACAAACACGAGGTTCTCAACAAAGGTGGCCTCGGTGACATTGTGGGACAGCTCGCCGGGGGTATAGAGATCAGGGTAAAGGCCGGCGGCCCGGGAATCGGTGTGGTGGACAACCTGTTCTTTGAGGATTGCAGGGTGCTTGTTGTTCCCCTTGGAAGACTCTCGACAAAGGAAGTGCTCGACGGCGACGTAATTAGGGCCATAGAGGTCGAAGGCTCAAAAGCCTTGGAAAGACTCCTCGCCGATCCGAGACCGGAGCGCATGATGGTTCTCGCGAGGGAGTTCGCCGAAAGAACCGGCCTCCTGAGCGGGGAACTCCTCGAGCTGGCGAAGCAAATAGATAAGGTTCTATCCAGCCCAAGCTCAATGATAATGCTCGGCAAAGGTCTCTTCGCCCTTGTGAGGCCGAAGGAGATTGAAATGGTCAGGGAAGTTGTCACCGACCTTGAGGTTCCCTTTGACATCGTGGAGGTCTTCAGGGGAAGGCCAGAAGTCGGGCGGTGGGTGGGGTAGACTTTTATCTTCTTCAGCCCTATTCCCTTCGGTGGTGAGTATGGCAGACATGAAATACAGAGAGCTTTCTGACCTTTACCGCAGGCTCGAGAAGACCACACTCAAGACGCTGAAGACCAAGTTTGTGGCCGATTTCCTGAAGAGGGTTCCCGATGAGGAGCTCCTTGAGATAGTCCCCTACCTTATCCTCGGTAAGGTCTTTCCGGATTGGGACGAGCGGGAACTCGGTGTCGGTGAGAAGCTTCTCATAAAGGCTGTTTCTAAGGCCACTGGCATCCAGGAGAAGGAAATCGAAAACTCCGTCAAAGACACGGGTGATCTGGGCGAGAGCGTGGCTCTGGCATTGAAGAAAAAGAGGCAGAAGAGCTTCTTCTCCCAGCCGCTCACTATAAAGCGCGTCTACAAGACCTTCGTCAAGATAGCCGAGGCGAGCGGCGAGGGGAGCCAGGACAGGAAGCTAAAATACCTCGCCAACCTCTTCATGGACGCCGAGGCCGAGGAAGGAAAATATCTGGCCAGAACTGTCCTTGGAACGATGAGGACTGGTGTCGCCGAGGGAATTCTGAGGGATGCGATAGCCGAGGCCTTCAAGGTCAAGGCGGAGTTAGTTGAGCGCGCCTACATGCTCACTAGCGACTTCGGCTACGTGGCGAAGGTATCCAAGCTTGAGGGCAACGAGGGTCTTTCAAAGGTTCAGATCCAGATAGGTAAGCCGATAAGGCCAATGCTGGCCCAGCTGGCGGCAAACGTCAAAGAGGCTTTAATCGAGATGGGCGGTGAAGCGGCGTTTGAGATAAAGTACGATGGGGCGCGAGTTCAGATCCACAAGGACGGCGATAAGGTTGTAGTCTACTCCCGCAGGCTGGAGAACGTCACACGGTCAATCCCAGAGATGGTTGAGGCGATAAAGTCCCAGATAAAGGCGGAAAAGGCGATAGTCGAGGGCGAACTGGTGGCGGTCGGGGAAGGCGGCCGTCCAAGGCCCTTCCAGTACGTGCTCAGGCGCTTCAGGAGGAAGTATAACATAGAGGAGATGATAGAGAAAATCCCGCTGGAGCTGAACCTCTTTGACGCCCTATACGTTGACGGAGAAGGGCTTATAGACGTTCAATTCCGCGAGAGGAGAGCCAAGCTCGAGGAAATTGTCGAGGAAAGTGGGAAGGTTAAGCTCGCCCAGCAGCTCGTCACGAAGAACCCGGAGGATGCGGAGGAGTTCTACAAGCGGGCCCTTGAGCTCGGTCACGAGGGACTCATGGCGAAGCGCTTGGATTCCGTCTATGAGCCCGGAAACAGGGGCAAGAAGTGGCTCAAGATAAAGCCCACCATGGAGAATCTCGACCTTGTCATTATAGGTGCGGAGTGGGGCGAGGGAAGGCGTGCCCATGTACTTGGCTCTTTCCTAGTTGCCGCCTATGACCCAGAGCAGGGCCGCTTCGTTCCCGTTGGAAAAGTGGGTAGCGGCTTCACGGACGAGGATTTGATCGAGTTCACCAAGATGCTCAAACCCCTTATAGTCAGGGAGGAGGGCAAGTACGTCGAGATAGAGCCCAAGGTGGTCGTTGAGGTAACTTACCAGGAGATACAGAAGAGCCCGAAGTATGAGAGCGGCTTCGCTTTGCGCTTCCCGCGCTACGTGGCCCTGAGGGAAGACAAGGGTCCAGAAGAGGCCGATACCCTGGAGCGCATCGCCCAGCTCTACGAGTTCCAGGAGAGGTTCAAGGCAAAGAGGTGAGTTCCTCTTTCTCTTCTTCCTCTGGGATCAGCCCTGTGGCGAGCTTAGCCGCTTTCTCCGCCATCACCGCGGTGGCGAGCATAAATGCCGTAGATATGGCTGCCAAGGAGGTAACAACCTCAACAGGCAGGCCTTCGATGGCCGCCAGCGGGGGCAAATCGTAGACTGCATGTGCAGCCATGGAGAACGCCAGCCCGCTGAACCTTTTCCATCCGCTCCCACTCAGGAGAAAACTGGCCGAGACTGCTGCCCAAACTGTGTGGAGTCCGACGAGAACCACTCTAACGCCGGCTAAGTATAGGCTCTCTCCGAGAGCTATTATCCCAGCGGTGTAAGCCAATCCCTCTATTAAGCCAAGGAATAAGCCTGTTCCGGCTACCAGTTTCCACTTTTCCCATTTTTGGGCATCCCTGAAGAAGGCTAGGGGAAGGAGCTTAACACTCTCCTCGACGAGACCAGCGGCTGCCGCCAAAGCTAGCCCACTTCCGAGAAGGAGAACCGGAAGCTCAAGAATGGAGGCGAGAATCAACGCCAAGAGTCCCATCCCAAAGGCCCTGCCAAGCCATCCCACTTCTGGGAAGCGCCTCCAGGTTCTAAGCGTGCGCTTTACGCCGAGGAGAACGCTTAAACCACCAACCACCACTACAACCCCGAAGTAGTACTCGATGACCCTTTCGGCCGCTAGCATGGTATAGTTTCTCCTTTATCGCTTATTAACCTGATTTCCTCCCCGCCCTTAAGGGCGAGGCTTGACGGAATAGCCAAGCTTTTTAAGGTTCGTGTCTATCTAATGCTGAATTCATGCCATGATTGACATGAGGGTGTCCAAAATGAAGGACGAGCTCATCGAGCTGATATTCCAGGAGGAGGCAATACTCTTCGGGCACTTCGTTCTCACCTCCGGCAAAGAGAGCGACTACTACATAAACGTCAAGAAGCTCATAACGAACCCGAAGGCTCTGAAGCTCATCGCGCGGCTGATGAAGTCCAGGGTGGAAGAGATGGGCCTGGAGTTCGATAGAATAGCTGGTCCAGAGCTTGGAGCGGTTCCCATCGCAACGGCCCTGGCCCTTGAGACCGACAAGCCTCTCATCATCGTCAGAAAGAAAAAGAAGGAGCACGGCACGGGGAAGCAGATCGAGGGTGAGATCAATCCTGGAGATAGAATCCTCCTCGTTGAAGACGTCACGACGACCGGCGGGAGTGTCCTGAGGGCCGCGGAGATACTTGAAAAGCAGGGTGCGGAAGTTGTTGCGATAAGCGTTGTAGTAGACAGGGAGGAGGGAGCTAAGGAAAAGATAGAAGAGAAGTATACCTTCCTCCCACTCGTCTCTGTATCAGAGCTTTTTGCCCGCAGAGGCCTTGTCCGTATGGAGAAGCGAGAGTAGGCCCTCGTGCAGCTTGTGGAGGAGCTTCTCCCTTTTCTTTTCTCCGAATATCCACCCTTCCAGGATGTCACCCGCCTCGATTATGGCTTTGGATGCCTTTGAGTGAGGTGCGTAGTCAACGACGGGCCTCCCCTTGTTGGTGGCCTCGGGGACCTTGTGGTCGTAGGGTACTATCCCAATGACGGGCACCTCGACGCTGTACTCGAGGAAGTCTACTATATCGTCGACATTTGGTGAGGATTCCCTGACCTTGTTGAGTATGATCCCAACCTTTAGACCGTAGCCCTCTCCAAGGGCCTTTAGTTTCACTACCTCGTTCTCTATCATCCTGTGGATGAAGTGGATCGGACAGCGCTCTATCTCAACTATGATGAGCTGGTACTGAGCCAGTCTGAAGGTCGAGATCGTGTCGAACGGTATTCCAACGGGCGAATCTATTACCGTGACTTGATATCTCGTCTGTATTTCCCTCACGATATCTCTCAGCCTTCTCTGGTCTATGTCTAGGATGTCGTAGAGCTTTGAGCTCCCCGGAAGAACGTCCACATGTGTTTTAACGTCTGGGTATACTGCATCGAGAACTCTCATTTCGGGGTTCTTTATCAGGGTGTGGAGGTTGTAGATTGGGTTGTCTATGCCGAAGTGGAACGCGAGTTTTGGGAGATATAGGTCGCCGTCTATGACGAGTGTTTTGTAGTTCTTCTTGGCGAAGTAGGTGCTTAGATTTGCGGTCATGGTGGTTTTTCCAGCCCCGCCCCTTCCTGTGATAACTACGGATACCATTGGCTTAGTCCTCCTGGTTTTTAAATTATAATAAATGATAATAATGATTTGGAAGAAAAGCCTCAGATGTAGTCCTCAAGCGTTTTTGCCCTGACCATTATTGAGGCCTTTTCTTGGCCGTAGAATATCTCTACAAGCCCGTCAGATTCGAGTTGTTTTACGGTTTTAAGAACCGTAGGCATTGGGGTCTCAAGTTCCTCGCTCAGGTTCTGGAGGGCCACAGCCCCCCTTTTGGTGGCGAGGATTTTATAAACCACATCCTTACGCCTGCCGAACATCAACGGCACCGTTATTTTATTACTCGCTCATCCTAAATAAACCTTCCGAAGGGGGTTTTGACGTTCATTCAAGGTCAGGTTTATAAAGCCTCTCCGAAATGGGCAATTATGCAGGGACTTGTTGAGAGGCTGGACTGGGAAGGACTCGGCATCGTTAAGCTCGGGAATAGGGAAATCCACGTCCCGTTCACTGCCCCAGGGGATGTGGTTGAGATCAAGCGGTGGCGGAGAAAAAAGCGGACGCTTATAGCTACCGAGTATGAAATTGTTGAACATTCCGAAATCCGAGGAAAGCCCGTCTGTCCTTATTTTGGAACCTGCGGGGGGTGCCTTCTCCAGCATCTGCCCTATGATGAGCAAGTCAAGTTTAAATCTGACAAGCTTTCCGAAATTCTTGGGATGGAAGTTGATGTTATACCATCTCCTGAGATATATGGTCATCGAAACCGCATTGATGTTGTCATTTCGACAGGGGGTATAGGCTTCAGGAGGCGCGGCACCTGGTGGGACGTGGTGAACATCGAGGGGTGTCCCGTCTTTGGAGATGCCAGCAGAAGGGTCCTCAGCTCACTCAGGGAGTTCATAGAGGACCACAAACCGAGCCTCTATGAGATAGGCAAGAATAAGGGCTTCCTGCGCTACATCGTCATCCGTGAGGGTAAGTTCACGGGCGAGCTAATGGTGAACCTCGTAACTGGCCAGGGGAGCCTTTCCGAGGATTTTCCGGCCTACTTCGACTACGCCGATTCCATCTACTGGAGTGTGAACAGAACGCCGAGCGATGTTTCCTATGGGGAGGTGGAGAGATTCTGGAAGAACGAATTCATACGCGAGAGGCTCGACGATGTCGTTTACCTCATCCATCCCAACAGCTTCTTCCAGACGAACAGCTACCAGGCGGTTAATCTTGTGAAAGAAGTCGAAAAGGCCGTTGAAGGTGAGAGAGTTCTCGACCTTTACTCTGGTGTTGGGACGTTCGGCGTTTACCTTGCAAAGAGAGACTTTAAAGTGGAGGGCATTGAAATAAACCCCTTCGCTGTGGAAATGGCGAACCGCAATGCCGAACTGAACAACGTTGATGCCATCTTTAGGGTTGGTGAAGACAAGGACGTCGAGAACTTGGCAAACTACGACACAGTAATACTTGATCCGCCAAGGGCAGGTTTACATCCGAAGCTGATTAGGAAAATCTTAAAGGATGAACCGCAAACCATCGTTTACGTATCCTGCAATCCGAGGACTCTCAAGCTGAACTTGGATAAATTACTCTCGAAGTACTCCATAGAGAGTGCTGTTGGCTTGGATATGTTTCCTCATACACCCCACGTAGAAGTGGTTGTCAAACTTAAATTCAAGGTTTAACTTTAGAACCGGTAAGTTCAAAAACTTAATATACTTGGTCTGCATAACATTGGACAGGGGTGATGAAAAATGCTCGATGAAAGAGACAAGATTATAATCGACATGCTCACCAAAGATGCCCGCACTCCTTTCACGGAGATAGCCAAAGTTTTGGGCATCAGTGAGACCGCCGTAAGGAAGAGGGTGCGGGCCCTCGAGGAAGCAGGAGTGATAAGGCAGTACACCATCGTGGTGGACCCATCCAAGCTCGGCTATAACCTCGTGAGCCTGACGGGAGTTGACACCCTTCCCGAGAAGATATTCGAGGTCGCGAACAAGCTTAAGGAGTTCGAGTTCGTCAGGGAGGTCTACCTCACCAGCGGCGACCACATGATAATGGCAGAAGTCTGGGCCAAAGACGGAGAAGACCTCTCCGAGATAATCTCCAACAAGATTGGCAGGCTCGAAGGTGTCACCAAAGTCTGCCCGGCCATAATCCTTGAGAAGCTCAAGTGAGGCCGAGATTTTGCTTCTTCAAACTCTTTTTATGCTCTGCGCTGGATTAGTTAGGCTTTTGATGTTTCATAAAAGTCCAGAGAGAAATGTCCGCGCTGATAACCGCAACTTTAAAACTGTCCAAAACATTCCACCAGCGCTCAAACTTTTGCCCGGCAAAAGTTTGGGGTGGTGCGGTGGCCGGGATTTGAACCCGGGTCACCGGCTTGGGAGGCCGGTGTCCTAGACCAGGCTAGACTACCACCGCGCGGTAAATACTAAGTGGGTCGGGATTTAAAAGCTTTACTTCTTCCTCGCCACGATGAGCCTGATGACGCCCCTGTAATGGCTCTCCTCGTGCTCAACCTTAAAGTATCCTCTCACGAGCCCGTGTGTCTCTCTCAGGGTGCTGTCGTCGATGAGCCAGCCAAGAAAGAGGTCGAGAGGCTTTAGAAAGAGCCAGTTCACAAGTTTACAGTCGCTCTTCGTGTGCTCCAGAAAGATCGCTCTTCCACCTGGCTTGAGGACGCGGTGAACTTCTCTCATAGCCCTTTCCGGATTGGGTACCGTGCAGAAGACGAAGGAAGAAACGACTGTGTCAAAGCTTTCGCTCGGGAATTCGAGCTTTTCTGCATCCATAACATAGAACTTGGCGTTCAGTCCAAGCTCCTTTGCCTTTTCCTCAGCTATCTCGACCATCTCGGGAACCGCATCCACCGCGTGGAGCTCAATCTCCGCTGGATAGTAGGGGAGCATCTTGCCCACGCCAACGCCGATTTCCAGGGTTTTGCCTCGCACAAAGCTTGCCGCCTTCTTTCGCAGGGGACAGAAGAACCTATCGAGGGGCTTTTCCAGCAGGTTGTAGCGTTTGCCGAGCTTGGCGTACTTCTCCTTAAAGCTCATAGAAGCTGGTAAGTGGGAGCACTTAAAACACTTTTTGGGCATCCTGGGACATCGGCAATGCTTTTAAGAGGCTCGGCCTTAGCGTGGCTGGTGGGAAAAATGCCATACCTGATCATTGAACATCTTGAGGATATAAGCGAGTGGCTTTGGCTCGAGTACAGCCACGTTGCTGAGTGGTGGGGAGACAGGCTGATATTCACCAACGTTCGCAAGGACGAGCGCGAGAGGCTTGCAAAGCTCGGGAGCGTCATAACAGAGAGCGTTACGCGCTTCCCCTTCGATAGGTCAAAAATCATAGTGCTCGACCTTCAGGCGGAGGAGGAGCTCAAGCCAGAGGACATAGATGAAGACACTATGATAATCGTCGGCGGAATCCTCGGCGATGCCGTGCCCCGCGGAAGGACTAAGGAGTTCATAACATCAAAGATGGAAGGCGTGAAGGTCAGGCACATAGGAAAGCCCCAGTACTCAATCGACGGTGCAGCAATAGTCGCGAAGCTCATAGCTGACGGAAAAAGACTGGAGGAGATTGAATACGAGGAGAACCCGACGATAAGGCTCGATGAGTTCAGCGAGATAACGCTCCACTACGCGGTGCCGAAGCTCGACGGAAAGCTCCTGCTAACACCTGGCCTCATAGAGCTCCAGAAGAAAGAGCTCGGCTACACGGAAAGCGAGGACATCAGCGACGAGGAGCTGGAGGCGTTTTTCGAGGGGAAGGTGGAGCTTTAAACCTTCTTCCACTCCTCACTCAGCCTTTCGATTTCCTTCCAGACCCTCCCCCTGTCAGCCTTGTCAACGACAAGAAAAACCTCCTGAACGGAACCATCGCTCTTCGCTATCAGCTTTAACCCGGTGGTCGTTTCCCGCGAGACCTTTATCTCGAAGCCCCTTGAGTCGCTCGCATATATCCTGCCTGGGATCACCTTCTTAACTCCGGGAATCTGGGCTATCTCTTCGAGGGGCTTTTCAAGGCCTTTGAGAAAGTGGTGCTCCCTCTTGACGCCCTTCTTAAAGTGCTTGGGCATGTGGGGAGATAAGAAATGGGGTTTTTAGAAGTTACGCCCTCTTCCTGACCTTCACGGCAACGCCCTTCTTTGAGCGAACCATCTCCTCGCCGCTGAGGACGGCCTTCCCGACGCCAATGATCCTTTCGTCCCTAACAATGCCAACGATGTCGTCCGGACGGATTCTCTCATCGGCCTCGCCAACGCCCACTGCGAAGACATCACCGCGAAGGTCGAAGTCCACCTTTACCCAGTATGACTTTATGGCATCGTATATCCTCTGCATTCCGTAGGGCGTTACGCTTATCACGCCGTCCCTGTAGGTTCCCGTCTGCTGGCCGTCAACGAAGAGGCGGAGCATCTTGGAGCCCTTGACCTGGCCGTTCTCTGGGAGAACGGCCTCTCCAGCGCCAGCGCCGAAGTAGAAGTCGAAGACCTTCCTTATGCCCTCAAAGTAGCGGTAGATCCTGTCCTCCTTGGTTCCCTCAAGGTCGAACTGGCTCAGCGTTTCTCTCAGCGAGTTCAGACTCTCCCTGCTCGTGGTCCCGTTCTCGACCTCGGTGAAGATTATCTCCCTGCCTGTCATTTCAGCGGCCATCTTGGCTATCTCGACGTAGGCCTCGTCGAGGTGGGCTATTATCGGGACGTCCTTCGGGTACTTCTCCAGGGTCTTCGCGAGCAGCTCTGCCGCTGGCTTGATCTCCTCCTCACTCCAGTGACCGGTGACGACTATGTCGTACTTGGCCAGCCACTCCCACTCCCTTGGGACGACTCCGAAGGGGGAGGTTAAAATCAGCTCGTGGACCTTTGCTATGCCAGAGCCTAGGGCTTCTTTCATTGCCTTGCGGTAGAGCGTATGGGAGCGCGAGTGGGAGTAAGGCTTTTTAGCTGAGCAGGGGAAGAGGAGGAGCAACTCGGTGTTCTTGGGCGGAACGAATCTCTCCACAACGCGAGCATGCCAGCGCTTAACCTCTGGCCGCCTGATAGAGGCGTCGCTTATGAAGTAGACCGTCTCCTTCTGGATTGGTGTGTACTTCTCGAGGTAATCGGGATGCTCAAGGTCGGCTATTCTGAGTATGCCCGCGTGATACTGGGTGTGGAAGAGGTTCTCAACCAGATAGCGAAGCTTGCCTTCTTCGAGGGCCTTTCTAACGAGCAGTATGGTCTCACGGGCGAAGTCAAGGGAATTGGCCTCTTCGCTCCAAATGAAGGGGCTGTACTGCGTGAATCCCTTACCGTGGAAGTCGTAGAGCTTCAGCGAGCGGGTGTCGAACGCATCAACGCCGAGGTAAACTGCCAAGGGGTAGAAGAAGGGCTCCAAATCGGCGATTATCATGACGTTGGGAAACCTCTCGCGGAGCTCCCTCAGGATTCTCACGAAGTAGCGGTACTCCTTGACGAGAATCTTAGAGTTGCCCAGATAAACGGCCTCGAAGTTGTACCGCTCGATTATCTTGAAGAACTCAGGAAGATACTCGGTTCTCCTTAATGCCGGGAGATAGAAGGCGTTGAAGCCTTCGTAGTTCACGCTCCAGAGCCTTCCGATGGCCTTCTCTATGACCTCGGAAGGCGTGTAAAAGCCGAGTGGTATCGCTGGGGCGAGGTTGAAGTCGTATTCTCCAGGCTCGCTCGGGTGGAAGAAGGAGTTGAAGGGGGAGATGGTAAAATCTACCCCAGCCAAAGCGGGGGTTCTAAAGGAGTAATCTCCCAATCTAACGAGGCCCAGCCTTCCGGGACCTTCGTGCCTGAGTACCTCCATGGTCAGGCCTCAGACAAGGTTGTACCTCTGGAGGAGCAGCAGCTCGTCCAGCGTTAGCTTCTCGCCGCGCTTGAACTTCTCGAGGGCCTCCACTGCCTTCTCGAAGCTGGCGTCTTTCTTGGAGCGCATCCTTGCCACGAGCCTGTAGGCGATCAGCTCCTTGTGCTTCTCGTCGTACTCCCTGATTTTCCTCTCAATCTCACGGAGCTGCTTCCTGACCTCGCGGATCTTCTCGCGGAGCTCGACGACCTTCTGGTGGTACTCGTCGGCCTCCTTCTTGACCTCGTCGGCCTGGTTGAAGGCCTTTATCATCTGCTCGTGGAACTGCTGGCTCTGGTTGGCGAGCTTCTGTATCTCCATGCTGATGGCCCTCCTGGCCTTCTTGAGCTGGTCGACCTTCTTCCTGGTCTCGACGAGCTTGTTGTGGAACCTCTCTGCCTGCTGGATTATCTCGAGCTCAGTTGCCAGAACCTGTATCTGGTCGACTATCTGCTTCTCGCGCTCGGGCGTTATGTTCGGGTTGGTCTGGAGCTCCCACTCGAGCTTCTCTATGCGCTCCTGTATCTTCTCGGGCGGCATCTTGAGCCTTCTGAGCTGGTTGTACTCGTCCCTTTTCGTCCTGTACTCAAGTATCTCCTGGTAGAGGAGGTCAAGCTTAGCGTTGATCTCCTCGCGGTTCTTCTTCAGCTCCTGAATCTGCTGATTGATTTCATCCCTCTTGGCTTTATACTCCCTGCCCTTCTGGCGGAGCTGTTTTACCTCATTGTTCTTTTCGTCCCTCTTCGTTATCCAGATTTGAAGCTCCTTTTCGAGCTCATCAAGTTTGGCGCGAATCTCATTTCTCTCCTTCTCGAGCGCCTCAATCTACCTCTTGATCCTCTTAATTTCTTCTGGGTCTACTTTCACTTGCATCTCTCTTCCCCTTCCCTATTTTTAGAACAGCCCGTGAGCTTCCTCCAAACATCTGGTAGGTGAACGGCGAGAGTAAATAAAAACTTTTTGGCTGAAACTTTTGAGCTGGTTTAGAAATAAATGAAAGTAAACGAAAATTAGGCCTTCAAGGGTTTTCTCCCTTTGAGGTGTATGGCATGAACTCAACCGTGCCTCTCTGTTTCATTGGCTGCTTGTAGAGCTCCATAAGGGCATAGACTTCCTCCGGAACGTTAGTCTCGACGTGGAGGCCCAGCTCCTTGGCGGTCTCGTAGGTTATCGGATAGTCGTGCGTCCAGCGTCCCTCCGTAAGTATCTGCGCCAGCTCCATGGCCTTCTCTTCTCCATACCTGTCCTTCAGAAGGTCGTAAACGAGGTTCCTCACCTGCTTTATGGCCTTCTCGGCGACGTCCGCCAGGATTAACGTCTGGTCGTCGACCTTGTCGACGCCCTTCTTCTCGACGGCCCTCACTATGCTCGGTCCTGGGTACTGGCCAAGTTGCGGGTCAACCGGTCCAAGGACCGCGTGCGGGTCCATTATTATCTTGTCCGCCGCGAGCGCTATCAGTGTTCCGCCGCTCATTGCGTAGTGGGGCACTATAACCCTCGTCTCGGCCGGGTGGTCCTTAAGCGCTCTTGCTATCTGGGTTGCCGCCAGCACTAGGCCGCCGGGCGTGTGGATTATTAGATCTATAGGCTTGTCCTTGGGGGCCATCCTTATGGCCCTGAGTATTTCCTCGCTGTCCTCGATGCTGATGAACTTGTAGAATGGTATGCCGAAGAGGCCGACGCTTTCCTGGCGGTGTATCAGCGTTATAACCGTTGAACCTCTCTTCTTTGAGAGTCTCTGCAGTATCCTCGCCCGTGCCATCTGTAAGCCTCTGTACTGCATCTGGGGCCAGAGGAGCAGGTAGAGGAAGAACAGCCACCACAGGAGTGAACCGAAGAACCCGGTAGTCGCGTCGCTCATGTTCCCACCAAATAAAGAAGGAGTGGAGGATATTTATAGGCTTTGGTTCAGTCCTTTATGACCTGAGTCCCGGTGTTGCCTTCGAGCGCTTCCACGGCCTTATCCAGCGCGGCTATGACGGCCCTCTCGCCGCCCCACTCGACGAACCTTATGGCGGCCAAAACCTTCGGCCCCATGCTGCCCTTCTTGAAGTGGCCCTCATCATAGTAGCGCTTGAGCTCTTCGACGGTGACTTTCTCGAGCCACCTCTCGTCGGGCTTTCCGTAGTTTATCGCCGCACCGTTCACGTCGGTTAGAATCATGAAGATGTCGGCGTTTACCTCTTCTGCGAGCTTCTCTCCGGCCAAGTCCTTGTCTATGACGGCCTCAACTCCCTTGAGCATTCCGTCCTTCTCGATAACGGGGACGCCACCGCCGCCGCTGGCTATGACTATGAAGCCCTTCTCAACTAGATCCTGAATCACTGGGGCCTCGACGTGACCTATTGGATCCGGACTCGGCACAACGCGCCTCCAGCCCCTGCCGGCGTCCTCAACGACCACCCAACCCTTCTCTTTGGCGAGCTTTTTCGCAGTTTCTTCATCATAGAACGGGCCGACAGGTTTGCTCGGGTTCTGGAAATCCGGGTCGTTCTTGTCAACGAGCGTCTGTGTCACTATAGTTGCAACTGGCCTCTCAACGCCCCTCCTCTTCAGCTCGTTTCTTATCGCCTGCTGGATCATGTATCCTATCTGGCCCTGAGTCATCGCTCCGGCAACGTCCATGGGCTGGGCGGGAATTCCGTGAACGCTTTGACCGGCGTCCATGTGAAGGAGGAGCGCTCCAACCTGGGGGCCGTTTCCATGGGTGATTACAACCTCATAATCGCCATCGAGGATTATATCAACGATTTGCTTCGCGGTCTTCATGACGTTCGTCATCTGCTCCTCATAAGTACCCTTCTGGCCGCGCTGAAGGATAGCATTCCCGCCAAGGGCTATTACAACTCTCTTCATACCCTCACCTCCATGCATAACTTTGTCTCAAGGAATAAAAGCGTTCCTTAGTCTTCAGCCTTGTGCATTAGAAAAAGCTTCGGAACTTTCCAGAAAAGGTTTACAAAATGAAAGAAAGCTCACAGATACCACTCGGAGAAGCTTCCAAGGCCGAGCTTTTCTAGAACTCTCATGACTCCCAGGGCTATGCCGTCAACCTCTATTCCGCCGGAGAGCTTGTAGGCGTCGCCGACGACGTAAACGTTCTCAATCGGGAAGTCTTCCACGACCTGCCCGCTCGCGACCCTGTTCACGGGGTTTCCGTCGAGGTAGGTCTGAATCAGCAGAATTTCCCCCTCATTATCAATGTCTGGGAATATCCTGTAAATATCATCGATGCCCTTCTTCTGCTCGGCCTTCACGTTCCTGCTCTGCAAAGCGTGGTGGAGCATTATCAGGGTGTATCCCTCTTTAGCGAGCTCAGGGCTTATCGAGCTCGGCTCGTTGTAGCCGTTTATCCTCTCCGTGTCGAGAGTGAAAACCACCGTGTTGCCTATCCTCGGCCCGCCCTTCAGGGCAATGTTGTACTTTATTCCCTCGCTGGGCTTTAATTCATCGACACGCTTGAGGTAGTCCCTATCGAAGGCATCCCTGCCGATGAGGCTTACCGTCTCCTTTATACCGATGTTTGAAATCAGAATATCATAGGGGAACTCCTCGTTGTCGGCGGTGATTACCTTCTTTCCTTCAACGTCAACCTCGACCGCCTTCTTCTTTGTGAGTATCCTTCCGCCGTTCATGCGGATTATCATAGAGAGTGCCTCTGGAATGGACTTACAGCCGCCCTTGACTAAACCAGGCCCGCCCCATCTCAAAGCGGCCTTTATCTCTTTGGCAAGCTCTATCGCTGGAACGTCCAGAACGCTGTCGGCCCAGCCTAGGAAGCTTTTGATGAAGAGGTCAACGAACTCGTTGTCGCCAATCCTCTTGCGTATCCACTCGCGGCCGCTCATCTCGGCTTCTTCTCCCTGGGGCAGCTTCCCGCGCTTTATGTCGGCCATGAGCTTCAAAGCCCGGGCCTTTTCCATGAAGCTCAGATACTTCCAGCCCTCATGGTAGTGAAAGGTCCTTCCCTCATAGAAAATCATGCCCTTGGGATTGGAGTTCACGATTTGAACATCTGCATTGAGGAGCTTGAGGAGGTAGGCCAAAGGCCCATCCTCGCCGTGGGGTATCATGTGGAATGCTCCGGTTGAGAGACCGAAGCCTTTGTAGTTTAAGTTTGTGCATCTCCCCCCGATGTAGGGTGCTTTTTCGAGAACAGTAACTTCGTAGCCGTTTTTAGCCAGGAATGATGCAGTTAGCAGTCCGCCAACTCCAGAGCCTATAACCACTGCCCTCATTCTATCTCACCTGAAAAGCTGGGGAAGAGGGAGAATATAAGGGTTTAGCTATTGCATGACTATGCAACCCCTTTACTCTGCTTTCTTTTCGTTCATTCTAAGAGTAAAACTTGGCTCTGAAAAATTTGTACTCGAAAAAAACAAAGAAAACTTACTTATAGTAAAAGGAAAAACTTATAAAGGCAAGTTGTTTAAGTGGTAACGCAGAAACTTATAGGAGGTAAGCAACTTGCGATGGAAGCCATTACTAGCAGTTCTCATTGGACTGCTAATGGTTGGAACCTTAGGAAGGGCAGTATACGCAGAGCAGTATCCAACGCCAGAGGCTTCAGAAAAGATTAGTACCAACGAGAAAATTACGGTTGATGGAGTGAATGTTCCGCTGAGAAAGATGAGCAACGGAATGATAATTATAGGGCAAACTTCGAAAGTGGGCAGGGGTGATATATTAGAAAAAGTCAATCAACTGATGGTAAAGCGCGTTTTGAACAAATGGAATGACGTGACAATAGAGAGTGACTATGGAAATGTCATAACTAAATCCGACTATAATTACAGGGTTACAACTCTTAAACTAAATGAAAACGATAACAAGAAAATAAAACTATCGGTAGGTGCGGCACTCTCTGCTAGATTTAGAATAGACTATTACGATCCAGTGGAAACTGTAGACTTTAGCGTGTATCACTATGCTTATAGTACGGCAATCATGGAATATCCACCTTACATTACCTACCAGTACAACTGTAAGAGCATCAAGTTGATCAACAAATTGTCGTTCTACGGAGAAACATACACTGACGGTTGGAGCATAGGGGCTACTATCTCGCTTCCACCGGGACTATCGATTCAAGTGTCCGGCGGTAGTTCATGGGTTTCAATAGATGGTTCTTTTGGAGAAGACAGCGTCAGTAATTACGACTCAATATCCCATTCATACGACGGGACACTAACGGTTCATAATTATTTCAAGGTGCGGATTTATAGGGTAAGTTCTAAGCCCATAGCAACATTTGAGGTCAAAAAGGGTATATTTAGAAGTCTCGATACGAGTACATCCGTGGCAGTAGACTCCTCTGCGTTTTGAGGTGAGACAATGAGAAAGAAAATTCTCTCCTCTCTCTTGATTTTATTGAGCGTCGCGGCTATTGTGGCCTTAACAAAAGTCCCCCACACTGAAAAACCGACCGCTCAGGGAGTGATAAGCCCTTCCTGGAGGAACTGGACGGTAAGACGCCTTGAACTTGCCCAGGATCCGGTTACGGGCGGCTGGAACGGTGACGTGTCTTTTACGATACTCCCCACCCTGTACGCGACGTACCACGGGGTTCTGACGTTGGCCCTGCTGAACCTGAGCCCTGCGCATCCCCAGAAAACCCGGGAATTTTTGAAGGACTACGAGGGGGAGATCTACAACAGGCAGGATTATTTTTCCGTTGTTGATGTCTATTACCTGTTAACGCTCTTCAAGGAGTTTAATTTGAGTCTGGGAAGCAGGGAAACCATTGAAAACTTCATCCTTGAGGATATGAAGAAGTCAAACGAGACCTTCTTGCATGCAAAAAGCCTTATTTTACTGAACTCCCCCCTTGCGAAGAACATTTCCATGTCCCTCTGGCTCTCCCTGAAGCCGGAGCACTCCTTAAATTTTGTGTGGAACTTTCTTCAGCTCAGGAAGCTTCTCGTGATGTCCGGCTATTCCCCTGCGGAGATACCAAATTACACCAGAATGCATGAGCTGGCGAGGACCGTGTTTGATGACGCATCCCGTGAGATAAATAACCTTGGCTTTTATGATCTTCACACCCTTGCGCGCTTTATGAAGGAAGAAAACATCAAAAACGAGACACTCAGGAGAGAAATATTGGCCGATATTTCAAAATACAAGTGCTCCGATGGTTCGTACTCCGATACGAGTGGGGCCAAAAGGGGGTACATCGACACTACCCACTGGGCAGTGGAGGCGATAACATATCTCGGGGGAGAAGTCGGGGCAGACACGGTGCGTTACTTGCGGTCTTTGGAGAGTCCCTTGGGAGGTTTCATAGAGATTCCGTACAGTATAATACCGAACCCGTTGGACACAGCTTTCTCGGTGATGACCCTTGGACTTCTGAACTCTACAGTGCCAAGGGAGGAGAAAGTCAAGGACTACCTGCTCTCAGAGCTTTCA
The DNA here is from genome assembly GCF_012027555.1 of Thermococcus sp. CX2. Taxonomy (NCBI): domain Archaea; kingdom Methanobacteriati; phylum Methanobacteriota; class Thermococci; order Thermococcales; family Thermococcaceae; genus Thermococcus; species Thermococcus sp. CX2. Next base: position 278,237 of record NZ_SNUQ01000002.1, on the reverse strand, counting down.
GACGAAGACAAACCGAGTGCAATATGGGCCGAGTACAGAGCCTTAAGGGTATTAGGTGTCCCCAATGAGAATCTCAAGAAGATTGTAAAGCCCCGCTTGCAGAACTTCATCACCAACCTGAATCTGTCCGCTGTTTATCACAACCACTACCTCCTCAAGGATGTATACTATCTGCTTGTAACGAGTAGGGAACTGGGCATTGAAATCGACGAACCATGGAAAGAAACTGTAACCTCCTTCGTTTTGGGCTTGAGGGACGATGATGGTGGCTTTGGCAGCAAAATATCCAAAATAAAAATCGTTAGGTTCGAAACAACGCTTTACTCAGTTTTAATCCTCAACGAGCTTGGGTACGGTTACAGGGATGGAAAGACAGTGAAGTTTATTGAATCCAACAGAAACGGCGCCTTGTGGTGGTCTCTGCCAATAACTAGATACGCGCTGCTGGCTCTAAATTCAATGGGGACCAAAGTTGAAGGCAAAGAAGAGATAGTAAAGGCCCTTGAGCGGAGAAAGTGTCCCTACGGTTTTTTCTCCTACGCTCCCTACGAGAATCCCAAGCAGGGGGATCTGATAGCAACGTTTTTGGCGCTCGATATCCTTAGGCTTCTCGGTTATCGTTAGCCGCCCACGTTTTTGTTTTTCCAACATTTTTGGATTTAAACCCGTTTACAGGGATAGAAGGCTGACAATCGTCTTTCTTCACAATAGATGAAAATGAAAGGTCAGAGCCTCCAATCAACTCCAAGCATCTCGCTGTATGTCGCGAGCACCCCTTCGAGGTATTCTTTCGCCGTTCCGACTTTGTCTATCTTGAACTTCTCGGCCCAGTGTTCGTTGCCGAACTCCTCGCTGCCGGCAGCGACTAGGTCAATGACGCGCATGCTGTCCCAGAAGACCGGGACGTAGCCGGCTTTCTTCGCGAACTCAATGAGGCGCTTTATCTGCTTCTTCGCGTGCTCCTCCATGTCAACGTTCTCTCCGTAGGCGTCCATGAAGAGTGCCTTGAGGACGGGCTTCATCCATCCCCTGTGGAAGCGGCACCAGCCGACGTTGTCGTACCAGAACTCCCAGAGTGCGCTTGCTATTATCCTGCTCGCCAGCTCCTCCGGCTCAAGGAAGACGCCGAACTGGTAGAACGTCCAGTATCTTCCCTGAATCGGCAGCGGGATGTAGTTGCCTATGGCCCAGTACATCGTCGGCGTCATCTCACCGTCCTCGCCGAGCGGGACGAACACGCCGTAGTCCCTGAAGCTCTCGCCGTACTTCAGGCGATCCTTGAACTTCTCGTCGAGTATCTTGCTTGCCTTTCTCTTGCCGAAGCCAATTATCCTCGCTAGCTCGTTTTCGGCAAAGGCAACGCGGTGCGCTAACTCGGCCACGAGCTTAGCATTGACCTCACTCGCCTCGACCGGGCGCTCAAGAAGGGCCTCCTTGGTGAACTCCGGTTTTCCGCTCAGACCGACCTCCTCCGGCTTTAGCAGGTCGCGGTGAACCAGTTCAAGGACCCACGCTGCCGTTCCGCCGAACTCAATCGCGTCGAAGCCCATGGCGTCAACCGCATGAACGCTTATGTCGCTTGCCCTCAGGCTTATGCTCCCGCTCAGCGGTCCGTTGGCCTCGTAGGGCTCGTATTCGACGTGGTGACCGCGGCGGTGCTTCTTACAGACGACGGGACACGGCTCGCCGCAGGTCGTCCAGTTCTTGGTTTCGATGGCTTCCTTATTGAATGGCTCCCAGTAATGCTTCATTATGCTCTCGTGGATCCTTATGCGCTCCTCCTTTGGAATGTACGGCATCTGCCAGTTGAGTATCGGGACGAAGTCGCCCTCTGCCGGATAGTTGCCGCCGAAGGTTCCGCCAGTGTTGAGCTTCGGGTTAAAGCGGTACTTCGTTGTTTTCTCGCTGATAATCTCATTGTAGGGCTTCTTGTGGACGCCCTCAACGATGGTCTTGGCGGTCTTGAAGTTGGAGATGTCTTCTCCTGGGAAGGCCTTCTTCTTCGGCTTTCCTCCGAAGATTATGCCAACCACGTTGTGTGCCCTGAGGAGAACGCTTCCAGAACCACCGCGGGCGGCCCAGTCCTCGCTTCCAACGAGCCTCTTACCGTTCCTCAATGCCTGAGAGAATATTGCGCCGTAGTTGGTGTTCAGCGCGGCCGGGCCAACGACGGCTATTCTGTACTCCATGCCCTGAAACTTCTCGCCGAAGGTGTCGATTAGGTACTGGGTGAGGGCATAGACACCCTCTTCGTCCTTGTAGCCGCGCCAGATTTCGATGACCTTCTCAACATCAATCTCGTGAAGCTCGACTTTGACGTTTTCGCCGTCGTTGTAGAGGAGTACCACGACGGGCTTCTCTGCTTTGCCCTCGAAGGTGACGAAGTCAACCCCGACGTTCTTGAAGGCGTAGGCCGCTCCACCCATGGCCGAGGGGAAGAGCGTTCCATATAGCGGTGAGCGGAAGAAGAACATCAGCCTGTGAGCTCCGGGAAGTGTCGAGCCCGCAAAGGGTCCCATCCCCATGACGACAACATTTTCTGGATCATATGGTTTGAGTTCATAAGTTTTAAGGCTCTCGTGGAGCTCGATTCCATAGTCGATGACTCCATAGATTCCTTCCTTTTCCAGCTCCTCGCTCTCAACTTTATTTTCGCTTAGGTTGAGCTTGAGGACCGTGAACTTCATGGTCTCACCCCTTTGTATCACTCCGAGTGTTGATATCGGAATCAAGAATATTTAAGGCTTCCGGCGAGCCTATCTAAGGAGTAGGTCGTTGGGATATTAAAAGTTGTGTGTCTACATAAGTTAGGAAGAGAAACTGAGAATAGAGCACGAGAAAGGAGAAAGGAAATCACTCTATGTCCTCAAAGCGCTCTTCCAGCTTCTTGAGGACGCCCGGAAGGGTGGTGTACTCCATGTCCTCGAGCGGCAGCCTGTGAGGCTCGAAGGGTCCGTGCCTGCGCATGTACTCGGTTATCTCGAGGGCCTTTTGCCTGGCGTAGTCGAAGGCAGGGTCGTCGAAGAGGTCAACTGGCCCGACGAGCTTTCCTTCTGGGCTTATCTGCCAGCCGAGAGCAACAACCCTCGGTGGGCCGTCGAACCTGGTCGGGTTGGCCTGGTGCATTGGAACGGGCATTATCGGTCCGTTGTGGCTTCCACGCATCCAGCCGCTGACGAGGTGCGGGAAGGCGAAGGGCTCGAGGACTTCTCCAAGGGCCGGAAGTCCGCTCTGGGCCCTGACAATGGCAACTGGGTCATCCTTGCCGACGTACTCGCCGGCTATCTCGTAGAGCTTCTCCGTGCTGATAACAGCTACCGGTTCGTCCTTGCTTATCTTGTGCCCCTCTTTCGGGAAGACGCGCTTTATCACGTAGCGGCTCTTGGCGCCGATGAGAGCTAAGAGGTCGTAAACTTCCTCTGGGGTGTTAAGGATAACGCGCTTGTGCTCCTTAATGTCCCAGACTTCAAACCTGAAGCCCATGTGCATGCTGGGGTCTATGACCAGTCCAGCGGTGTTGAAGGGATCCGCAAATATCCTGAATATCGGCAGGTTGAAGGCTCCAGGCTCGGTCTTGTCCATGTGGAACGTAACTATCGGCTCGCTCTTCCTAAGCGTAATCTCCATCTCGGCAATGCCAGGACCCATACCGCGAATGTTGCCGCTGAAGGCGTCCTTGAGAAGGTCCTGGCCGGCTCCGTAGAGGCCGAGCTCTTTGGCGACCTTGGTGGCCTCCTCGAAGGCCTTCCAGGCGAGCCCGTGAACATCTGGGCTGTCAACGCCCTTCTTGTGGGTCATGATGAGCTGGAGGTCATCACCTGCATAGGCTACGTAGAAGTCAATTATGGTGCCCTCCTCCTTGGCCTTAGCCAGAACCTCTTCAGCCGTCTCGATGAGCTGAGGGTGAACCCTCGAATGCCCGGGCCAGCCGCCTATGTCTGCCTTGATGACGCTGATGGTTATCTTTTCTCCAATGGCCATAACAATCACCTCGGTAGCTCTAATCACTTTTATGCTTATAAAACGTTAATATCACCATAAATGATACACAGAAAGACGTCAAAAACCGAAGTTTTGGGAAGAAGCAAAAGGCTCACTCGCAGATGTCCGTCCAGCCAAACTTTTCTTTGACAACCTTGATGAGGTTCTTCAGCTCTTCCTTTTTGATATTGACGCTTGAGCTGGCGCCAACAAGGGCTATTATTCCGTGAACCTCCTCCTGAACCTGGATGACGTCGTCATGGACTTTGACAACGCGGAGCTCCCTCTTGGCTGTCTCGTCCTCGCTTATCATGAACTTGTCCTTTCCGATGAGGATGGGCTCCTCCATGACAATCACCTTGTTAAATTTTTGTAAGTCAAAGTTAATAAAACTTCCGTCCAACACAAAACTTATAAACCTGCTCTCAGTAAGGTTAGGCTGGATGGGGGCGTGGTGTAGCCTGGTCCATCATCGCGGGCTCCAGAGGTATGAGGACTTGCGGGTTTGCTGATTGGGGATGAGCCTTTGGAGCTCTGACCCGGAGAAACCCGCGGACCGGGGTTCAAATCCCCGCGCCCCCACCATTACAGCCCTTTGCTTTGCAAAGCGCTGGCGGAAAGTGTTTGACTGCTTCAAAAATGCTGGCTTTTGATTGTGCACTCGTTCTAAGTAGTCAATTGCGGTGGATTTCCTGTTAGTTAGCTAGTTTTCCCACTGAGTCCCTCATCATAAGACACCCTTCTGACGTCAAAAAGAAAAGCAGACTCAAGATTCAATGCGCTCCTTACACTGAAATCCTACTTTAGGGGAGTGCATTAGGGAGTGCACACTGGTAATCGGTCAATTTATCGAGCAGTCACAACTTTGGTCAATCTTCGTGGGAAGCGAAGCTTCCCGACGTGTTGAGACGAAAGTCTCAACATGCGAAGGCAAAGGTTGCCGCTAATTCAAAGCTTGTTCACTTCTTTCCAAGCAGTATGCCCCCGACTATCATCGCCAGTCCCACAACCGTTGACGGAGCTATGCTCTCGCCCACGACCGCCGCTATGAAGACTAACGAGAGGAAGGGCACTAAATAAGCCAGGCTCGATGCGAAAGCCACGTCGCTCTCAACGGCTTTATACCAGAGGAGAAACGTTATTCCCATCTCAAAGAGGCCGACATAAACGGCTCCAGCGAGAGCCCTTGCCTCTGATATCTCAATGCTCCCGCTGAGAAAAACTATAACTGAAATGTAGGCAAATCCGAAGAGGAAGTTCCAGAACATCTTCTCCACCAAAGGTCTCTCGTCGCGGAGGTTGAGAATCCAGTAGAGAGCCCATATTATCGCGCTCCCGAAGCCGAGGAGAACGCCGAGAGGATCGGTAAAGTCCAAGTCGGCCAAGTTTCCTTTCGTAGCTACCACGAGAGCACCGAGGAAGCCGAGGAGCAGGCCGACCAGTGCCCTAAAGCTCGGCTTCTTTCCTAGGAGGGGAACCGAGAGGAGGACGAGCATTAGGGGCCAGGTGTAGTTTAAAGCCTGCGCTTCCTGAGCTGGTAGGCGTTCATATGCTGAGAAGAGGACGGTGTAGTAGAGGAACGGGTTTATCAGGCCAAGGTAAGCTGAGCGGAGGTTCTCTATCCTAAGCGAGAAATCCTTGGCGTAGAGAACCCCGAAGAGAATTAGCGACGTTAGGGAAGCGTAGAATAGCAGCTGGAGGGGGGTGAGGTATCTAAGCGAGAGCTTGAATGCAGAGGCAACCGTTGACCACAGCAGAATCGCTCCAACCGCGTGCTTCTTGGACATGGCGAGAAATGGGAAAGGGGAAATAAAAAGCTTTCACTCCTCCCTGAAGGCGCCGTACTTCTTGGGGTCATAGAACGGGGGAGCAACGGTCACAGCCTTCTTGGGCTTGCCTCTTATCTCGATCTCCAGCTCAACGCCCGGCTTGGCATATTCCGTCTTGACAAAGGCGATGCCTATTCCGATGCCGAGGAGCGGTGAGCTGGTTCCGCTGGTGACCTCTCCGATGAGCTCCCCGTCCTTGTAGACCTTGTAGCCCTCCCTGGGTATGCCCTTGTCGACCATCTTGAAGTGGACGAGCTTCCTTGGTATTCCGCGCTCTCTCTGCTTGAGGAGGGCCTCTTTTCCTATGAATTCCTTGTCCCAGAATATCGCGAAGTCGAGGTTGGCCTGGAGCGGGGTGACCTCGTCTATGTCCGTGCTGAGGAGCTGGAGCTCCTTGGTCTCGTTGCCGTAGAGGGTGTATCCTGCCTCAAGCCTGAGCGTGTCACGAGCGCCGAGGCCAGCTGGCCTTATGCCGTACTGCTCGCCGGCCTCCAGAATCGTCTTCCAGACGTGGAGGGCCTTCTCGGGCTCGCCCCTCTTTGCTGGGTCGGGGTGGTAGGGGTTGGCGTCCTCGAAGTAGAGCTCGAAGCCGTTTTCACCAGTGTAGCCGCTCCTCGAGAGGAGCATCTTTATGCCATCGAGCTCTACCTCCTTGGCCTGGAACCACCAGAGGTCGTTGATGTCTATTCCGAAGAGGTCCTTTGCCAAGTCCCTCGCCTTCGGCCCCTGGATGGAGAACATCGCCATGTCGTATGTCTTGTTCTCTATCTCGAGGTCGAGCTCGCCGAACTTCTCGATTCCCTTCTTTATCGCGTTGAACCAGGCCTCGAGCTTCTCGAAGGCGTCGCTGTCGCAGACCATCATGTAGGTGTCGTTCCCCATGTTGAAGACGAGCGTCTCGTCCTTTACAGCGCCCCTCTCGTTCAGAACGAGGGTGTAGGTTCCGCTTATGGCAGGCGGCTTGGCTATGTCGTTGGTGGTAACGTATTGGAGGAACTCCAGGGCGTCCTTGCCCCTGAATATGAACTCACCCATGTGGGAAACGTCGAAGATGCCCACGCCGTTTCTAACGGCCAGGTGCTCCTCCTTTATGCTGGAGTACCAGATGGGCATCTCCCAGCCAGCAAACTCCTCAACCTTCTTGGCGTTTTCCTTGTGCCAGTCAAAGATGTGCACCCTCTTCACCATAATCATCACCGCTCAAAATTGGCTCTGAGTGTTATAATCCTTTCCAATAGCAGGGCAACAGTAATAAACATTGATGGACAAAACAATGCTGGGGTGGTCAAGGACGTTTGAGAAGATTTTGTATCCGACCGACTTTTCCGAGATATCGCTTCACGCGCTCAGGAACTGCATTCCGAAGTTGCTCTCTTTGGGTGTGAAGGAACTTCACCTCATCCACGTCATCGATATCACCGTTGCCGAGTTCGAGGCCTTTGAACTGGAGGATATCTACAGAGAGAGGTTAGAAGAGCTCTCCAAGGAGCTGAAGACGACGGGCGTGCGGGTGAATCCCATAGTGAGAATCGGCATCCCCTCGATAGAGATTTCTGAGGCAGCTGAGGAGCACGACATTGACCTTGTGGTGATCCCGAGTGTGGGCGAAAACGTCTGGAGGGTAATGTTCGTGGGCAGCACGGCTTCGAACCTCGCGAGAGCCACCAAGAAGCCCGTCCTTCTTCTCAAGTACGTGAAGAACGATGAAGGCTTTGAACTTCCACTGGACTGCGCTGAGATCTTTAAGCAACCCCTCATTTCAATAGACTTCTCTAAGTGCTCTATAAAGGTGCTGAAAACCGTCAGGGAGTTCGAGGAGCTCGTGGAGAGAGGAGTGCTTCTTCACTCCGTCGATTACGGAAAGATCGATGAGCTGGAGCACAACATAGAGATCGCCAAGAGGAACCTCGAGAAGTCTGCAAAGGGCTTTAAGGTGCCTTTTGAGATGGAAGTGCTCGTTGGTTCGGCTTCTCAGGCAATAATAGGAACCGCTATCGCCAAGAGGGCCACGCTCATAGTTATCGGTAAGAAGGGAAGGAGCTTTATAAAGGACCTGCTCCTCGGCAGCACGGCAGAGAGGGTTATAAGGGATTCCAAACTCCCCGTCCTGCTCGTGCCGTGTGACTAACCTCAGACTGGAACGGCTTCCACATCAAATTCGGTAGCTACCCTGTTGCCATCATCGGTCGTTTTTTCCTTTGTTCCATCCCTTAAAAAGCTACTCCCTAGTGCTTTCGCCCGTCATTACTGCACTCGCTATCATGTGGGCCAGTCTTAAAGGTTCGGGAGTGAGTCCCGTTTTCGTGGTCACCCTAACTATCTCGGCCGCGGTTTCTTGGTCAAGCCCAACGGCCTGAAGGTAGAGCCTCCCAGGGACGAGCTCCACCAGGGGAGGAGCCCTCCTTAGCAGGGAAATCCTCTCGCTGGCATCTGGAAAGTGCTTTCTCAAGGCCTCCTCCATGGCCGCCAGGTTGGGCTTTTTCCTGACCACGATCACAACGGGAAGTCCCGTCTCGCGGTGGAGCCTCTCAACGTCCACGACGTTGAAGCCGGCATAGGTTATGCCTTTGAGCATGATGACCCGGAGATCCTTGAAGCGGGAGTTGAGGACGGCATCTATCATTGCCTCGGTTGCGTTGGTTCCATCCACCGTTATCCAGCGCGAGAGAACTCCGACAACCTCCTGAGAGCCCTTCATGACAACACCGATTAGGATGGTCTTATCTCGGTTCAGCTTGGAAGAAAAGGAGAAAGTCCCGTCGTCGAAGCCAACCACGCGGATCTGGGGCTTGACCTTCCTTATCACTTCAGAACCTCTTCGAGCCAACGGGCATACTCCCCGTTTACCTTGTCGATGTCTATCCTCATTATGAGCGGCACGGTGTAGGGGTGAAGCTCTATGATGACCTCCTTCAGCTCCTTCCACTTACTCACGTCGGTCTTGAGGAGCGCGCCGACCTCGTTGTCCTCTGTGATCTTCCCCTCCCACCAGTAAAAGGCCTTGTGCTCCCTCAGGTTGGCGCAGGCGATGAGCTTCTTCTCGAGCAGGGTTTTGACGGTTTTTTCGGCGCTCTCCCAGTCTGGAAAAGTGGTGTAGACGAGTATCATCTCCATTTCCCTCACCTCCAAGGAGTTTTCGATGGATAAGCTTAAATCGGTTGCGGGGTTAATAACGGTGGGATGCCATATGCAGCGGGTGCGGGCACACATTAAAATCTACGGCCGCGTTCAGGGCGTTGGCTTCCGATGGAGCATGCAGAGGGAGGCGAGAAAGCTCGGCGTGAGCGGATGGGTTAAAAACATGCCCGATGGAACCGTTGAGGCAGTCCTTGAAGGCGATTTGGAGAGGGTTGAGGCTTTGATAGGCTGGGCGCATCAGGGGCCGCCGCTGGCGAGGGTAACCCGCGTGGAGGTAAAATGGGAAGAACCGCAGGGAGAGCAGGGCTTCAGAGTTGCCGGATGAGCTATGCCCTCTCGAGGAGAACCCTCTTGGGGCAGTACTTGACCTCACAGTAGTTGCAGACGAACTTTTCCTTATCCTTCTCCGGCGTGTGGAGGATGAGCTTCTTGAAGCCCTCCATCTCCTTGATCTTCATGAAAACATCAATGGGCAGCGTTCCGTCGATGACGATGTAGAGCTTGCTCGGCTCCTCATGGAGGTTTCTGCTGAACACTTCCATCACGGGAACTTTGTTCTCCGCGAGGAGTTCCAGAACCTTCGAAAAGCCGAGGAGGTATGCCTCCTTTTCCAGCTCTATCTCAAGAACTTCCCATCCCATCAGTGGGGCTACGTCGATCAGGCTCGGGAGGGGGTTGAGCCTCTCGAATATGAGTTTAAGCGGGTACGTCTTCTCGATATATTCTATTGTGTGGTAGACTATCTTCCTGTTAACACCGATAACCCTGGATAGCTCGCTTATTGGGACCTCCACGTTCCGCAGGTATATCTTTCCATTCTTGACGCTGAGGCCGTTCTCGAAAAGGAACTCCGCCACCTTCCTCCTTGCGGGGTAGTTCTTGAAATACACCTCAAGTATGAGCATCATTTTTGTTCACCTCTTACTCATATGTGGGTAGGAATGGATATTTAAATCTTTCTCCCTGGTATTGACCCCTGGCAAGTGCTACTTTCGATAACCGCTCGAGCATCCTGATGGATGGCAGAAAAGTGTTAATTGTTCTAAAGTTGCAACTTTACCATGCAAAGCTTCCTGCGCATGAATCACCGCAAGGTTATTAACGAAAGAGCGTGTATCCTTCTTTTCAGAGGTGAGGGTGATGGGTGAGTTTGACGTAATAGGAATTGGCAATCTGAACTATGACATTATAATGCTCGTTGAACGCTTTCCTGAATTCCACGAGAAGGTGAGTGCTAAAAGTGCGTTCTTTGGTCTGGGAGGAGCGGCCGCTAACACAATCTCCTGGCTGGCGCACTTCGGGCTTAAAACTGGGTTCATAGGTGCCGTTGGGAAGGATGAGATTGGTGAGGCGCATCTGGCATATTTCAAGCGCATAGGTGTCGATACTGACGGGATAAAAGTCGTTGATGCTCCATCGGGCATAGCCGTGGCGATGATACACGGCGAGGACAAGAGGATAGTTAAGTATCCAGGTGCAAACCTGATGAAGGAAGTTGATTTTGACTACCTCGCCCGCACTAGGCACGTACACCTCTCCTCGAATCCTTCAGAGGTCATAGTTAAAGTCGTCAACTTCGCCTATGAAAATGGGATAGAAGTATCCTTGGACATAGGCGAGGCGGAGCTTCCAGTGGAGATTGAGGAAAAGATTGACTACCTCCTAATGAACGAGGATGAATTCAGGCGGAAGTTCGGTGACCTTGACCTATCCAAATCCCGTGCCAAAAACGTTATTGTAACCCTCAACGGTGGCGGGGCACTTCTGCGGGACGAGGACGGTAACGTTTATGAGGTCAGGGGCCTCAGCGCGGAGGTAGTTGACTCGACTGGAGCCGGTGATTCATTTGATGCTGGACTGATATACGGTGTTCTCAACGGATGGCATCTAAGGGATGCCGCCACTCTCGGAATGTTGCTCGCCTATCTGACCGTTCAGAAGGTAGGGGCTAGAGCGGCCATAGTGCCTCTCGAAAAGGTTATGGATATTGCGGAGGAGCTCGGCTTTAGGTTGCCCTTCGATAGGCCTTGAGAGTGATTATTATGGGCCTCCCGGTGTATCCTGCCGCTCCTAGGGCCTCCACCCACCCTAAGTTTTTTAGAAACCCTTAAAAGATTGAACCCCGAAGGGTTAAGAAGGACAGGGAACCTCGATTTCGGAGGTGACTCGGTTGGAAATCGTAGTGGACAACTTCAAACCAAAGATCACCAGACCATTCAAGAGGAAGAACGAGTACTGGGTCAAGCTTATTGACCAGAGTGGAGAGTATGTAATGAAGTTCAAGAGCCCTCTGGAGGCTGAGGATGCAATCTACGGCATGCTCGATGATCTCCAGGTATACGGGGGCAAGGTCAAGCTCAAGCTCAAGGAGGGCAACGTCATCGAGGATATCGAGGTGATAGAGCTCTACAAGCCCTCTGCCAAGGAGCTACTTGATGAGTATTTCACTGACTAATTTTCATTCAATGTTCTTTTCTGTTCATTGGCGTTGGAAATCTGACAAAAACCTATATATACTCCAGACCGCATAGTCTATTATTGGACAAATCTCAGAGGTCAAGCCCAGAATGGTCAAATATTCTCTGGAGGTCGTTATTGTGGCAAGGAGAAAGGACAAGGAGCTCTTGGAACTCGCTATGGACATGGGTGGAGAAGAGGCCGTTGAGGTAATCAAGGCTCTCGAGAAAAAGAAGGAGTCAACCGATGAAGAGCTAGCGGAGATAACGGGCATCCGAGTCAACACCGTCAGAAAGGTTCTCTACATGCTCTACGACCAGGGTTTGGCCGAGTTCAAGCGTATAAGGGATAAAGAGACCGGCTGGTATTACTACTACTGGCGCCTTGAGACCAAGAGGTTGCCGGAGATAATTCGCTCCAAAAAGATGGCCGAGCTGAAGAAGCTCAAGGAAATGCTTGAGGAAGAAACCAGCGAGATTTACTACCACTGCGGAACTCCTGGACATCCGAAGCTGACCTTTGATGAGGCCATTGAGTACGAATTCCAGTGTCCGATATGCGGCAACATGCTTATGCAGTACGACAACACTGCCGTCGTTGAGGAGCTCAAGAGGCGCATAGAGGATCTTGAAATCGAGCTCGGCCTCAGGAAGAAGCCAAAGAGGTCCGCGAAAAAGTCGGGTTGAATGGTCCCTTTAATGAACTTCGGGGATGGTGGAGATGCAGGAAGTAGTTATTCTGGAGAAGGTTTACGGGGACAGGAGCGGCTTTCTCAAGCTAGACAAGAAGCTTAAGTCGCTCCTTGGTGATTTAGAAGTTGAGTGGAAGCTTTCAGCTGTCAAAAAGCAGTGGGTTAAGGTCAGTTTAAACGGGGAAGATGAGGAAATATCGGCAAACCTCGTGCGCGAGGAATTCGGAGAAGTTCCCTACAGGCTGAGTGCGGTTAAAGAGGGTGAAGTTTACCGCGGCAGGTTCATAGACCTTGGAAAGGTCGGATACGGCGCCTACGTTGACATGGGAATTTTTTCCCCTAAGCCTAAGGACGCGCTTCTTCCTCTCTATTACCTCAAGGAAACCTTTGGTGAGATGCCCGTCAGGGAGATGATCAGAAAGTTCGGATGGGTGGACAACCTGCCCATTGAGGTCGTTGTTACTACCGTCGAGTTCGGCGCGAGGGAGGTCGAAGTGGCATTCACCGATGCTCAGCTCAAGCGCATAAAGTCCTGGCTGAGCGACGGTCATGACAAGCTTTTCGTAACGGGAACCATCAGCGAGAACGTTGAAAAGGCCCTCATAACAACGGGCCACGGCAGGGACGTGAAGCGCATAGAAGAGCTGGGCCTGATGGAGACACTCCTAATACTAAAGAAGGGAACACAAGCACCGGGAATCATCAAGGAGATTGGCCCGCACCTCAGAGGGGCGGTCATAGGCGCCATCAAGTTTGGAGTGTGAGTATGTAGATCATCCTCGCGACGAGTGAGGAAAGGATTATGAAGCAGTAAGGCAGCAACTCCGGAATAAAAAGTGCTAGCGGGATGTAAATTGCCGCCATCATCATCAGGAAGGGCGTCTGGCCCCTCATCTTTGTGCTTTTTTCTCTGTAGATCACCGCGTAAACTATGACGAGAATCGCTAGCGCCGTGTTCAGGAGGAACCTCGCCAGGTATCGCCAGCCGTTGGGGTTCACGTGCCTCGGCACACCAATTGGGAGGCCAAAGTAGACGTATAGGAGCGCTAGTCCAACGCCGGTCATGAGCAGGTATGCATAGTTTCTTAGGTGCCTCTTGGGAAATACCATGACGAAGAGGAGCGGAATCGCGGCGAGGTATGGGTTTATTGCCAGGGTCAATAGGGTGAACGTCGAGAGTATGAGGGTCTGGAGGAAGGCCTTCACTTTGTTGGGCGAGAAAGGTATGTTGCTTATTATCGCCAGCGTGATTAAGAAGAAGGCCAAGCCGAGGGTGGTTCCGTCGAGATGGTGGAGGTAGTTCCTGAACATCGGCGAGGCGAAGCTCAGGCCGAAGACTATGAATCCCAGTTCCCGAGCGCGCTTCGGTGCTATGTAAAAGGAGAAAGATATGAGCAGAAGGATGAGTACCCAGTGGGCGAAGACGAGGTTCTCCTCAATGGGTCTTACAACCATAAAGAATCCGCCGAGTATCGCTCCCAGGGGAGAATCCGGTGAGCCCCCAACTGCGAATTTAAGGCCCTGGAGGAAGTATTGGAGGAAAACTTCGCTCATTCTTGGGATCTGGGCCGTGAGGTACCACAGTACGAATAGGGACAGGGTCAGAGCGTAGAAACTGCCAGCGTAGGTTTTATCCTTTCTGAGGGCGAGCATGAAAACGATGGCTATTAGAGCGAGCAGAACTGCGAAGCTTACCTGAGATTCCACTGGTGGATTCCAGAGCTCCTCGAATGCCCTTTCTGTCATATAGATGTTCTCTTCCGTGCCGGTTATGAGAACCGTCCCGTTGAGCACGATGACGGAAGGCAGAAGGGAGGCGTTTTCCGGCAGGCCGGTCTTGGGCCAGAATGCTTTTATCATGGGATTGTTATAGACGTTCCCGACGAGAACGAGCGTTTCGTTTCCCCTTTCTTTCACTGTTGAGAGCTTTTCATCGACGTAATACGCCCATGCCTTGGCCCACGTCTCGTTTCCTCCTACCACCCTGTAAGTGGCGTTGGAGCTTAGAAAAGCCTGAAATGCCTTCTGGTCGGGATAGTAAGTCAGCTCACCCCCAGAAACGAAGGGAATGGTGAGTAGGATGATGAGCATGAGAACGAGGGCGCGCTTCATTCTATCCCTCCCAGTGAAATACCCAAGTCTGGTTAAAAAGTTAATGTAGCCAGGTCCAGCGCGGCCTCACGGCAACGGCGCCCGCCGGCCTCGGCCGCGGTGAAGAATAGGGAGAAAGGGCTTAAAGGTTTTACTCTTCCTTGGATTCCTCAGTGCTCTCTTCCTCGTCCTTCTTCATCTCCTCGAGCTTGGCTATGAGCTTGTCGACAATCTCCATGAAGGCCTTTGCAGCCATGGTGTCCTCGTAGAGGACTATCGGGATTCCTGCGTCGCTCGCTTCCCTGGCCTTGAGGTCAATGGGTATCTTACCGAGGAAGTCAACGCCCTCCTTCTGGGCGAGCTTTTCTCCACCTCCTTCCCCGAAGAGGTCGATCTTGTTGCCGCAGTGCGGGCAGATGAGGTAGCTCATGTTCTCGACGACGGCTATGTAGGGCACTTCCATCCTCTTCATCATGTTGACGGCCTTGCCAGTGTCGAGGAGAGCAACCTCCTGGGGAGTCGTGACGATTATCGCCGCGTCGAGCTGGAGGGTCTGAGTGACGGTGAGGATCTCGTCGCCGGTTCCCGGCGGGAAGTCAATTATCATAAAGTCCAGCTCGCCCCACTTGACGTCGCCGAAGAGCTGCTTTATGGCCTTCGTGACGAGGGCCCCACGCCAGATGATCGGCTGATCCTCGGGAACGAGAAAGCCCATGCTCATAACCTTTATCGGTGTAGTCTGGCCAAGGAAGTCGTTCATCGGTGGAATCATCTCGAACCTGCCGTCTTCCATCCTCTCAGCGAGGACGTCGGCCTTCTCGACACCGAGCATCTTTGCCACGTTCGGCCCGTGTATGTCCGCGTCGAGGATTCCGACGAAGTAACCCTTCTTTGCAAGGGCAGCGGCGAGGTTCACCGCGACGGTACTCTTCCCAACGCCTCCCTTACCGCTGAGGACGGCTATCTTGTACTTCCACTTTTTCTGCTTCTCGTTTATCCTCTGGGTGAGTGGGTCAGCGCCCAATCCTGCTATGTTCAGGGTGGGGGGAGTCTTGATAGTCATTTTTAACCACCTCCGAAGTTAGGTCTGCCTAAGGGCTTAAAAGTTTTGTCATAAAGAGACCCCTATTGGGCATTTTTGTGGAATAGACAGCAGTCTGAAGTGCAGGCTGACGGAGTGACGGCCAGAGAGGGAGAAAATCACTATCCCGGCTTGGGGAGGAGGGCATCAGCACCGAGAACCTTCCACATGGCCTTTATCTGCTCGTGGGCTGGTCAATAGCCTCTGGCTGCTCGAAGATTGATCTTGGTGGAGCGGCCGGGCATTGGCCTCGATGGCAAGTCAGGCTATCTAGACATCGTCTTCAGAAAAGATAAAAACTGAAGTCAAAGCTTCACCTCATTTCAAAGCCTTCTAGGGCTGCCTTTATTTCATCAACGCTCGCTTCGTCCTCCAGCGTCGAGAGGTCGCCTAGGCTCTTGTCCGTTGAAAGGGCCTTGAGGACGCGCCTCATGATCTTGCCGCTCCTCGTCTTCGGGAGCTTATTGACGAAGAAGACCTCAGCTGGGGCCGCTATCGGGCCGAGGGTTTCTCTGACATAGTTGATCAGCTCGAGCTTGAGCCTCTCGTTGGGGATATAGCCTTCTTTGAGTATGACGAAAGCAACGGGAACTTCACCTTTGACCTCGTTGGGTCTGCCTATTACGGCAGCCTCTGCCACTGCCGGATGGAGAACAAGGGCGTGCTCTATCTCAGCCGTTCCGAGTCTGTGGCCGGAGACGTTGAGCACCTCATCGGCTCTGCCGAATATCCAGAAGTAGCCGTCCTCATCCTTCATTGCGTAATCGGCCGGATAGTAGATCCACACTCCCTCCTCCGGCCTGCTGAAGCGCTTCCAGTATGTCCTGATGTACCTTTCGTCATTGCCCCATATACCTAAGAGCATTCCGGGCCAGGGCTTTTTGATGACGAGCAATCCCCTCTCGTTGGGCCCAGCCTGACTTCCGTCCTGCCTGAAAACGTCCGCGTCAACCCCAAGGCCGGGGAAGGTTGCCGAGCCCGGCTTTAGCGGAGGAAGTTGTATCCCTGCCGAGGGGTATATCATGTAGCCACCGGTCTCAGTCTGCCACCAGGTGTCTATTATCGGACACCTCCTGCCGCCAACAACTTCGTAGTACCACTTCCAGGCCCTGGGGTTTATCGGCTCACCCACGGAGCCGAGGAGGCGGAGGCTTGAAAGGTCGTGCTTCTTCACCCACTCATCCCCGTATCGCATGAGCATCCTTATGGCCGTCGGTGCTGTGTAGAATATCGTAACGCCGTGCTTCTCGATTATCTCCCACGGCCTGTCGGGTTTCGGATAGTTCAGGGCGCCCTCGTACATCATAACCGTTAATCCAAGGGTCAGAGGGCCGTAGACGAGGTAGCTGTGGCCGGTTATCCAGCCAACATCTGCAGTATTCCAGAACAGGTCGTCATTCCTAATTTTCCACGCCCATTCCATGGTCTTGGCCACGTAGACGAGGTAGCCACCGGTGGAGTGGACTATTCCCTTCGGCGTACCCGTGGTTCCGCTCGTGTAAAGTATGAATAGCGGATGATTGGACTCAACATGAACGGGCTCGACGTACCTCTCGGCGCCTTCGAGAAGGTTGTGCCAGTAGTAGTCCCTTCCCTCCACCATGTTGACACCGTTTTCGCCCCTCTTTAGGACAACAACGCTCTCCACGCTCGGCGTCTCAAGGAGGGCTTTATCGACGATCTCCTTTAGGTTTAGGGCTTTTCCGCGGCGGTAGAGGTAGTCAGCCGTGATGACGACCTTGGCTTTGGCATCGTTTATCCTCGTCGCCAGAGCCTCGGCGGAAAAGCCACTGAAGACGACGCTGTGGATGGCTCCAATTCTCGCGCTCGCTAGCATGGCTATGACTACCTCGGGAATTAGGGGCATGTAGATGACTATCCTATCTCCCTTGTTGACCCCGAGGTTCCTCAGAACCGAGGCGAAGCGGTTAACTTCCCTGTAGAGCTCGTAGTACGTCAGCGTTCTCGTTTCACCGGATTCGCTCTCCCAGATTATCGCGGCCCTGTTCCTTCTTCCGGCTTTTATGTGCCTATCGAGGGCGTTGTAGGAGGCGTTCAGCTCGCCGCCGACGAACCATCTGAAAAACGGTGCTTTGGAGTCGTCCAGGACTTTGTCCCATGTCTTGAACCAGTCGAGAACCTTCGCTTGCTCTGCCCAAAACTCCTCCAAGTTCTCTATCGACCTTCTGTGGAGCTCATTGAAATGCTGCATTGGAATGTACCTCTCCTGGAGAAACCCTTCTCCGACCTGCATAGGAATCACCGACTTTCTCGGAATTAGATTGCCTTAAATTTCTTACGGCTATTGTCAAAATGATAATCGTCAATTAACGAAAAAACCGGGAACAGGGGGTTCTGCATGTGTGGGGCCTGTGGGTGGGAAGATTCACTAATCCCGGTGGGGTCTGGAGTGTTTTTCAGAAAATCTGGCAAACTTTTAGTTATTTGGGCTGATTGTTTAACAAGAATATGTCAAACGCGAGGGGAGGGCTGAAGAATAGACAACGCTATCCGGAATGTGTTCATGATAGCATTTGGACAATCTCTGAGGCCTCCCTATCTGCTCCACTGGCTTTACTTCCCTTCAATTCAAGTCAATGAGGATCAGAACGTGCACGAGGTCGAGGCTCTCTTCGACCGCAGAACTCTTACTGATATCCTCAAAAGGCAGAAGATTGACAAAAGGACTTTGGTTCACCTTTGAATGTGGCGAAGTGGAAAAGAAAAGTAGGGGGTTCACTCCCCCGGCTTGGGCAGGGTAACCTCAACGCCGAGGACCTTCCACATAGCCTTGATCTGCTCGCGGAGCTGGTCGATTGCTTCTGGCTGCTTGAAGAGGTGCTTGAACCTGCCCTGGAGCTTGAGGTACTCCTCGATGGGCTTCTTGAACTCGATGGCAACGACCCTGCCGCCCTCGCGCTTGACCTTGGCGCCTCCACCTGGGGCCTGTATCTTGATGTTCCAGATGTCGCCGTTCTCGATCTCGAAGAGCGGCCAGACACCGGTCTCAATGGCGAGCCTGGCGATCTCGACACCCTTCTCAAGCGGGCTCTTCCAGCCGGTCGGGCAGGTACACTGGACCTGGACGAAGGCCGGGCCGTCGACCTTGGCGGCCTTCTTCATCTTCCTGATGAAGTCGAAGGGGTTGCCTATGCTTGCAGTGGCAACGTACGGAATCTGGTGGGCTGCAGCAATAAGGGCGACCCACTTCTTGGGCTTGTCCTCACCGATGGAGTACTTGCCCGGCGGTGAAGTGGTGGTCCAGGCTCCGTATGGGGTTGAACTTGACCTCTGGATTCCGGTGTTCATGTAAGCCTCGTTGTCGTACATCAGGTAGACGACGTTGTGCCAGCGCTCGAGCATTCCCGAGAGGGCCTGCATACCGATGTCTGCCGTTCCACCGTCTCCACCGATGGCGAGAATCTTGCCCTTCCTGCCGAGCTTCTTCCAAGCAGCTTCAATACCGCTGGCAACGGCAGCGGCGTTCTCGAAGGCGACGTGAATCCACGGGGCCTTCCAGGCGGTGTACGGGAAGACCGCCGAAACGACCTCCATACATCCAGTAGCGTGCGCTATCGCGAAGGCGTCCGGGTCCCCATACTTCTCCTCCATGGCCTCGCTGAAGGCCTTAGTGGCGAGCCTTAAAGCAGTCGCACATCCACATCCAGCACAGGCGGCGTGACCCGGTGCCCAGTACTCGCGAGTGGTAACGGGGGGCTTTCTAACTGCCATCTTCATCACCTCACAGAATCTCCTTCCTCAGGCCGATCCAGTTGACTTCCTCAACCTTCTCCCCGTTGAGGGCCTTCTGCGCTATAGCCAGAGCCTCGTCGAGGTCCTTGAAGGTGACGTCCCTGCCTCCAAGGCCGAGGATGAAGTCAACTATCTTCGGCTTCTCGCTCTCGTTTATCAGCGCCCTGCTGAAGTCCTGGAAGAGGGCTCCACCGACGCTGAAGGTTACGTTCTTCTCGAGCAGTGCGAGAACCTTCGCCTTCTTTGCGAGCTCCCTGACCTCCTCAACCGGGAACGGCCTGTAAACGGTGACCTTCGCAGCACCGACCTTGAGGCCCTTTTCTCTGAGGTGGTCAACGTACTCCTTGAGGGTTCCGGCGAGGGAGCCCATGGTGACGAAGATTATGTCAGCATCTTCGGTCCTGTACTCCTCAATCTTCTGGTACTTCCTTCCGAACTTCTTCTCGAACTCAGCGAAGGCCTCATCAATGACCTTCTTCGCGGCCTCGTTGGCTTCCCAGACGCCGTAGCGGGCCTCCATGTAGTGGGCCGGGAATCCGAGTGCACCCTGGGTTATCGGCTTGGCCGGGTCGAGGTAGGCGTGCTTTGGCACATACTCGCCGAGGAACTCGTCGACGAGCTCCTGGTCTGGAATCTCAACCGGCTCGACGGTGTGGGTCAGGATGAACGCGTCGAAGCCGACCATGGCTGGAAGGAGAACCCTCTCGTCCTCGGCAACCTTGAATGCTATCAGGATAAGGTCAAGGGCCTCCTGGTTGTTCTCGGCGTAGAACTGGAGCCAGCCGGTGTCGCGCTCGCTGATGGTGTCCTGCCAGTCGTTCCAGATGTTGATCGGGGCGCTCAGGGCTCTGTTACCAATAGCTATAACTATCGGGAGCCTCATTCCCGCGGCGATGAAGAGTATCTCGTGCATCAGGGCGAGACCCTGGGAAGCGGTCGCGGTGAAGGTCCTAACGCCTGCCGCTGAAGCACCGACACAGGCAGAAATCGCTGAGTGCTCGCTCTCGACCTTGATGAACTCTGCGTCAAGCTCTCCGTCCGCTACGAACTCACTTATCTTCTCGGGGACGAGAGTCGAGGGCGTAATTGGGAACGCTGCGATAACCTTCGGCTTGGCGAGTTTGGCCGCCCAGGCGGCAGCCTCGTTAGCCTTCATAACCTTCTTAATCGGCATTTCCACCACCTCACTTAGTTTCCCTAACCATAACTATAGCCTTGGTCGGGCACTCGTTAGCACAGACTCCGCAACCCTTACAATAGTCGTAGTCGAAGACCGGGTAGTTCTCCTCGTCGAGGTAGATGGCTGGCTCTGGACAGTAGGTGTAGCAGAGGTAGCACCTAACGCACTTGTCCCTGTTGAACTCTGGCATGAAAACTCTCCAGCTTCCGGTCTTGTTCACGACGCTACTTCCCGGGAGGTAAACAATTGCTCCCGGGGTCATCTTTTCGCTATACTCCTTCTGAACCCTCTCAATGTCGGCCTTAAACGGACTCTCGGCCATGTATATCACCTCGGGTGAGTTGTCAACTTGACACTTAAACCTTTAGGGTAAAGATGGAAAGCTCAGCCGAAGACCTCGGCGAGCTTCTTGAGCTTCTCCCACTCGTGGAGCACCCACTGCTGGAGGATCTCAACGTCCTCCTTGGTCATGTACTTGAATCTGCCCTGGAGCTTGAGGAACTCCTCTATCGGCTTGGGCTCCTTCTTGGTGCTCGGCATGTTGATCTTGTACTTGCCGTTCTCGTACTCGAAGAGCGGGAAGTAAGCGGTCTGAACCGCCAGCCTGGCCAGCTCGATGCTCTTGTCGGTCGGTGAGCGCCAGCCGGTTGGACACGGCGCGAAGAGCTGGATGAAGCTTGGTCCCGGTATCTTCTGAGCCTTCTTGAGCTTCCTTATGAAGTCCTCTGGGTAGGCGACGCTGGCCGTTGCCGCATAGGGTATATCATGGGCTATGACGATGTCAATGACCTTCTTCTTGTTCCTCTTTTCCAAGAAGTGCATCTTTCCGCCTGGGGTGTTGGTGGTCCAGGCTCCGTATGGGGTTGAACTTGACCTCTGGATTCCGGTGTTCATGTAAGCCTCGTTATCGTACATGATGTAGACCGCGTCGTGCCCCCTCTCGAGGAAGCCGCTCAACGCCTGAAGGCCTATGTCGGCCGTTCCACCGTCACCGGCCCAGCCGACGACCATTATTCCGTCCTCACCCTTGACCTTGTAGCCCTTGGCCTTCAGAGCGGCCTCGATACCGCCTATGACTGCACCAGTGGTCTCGAACGCGGTGTGGAACAGGTTGGCGTTGAGGGCGGAGTATGGCCAGGGGCCAGCGATGATGGTTGAACAGCATGCGGGGATCGCGAATATTGTCTTCTTTCCGTAGGCCTTGAGGACGTACCTAAGGCCGAGTGAAGCACCACAGCCCTGGCAGGCGGTGTGGCCCGCGTAGAAGTGCTCTTCCGCGGGTATGCTCAACCTCTTCTTAACGTTCTCTGGAATCTCCATCATTCTCACCTCTTAAGGTGGTACCAGTCCACCTCTACATCCAGCTCGCCCTTCTCGATGATGGCCTTCATGTTCTCCGCTATCTTCTTGACGTCGTTCACGGTGAAGTCCCTGCCTCCGAGGCCGACTATGTAGTTCTTCATGATCGGGTGGGCATCGGTGTTGTAGAGCACACCCTTGGCCTCGTTGAAGAGTATGCCCTCCTGACCGAAGGAGAAGTTCCTGTCGAGGACGGCTATTCCCTCCACGTTCTTGGCCAGCTCGTAGAGCTCGTCCTTCGGGAACGGCCTGAACCAGCGGACCTTGGCTGCTCCGACCTTGTAGCCCTCCTCGCGGAGAACGTCAACGGCCTGCTTGACGGTTCCCATGAGTGAACCCATGCCCATGAAGACGAAGTCAGCATCGTCAGTCCTGTAGAGCTCTATCATCTGGCTGTAGTCTCTTCCAAACATCTCGCCGAACTCCTTGCCGACTTCCTTGATGACCTTTCTAGCCTCATCCATAGCCTTCTCTATCTTGTAGCGGAACTCGTAGTAGTCGTTTGGCCCTCCAAGGGCACCGACGGCAATCGGGTTGTCGAAGTCGGTCAGGGTGTAGAGCGGTTTCCTCGGCGGGAGGAACTCATCGACGAGCTCCTGGGGAATCATCTCGACGATGTCGTAGGTGTGGCTCAGGATGAAGGCGCTCTCGACGACCATCGCTGGCAGATTAACGGTCTCGGCGACCTTAAATGCCATGAGAACACCGTCGTAAACTTCCTGGTTGTTTTCAGCATAGAACTGCATCCATCCCGTGTCGCGCTGGGCCAGGCTGTCCGTCTGGTCGTCCCAGACGCTCCACGGCGGGGCCATAGCCCTGTTGACATCGACCATAACTATCGGCAGCCTCGCGCCGCTCGCCCAGTGGAGCATCTCATGCATCAAAGCAAGACCCTGGGCAGAGGTTGCCGTAAAGGCCCTCGCTCCAGCCGCTGAAGCTCCTATACACGCGGCCATGGCGGAGTGCTCACTCTCAACGGGCACGTACTGAAGGTTCTCAACCTCACCGTTGGCTATAAACTCGGCTATCTTCTCGATGATGCTCGTCTGCGGGGTGATCGGGTAAGCCGCCACTACCTCAACGCGCGCGTGCTTGGCGGCGTAAGCAGCGGCGTAATTGCCGCTCACAACCTTCCTAATCGGCTTGTACTCCATGCTCAACACCTCACTTCTCTTCTTTTTCCATGGTTATGGCCTTGGTCGGGCACTCGTTGGCGCAGATTCCACAGCCCTTACAGTAGTCGTAGTCAATGCCAACGTAGCCGTCCTCGCGGATGTATATTGCTGGCTCCGGGCAGAACTTCCAGCAGATGTAGCACTTGACACACTTATCATTGTTGACAACAGGTATGAACGTCCTCCAGTCACCAGTGAAGTTGATAAGAGTCGTTCCTAAGGTTATCGGGGCCTCGGGATATTCGTCCACGGATTTGAGGACGATTTTTGTGGCCCCTTCTTTCTTTTCACCAAACAACGTGTTCAACGCGCTTCACCCCTTGTAAGGATTATAAGGAAAGAGAATCAGAGCTCGTAAATGACGGTCTTGTTGAAAGCCTCTTCTGCAGCCTTGGCGTTCTTTTCGCCGAGGGCTCCAGAGAATACGTCCTGGATGGCCTTCTGGACGTGCTCAAGGCTGACAACGCCGGTGGCCTTGGCGACGGCACCGAGAATGGCGGTGTTGGTGATTGGGAGGCCGAGTATCTCAAGGGCTATGGTGGTGGCATCGACAAGGGCGAGCTTGGCGGGCTTCTTCTTGAGCTTCTCAAGAACCTCTTCCTTGCTCTTCTCGGTGTTGACGATGACGATTCCGCCGTCCTTGAGACCGGCGGTGACATCGACGGTGTCAAGAAGCGACGGGTCGAGGACGACGACTATGTCCGGCTCGTAAATCTGGGTCTTTATCCTTATCGGCTTCTCGTCGATCCTGGTGAATGCCGTGACTGGGGCACCCCTCCTCTCAACTCCGAAGAAGGGGAACGCCTGGACGTATTTGCCCTCAAGGAAAGCGGCTGAAGCTAATATGTTGGCAGCGGTAACTGCACCCTGTCCACCCCTACCGTGAAAACGAATCTCTATCATCATTCCTGCCTCCTTAAATTTGTCAAAACTTATTCATCTATTGCATTTATTTAAGTTTCGGTATTGGGTTAAGCAGCCTTCGTCAGGTGTCTTTGGGTAAGAATGAACATATCAAATGTCCGATGTTCGATTTATGCCTCTGATATACACCTACAAATCGAAAAGCTTTAAACTAAGTATATAGACTATATACTTCTATAGAGGTGGAGTACATGGATGGCCTAGCTATAGCAGCGATTGCAGTGGCGTTCTACATCGCATGGAACATAGGCTCCAACGATTCAGCCAACGCCATGGGGACGGCAGTAGGCGCTGGAATACTCAGCTTCCGTCAGGCAACCCTCACCATAGCAATATTCGTCCTAATGGGCGCCTATCTGAAGGGCTACACGGTCATGAAGACAGTGGGGAAGGGCATCGTTCCCGAAGGCTACCTCACGATGGAGATGGCGGTTATAGCACTTCTTGCCGCTGGTATTTGGGTTACCATAGCCACCGTTAGGGGCCTTCCCGTTTCGACCACTCAGGCGATAGTTGGAGGGGTTATCGGGGTCGGTTTGGCGGTTGAAGCCCCAATAAACTGGTACACGCTCATAAAAATAGCCTCCGCCTGGGTTGTTTCGCCCATACTGTCGGGGGTTCTTGCCATATTTCTCTACAAGTTCTACTCCAGGGTTATTTCGAGCATAAAGAGCGTCTCGACGATTGAAGCCCTCTACGAGGCCCTTGCGGTACTAGGCGGCTCATACATGGCCTTCAACTTCGGCACCAACGAGGTTGCCAACGCCTCCGGGCCATTGGTTGGGGCGGGCTTTATGGAGCCCAAGGTCGCGGGCATCTTTGGAGCCATAGCTCTCTCTATCGGCGCGCTCACCTTCAGCTACGCCGTCATGCATACTGTTGGGAAGAGAATAACAGCTTTAGGCCCTGTCTCGGCTTTCGCGGCTCAATTCGGCTCCGCCATGGCGGTAAGTTTGGCCAACATCTTTGGCCTTCCAGTCAGCTCGAGCCAGTCCATCGTCGGCGGTGTCATTGGTGTTGGTCTGATAGCGGGAGAAAGGGTTGATAAGTCCGTCATAAAGGACATAGTCTTCGGCTGGGTGGCGACGCCGCTAACGGCGATATTCATCGCCCTCGGAATCTTCAAGGCTTTCTCGGTGTTTGGGCTGGTTTAATCGCCGTATCTCAACCCCAAGTTTAGTCAGCTCCTTTATCATCCCCGTCTGGATGTAGGCTTCTATTTTCGTCTCCTCGCCATACTCAACCGACAAAACCTCGCCGATAGCATTTATCAGAGCCATTACCTGAGGGACTTTCTCAGGCTCCCTCACGGTTATCTCGAAGGCCCCATACTTGGGCAGGGTTAGTACCACCTCTTCCAGCGCCCCGTAAAGCTCCTCCAGCTGACCGAACTTGGCCGAGATGGAAACGACACGGGAGACGTTTATCCCCCTCTCCTCGACTATCTCCATTATTCTCTCGGCCTTATCTTTAACGTCCTCCTCGCTCGTCAGGTCCCTCTTGTTGAGGACGACTACCATAGGCTTATCCAAGGCCTTAAGCTCCCTCAAGACGTTGAGCGATGCCAGGAACTTCCTCCGTATCTCCGGCCAGGGCTCGCTTACATCGAGAACGAGCAGGACTATGTCGGCCTTAACTATCTCCTCCAGCGTGGAGTGGAAGGCTTCAACGATAAACGGCGGGAGGCCATCGATGAAACCGACCGTGTCGGTGACTAGAACCCTTTTACCGCCGAGCTTAAAGCGCCTCGTGGTGGTATCGAGCGTTGTGAACATCTGGTTTCTGGCCTCTATCTCCTCCCTGGCGAGGGTATTGAGGAGGGTGCTCTTTCCGGCGTTGGTGTAGCCGGCTAGGGCAAGGAGGATGAAGCCAACCTCTTCCCTGCGCTTCCTTTTAACCTCCCGGTCCGCCTTTACTCTCTCCAGCTCCTTCCTTATCTTGCCCATGCGGTAGCGGATGTGCTTAAGATACTGCTGGGTCTGATACTCACCCATTCCCTTGAATCCTGCCCTATCGCCGAGCTTTATTCTCCTGATGGCCTCCTTCACGAGGGGAATCTCATACTGCAGGCTCGCCAGCTCCACCTGGAGCTTTGCCTCTTTTGAATGCGCGCGCCTCTCGAATATCTCAAGAACCAGCTGCCATTTGTCTATTATCTCAACTCTCAGCTCCTTCCAGAGGTTGTAGGCCTGACTTGGCGTGAGCTTGTTGGCGAAGATGACCTTATCCGGCCGAAGCTCCCTCACGAGCTCTTTGAGCTCCTCGAGTTTGCCCTTTCCTATGTTGTACTTCGGGTGCTCCTCGCGGTTCTGCTCGAGAATCGCCACTACCTCATAACCAGCGCTTCTCAACAGCTCCTCAAACTCTTCCCTACTTATCCTCTCACGCCTGGATTTCCTGATGACTCCTATAGCTTTCATCGTCCTCGACTAAGCTTCTTCCTTTATATCCTTTTGGAGAGGGTAGTTCTCAACCCAAAGTTTGGGATATGCCTTTAAACTTAGAATGCAATTTTATATGGTGGTTCCTATGGATTGTGAGGATGTTCAGGTTAAGCTGAAAGAAATAGAGGAGCTCCTTGACAAGCTCGGTAAGGAGCACCCGAAAGAGATTTCTGCCTTCTCTAGGTTTCTCCGCGAGGTCGTCGACAACAAGGCCCTGACCACGAGAGAGAAGGAGCTCATAGCTCTTGCCCTGGGGATAGCCCAGGGCTGTGAGTGGTGTATCTACCTCCACACCCAGAAGGCCCTCGAAGCGGGCGCTAAGAAAGAGGAGCTCATCGAGGCTGGTCTCGTCGCCGTTCTCATGGCCGGCGGTCCGGCGCTTATGCACCTTATACCGCTCATGAAGGCCATAGATGCCTTCGAAAAAGAGCATGGGAAGGAGTGATTTCCCTTTCTACTTTGTATTTAGTAAAAGGAAAATTTCTCAGCCCTCAGTGAGCTTGATGATTGCCTCTGCGAGGTCGCCTTCAGCTTCCTCGAGGGCCTTCTTTGCCGTCTCGTAGTCGACGCCTGCCTGCTCCATGACGAGCTTGATGTCGTCCTCGGAGATGCTGATTATCGGCCTGACCTCCTCGGGGCCGATTATCTGGTAGCTCTTCTCACCCTGGGCGGTTATAACCGTCACGACAGGCTCTTTGATGACTATCTCCTTGTTCTCGAGCCTGATTATGACTTCCTTGACTCCCTCAAGCTCCTCCATCCTGATGCCCATCTGGCGCATGAGCTTCTTCATCTGCCTCGGGTTCATTCCACCCATCGGAAACATCTCTATCACCATCGGAGGTTTTGTGATTGTTAAATATTAACTTTCCCCTAAGAGTTTGAGTAGTTCTTCTTCATTGTTCCCTTCTCCACCAAAGGCCATCTTAAGGAGAGGCGGCGTCACAAGCGTACTCAGGAATATCATCAGCACGATGACCACGTAGGCATCTTCACCGACTATGCCAGCGTTCATGGCTATAGCGAGCATCGCAAGTTCAACGCCCATTCTTGGGATCATGCCTATTCCGATCCTGAGCGACTGTTTGCGGTTAAGTCCAGCTAGGAGAGCTCCGAGGCCGCACCCTATCACCTTGCTGGCTATCGCTCCAAGGCTGAAGACCAATGCGAAGACCCCTACCTCAGAGATGCTCCTAAGCGGGATGCTCATGCCAACGTCAACGAAGAACAACGGGATGAACATAGAGTGGGCCAGGATCCTTGTGTGCTCAAATATCGGCTTTCTGAATTCGGTCTCGCTTAAACTGAGACCGAAGAGGTATGCTCCGAGGATAGAGGCTAGGTTCATGTGTTCCGCTAGATAGGCAAACGCGAAGAGGGTCGCCATCGATAGGGTTATTGTCGAGTCGGCAAAGCCGAGATGGACGACCTTTCTCAGCAGTCTATCTATCGCAGGCGGGACAACGTAAATCGCGGCCAGTATGAAGATGATGACCTTGGCAAAGATGAGTCCTATCCCAATTGGATTAATGCCGCCCTGGACGATCATTGAAATGACAATGCTCAGGATGACTATGCCGAGGATATCATCAACTATGGCAGCCGTCAGTATGGTGTTGCCCTCAACAGTCTTGAGCGCGTCGAGCTCCATGAGAACCCTGACCGTTAGGCTCACGCTCGTCGGGGTCATCAGGGCACCGTAGAGGAGGGCCTGCTCAAAGCCCTTGAAGGGATATACAAGGCCGAAACCAATGAGGAAGGCAATTGCAACTCCAACCACGGCCACGGAGAGCCCAGCCTTACCGGCTTCCTTCAGCTCATCAATGCTACTTTCCAGACCTGCCAGGAAGAGGAGGAGCAGGACACCGAGCATTGAAATATCCTTCACTTCTGTGGTCGGGGGGAAGAACATGCCGAGCAGTATGCCGCCGATGATCTGGCCTAGGACGACGGGTTGCTCTATCCTTGCGAAGATCCATCCAAAGGTCTCAGCAACGGCTAGCATGAGGGCTAGGTAGAGTATCAGCTCGAGTTCCATTTTGGATCACCGAGCGAATACTCTTAGAAGCCTCACGATACTTTGAGCGGAAAACGTTCCTAGGACAGTCTTTTTCTTATCAACAACTGGAAACTGCTTGATACCGGTTTCGAGCATCATCTCGAGGGCATAGCCGAGGCTGTCGTTAGGACTGAGGGTTATCGGTCTGGGGTTCATTATGTCTTTCACGGGTCTGTCCCAGTCGAAGTGTGCCTCCTTGATCGCGTCAAGTCCCACGAGAATGTAATCGGAGGGGGGAATTATGAGGTTGATTATCTCGTCGATCGAAATGAATCCGAGGAGCTTTCCATCGTCATCGGTGACGACGGCGCAGGTTTGATGCTCGAGCTTCTTTATGAGCTTCTCTATTTTATCATCGGGAGAGAGCCTGAGGAAGTTCTTCTCCATCACGAGCCTTATGGGCATCTTTGACAGCTTGAGGATATTAAGCTTTGGCCTCTCCTTTGGTGGTCTATCTCTTGACAATTTTTCACCCCCCGGAAAAAGAAGGAGTGGAGAATCACCTTTCCGCGGGGAACTTCGACGTCTCCTCGTTCGCCTTCATAATCTTTGCCCTGTACTCCTCGTATTTCTTCTTTGCCTCTTCAGCCTTCTCCTTCTCGCCCAGGTATTCGTAGGCCTCGGCGACGTGCTTCCACCACATCGGGTCTTCTTCGGCCTCCTTGAGGCAGTACTCGAGGAACTTCTGGTAGGCTTCCTTTGCTAGCTCCTCCCTTCCGAGCTTCCTTGCTATGTTTCCGACGTCCTCCCAGAAGACGCCCTCCTCCTCGGCTTCCTTGGTGTAGTACTCCAGTGCCTTCTCCCATGCCTCCCTGGCCTTCTCCTCGTTGCCGAGATCCTCGTAGAGCTTAGCGACGTCCTCCCAGAACCAGGGCTCCTCCTCGGCGTACTTCTCAAGGGCCTTAGCTGCCCTGTCCATGTTTCCTGCCTTCTTCCAGTACTCGTGGGCTTCCTTGAGGTAGTAGGTGTCCTTCTCCTTCTCATAGAGGGCCTCGTATATCTCGGCCGCCTTCTCGTACTTCTCGGCCTTCTCGTAGGCCCAGGCGGCGCTCTCCATCCAGCCGAGCTTCTCGTACATCTCGGCGGCCTTCAGGTAGTTGCCGGCCTTCTCGTACTTTCTGGCGGCGGCCTTGTACTTGCCCATCCTTTCGAGCTTCTCAGCCGAGCGGAAGCGGTCGGCCAGGCCTAAATCCGGCTCGCTGATGTACCAGATTCCGAATGCCAGAATGGCAACGAAGAAGACTATTATCCCCGCGACTATGTTGAGGTTCTGCCACGTGGCGCTGAGGTATGTTCCATAGGCACTTATCGCCGTGAATATCGCCAGGATAAAGCCGTACTTCCAGCTCTCGGCGTAGAACGTCAGCGCGGTGAAGAAGAGCAGTGCCAGGGTAACGCCAAGGAACCCGAGGGTAAGGATTATCCTTATAAGCATCGGGAATCCCCATTCGTAGACTATAGCTCCCGCTATCGCTGTGACAGCAATTAGGAATCCTATCAGATACGCTTTGAGTTTGTCCACTCTTTCACCCCCTCCAGCTTCAGCAGGAACCTTTTGTAATCGGGTTTGGGCGTGTAATTGCCAGGTCCGTTTTGAGCTATGACCCGGTGACAGGGAACGACTATCGGGTAGGGGTTTCGCTTCATGGCCCCACCGATGGCCCTCGGTGAAGTTCCAATGGTCTTTGCCAGCTCCCCATATGTTACAACGCTTCCTCTTTTAACCCTTTTTGTTAGCCATTCGTAAACCTGACGCTCAAAATCAGTTACCCCGTGGAAGCTCAGCTCGCCGAGGAGTTCGTCGTTGTCTCTCCTCCCGACCAGAACATCGTGAACCAGCTTGGGGTAAACGGATTCTTTTGGGACCAACTCAACTTCGACGCCCCTCCTCTCGAGGAAAGACCTCAGACTGGCTATCCTCTCCTTGAGGTAGTCCCTTCCGTCCAGGGAGAAGGTTATTCCATGAATCCTCTCCCCAAAGAGAACCCCTATCCAAACCTCCCTCTCGGCGACGGTAAAGCGCTCAACGCTCAGCATCTTTGCACTCCTCCAGCCTTAAGATTGCTTTCCTTAGGGGCCCGATTAGCGTGTGAACTTCTCTTCCATAAAGAAAGGCCCTGCCTACAAAGCGCCTGAAAACTTTGACAAAAACTTCTTTTCTCTCCTCATCTTTTGGATAGTCCAGGACATCGAGGAGCCTTTTCCACGTATCCACAAGGACTTCCTTCTCCTCCCGAGTTGCTGGCTCCAGCGATGGATGAACAGCTTCCCTCTTTGTCTTGCTCAGCTCGTAGAGGATAACCGCGGCCGCTTGGCTGAGGTTCATGGTTGGATAAGCTTCGCTCGTCGGTATCGTGAGGGTTAAGTCCATCCTTTCAAGCTCTTCGTTTTTCAGCCCTATGCTCTCGCGCCCGAAGAAGATACCAACCCTGCCTGGATAGCCTTTGAGCGCTTCCCTCAGCTCCCAGGGCGTGAGGGGTGCCCTTTCGGGGATGTACCGTCTTCCGGACTTTGCCGTCGTCCCAATGGCCAAATCAACGAGCCCCAACGCTTCCTCGAACGTCTCCACGATTTCGGCTCTCTCCAGAACGTCTCTCGCGTGAACCGCGTAGGCGTAGCTCTCCTCGGTGATGTTGGGATTAACCAGAACCAGCTCGGTAAAGCCGAAGTTCTTCATCACCCTTGCAACCATGCCGATGTTGGCTGGGCCCTCAGGTTCCACTAAAACGATCTTCATCGGTAAGGCTTTAAGGAAAAGGCTTTAAACGGTTGCGGTGGTGGGATGAAGATTTACGTGCTCGGTGCGGGCTCGATAGGCTCGCTCTTTGGGGCGCTTTTGTCAAGAGCAGGGAACGACGTTACGCTTATCGGCCGCGAGAATCAGGTAAGAGCGGTAAACGAGAACGGCCTCCGGATTGTTGGGATAGAAGAATTCGTTGTTCATCCAAAGGCAAGTATCTACGCTCCTGAGGAGCCGCCTGATCTGCTCATACTTGCCACGAAGTCCTACTCAACCAAGACCGCCTTGGAGTGCGCTAAAAGATGCATCGGTCCGGAAACGTGGATACTCAGCATTCAAAACGGGCTGGGGAACGAGGAACTGGCACTGAAGTTCACTCCAAATGTTCTAGGGGGAATAACCACCAACGGGGCGATGCTCGTTGAGGGGGGCGTTTTGAAATGGACAGGTAAGGGTGTTACAGTCATCGGAAAGTATCCCACGGGAAGCCATCCATTCGTAGATGAGATTGCGAAAACTTTCAACGAGGCGGGGCTGGAAACTTACACAACTGAGAACGTCGTTGGGTGGAAGTGGGCCAAGGTCATTGTTAATTCAGTCATAAACGGCCTCGGAACGGTTCTAGAGGTTAAGAACGGCTTCTTGAAGGACGACCCGTACCTTGAGAGTATCTCGATAGACATCGCCCGTGAGGGCTGCATGGTGGCCCAGCAGCTCGGGATAGAGTTTGAAGTCCATCCTCTGGAACTCCTCTGGGACACGATAGAAAAGACGAGGGAGAACTATAATTCGACCCTTCAGGACATCTGGCGCGGGAAGAAGACAGAGGTTGACTACATCCACGGGAAAATAGTGGAATACGCTAAAACAGTGGGTCTCGAGGCACCGAGGAACGAGCTTCTCTGGGCGCTTATCAAGGCCAAGGAAGGGCAAAGTAGATAAACCTCTCGGGTGAAGTACTCTTGGGGGAGAGAGAATGCCAATATTCGGTGGTAAGGAAAGCAATGTTTTTGAGACCATTGAGACGCATCTTGAGGTCGTTAATGAGTCCCTTGTTGCCTTCAGAGAGCTCATAGCCGCTTATCTGTCAGGGGATTTTGAAAGGGCGAAGGCCTTCGAGAGGGAGGTAGACCAGCTCGAGAGTAAAGCAGACAGGCTCAGGAGAAGCATAGAAACAATGCTCTACGAGGGAGCTTTTCTGCCCACCAACAGGGGTGACTATGTCAGGCTTTCTGAGCTGATCGACCAGGTGGCTGATACAGCCGAGAGCGCCGCTCACACCCTCATTCTGGCCAAGCCGAAGGTTCCGCTCGAGATTGGAGATGAGCTTATGGAACTCGTTGATTCAGCGCTTGAAACGTACAGCATTCTTGTGGATGCTGTGAAGGCCCTTAACGTTGACGTCGACAGGGCCATAGAACTTGCGAAGGTTGTTGAGGATGCCGAGGAGAAGGCCGACGATGTTGAGTACGACGTCAAAGGCAAAATTTTTGAGAGCGAGACCATCACGACGTATGCCAAGATAATATGGAATCAGATCCTGACCAAAATCGGCGACATAGCCGACCGCGCTGAGGACGCTTCAGATCAGGTCATGCTGATGGCTATTAAAAGGAGGGGATGAGATGAAGGTACTGGTTGCGGCACCGCTGCACGAGAAAGCCATCGAGGTTTTGAAGAACGCCGGTTTTGAGGTAGTTTATGAAGAGTATCCCAACGAGGAGAGGCTCATAGAGCTCGTTGGGGACGTCGAGGCGATTATAGTCAGGAGCAAGCCAAAAGTGACCAGGAAGGTCATCGAGGCGGCTCCAAAGCTCAAGGTCATCGGAAGGGCTGGTGTCGGCCTCGACAACATCGACCTTGAGGCCGCCAAGGAGAGGGGCATAAAGGTCGTCAACAGCCCGGCTGCCTCGAGCAGGAGCGTCGCCGAGCTGACGATAGCTCTAATTTTCGCGGTCGCAAGGAAGATAGCCTTCGCCGACAGAAAGATGCGCGAGGGAGTCTGGGCGAAGAAGCAGAGCATGGGCATCGAGCTTGAGGGCAAGACCATCGGTGTAGTCGGCTTTGGCAGAATAGGCTACAACGTGGCCAAGATAGCAAAGGCCCTCGGCATGAACGTCCTCCTCTACGATCCATACCCGAACGAGGAGAGGGCTAAAGAAGTCGGAGGAAAGTTCGTCAGCCTGGAGGAGCTTCTCAAGGAGAGCGATGTTGTTACCCTCCACGTCCCGCTCATCGATGCCACCTACCATCTCATAAACGAAGAGCGCTTAAAGCTCATGAAGCCAACCGCCATCCTCATCAACGCGGCCAGAGGAGCCGTTATAGACACCGAAGCCCTTGTCAAGGCCCTGCAGGAGGGCTGGATAGCTGGAGCTGGCCTCGACGTCTTCGAGGAGGAGCCCCTGCCGAAGGACCACCCGCTGACTAAGCTCGACAACGTCGTCCTAACGCCCCACATAGGCGCTTCAACGGTCGAGGCCCAGATGAGGGCCGGCGTCCAGGTGGCGGAGCAGATAGTTGAGATTCTGAAGGGCTAAGCTCTTTGCCTTTTCTCTGTTAACTTTTTAAACTAATGGTGGTATTCTTTACAGGTGGTTGGTAATTGATTGATGCCATTGTAGAAGCCATCAGACTTGCCGTCACGCGCATTCCAGAGGACACCGTTCTGGCAATTAGGCGGGCCTACGAGCTTGAGGAAAATCCAGTAGCCCGGTTCAACCTCGAGAACATCCTCAGGGCGATAGAAATTGGCAGGGAGGAGGGCATTCCCGTCTGTCAGGACACAGGGACCCTGACCTTTTTCATTGAAGCCGGGGTAAGAAGCCCTTTTCTCGGCGAAGTTGAGGCGTGGATCATCGAGGCAACTAGAAGGGCAACGAAGGATATACCGTTGAGGCCGAACGCCGTTGATTTGCTCACTAACCAAAACTCAGGCGACAATACTGGCCGCTTTGTGCCGGTGATCCACTGGGAGCTGGTTGAAGGTGACTCGCTAAGGATAGCCGTTCTTCCCAAGGGCGGTGGAAGTGAGAACTGCTCTGCTCTGGCTATGTTGACTCCTTCGCGTGGCCTGGAGGATCTTAAGGAGTTCCTCCTTCGGCACGTCAGCTCCTGCGGCGGCAAACCCTGTCCCCCGGTTGTGCTGGGAATCGGGATAGGGGGAAGCGCCGAGACGGCCTTAACCCTCGCCAAAAAAGCCCTTCTCAGGCCGGTAGGTGAGAGGCATCCCGACGGTAGAATAGCCAAGCTCGAGGAGGAACTTTTGGAAGATATAAACGCCCTTGGAATCGGCCCGATGGGGATGGGCGGTAAGACCACAGCCTTGGACGTCAAAATCGAGTATGCCCACAGACATCCTGCTTCCTTTCCGGCTGGCATTGTCGTCCAGTGCTGGGCCAACAGGAGGGCGTTTCTTGAGGTGAGCGCCGATGGGAACGTTAGAGTCTGGCAGTAAGCTGAGAACGCCCCTTAGCGAGGAAGAGGTTTTGGACCTTCGGGCTGGGGATGTAGTCTACCTCTTCGGCATCATCTACACCGCTCGTGACCTTGCCCATAAACGAATTTTGAAGCTCGCGGATAGGGGAGAGCTGCCCTTTGACCTCGAAGGAGCCGTCATCTACCACTGCGGCCCCGTCGTCAAAAAGACTGGGAAGGGATACGAGATAATCTCAGCGGGCCCAACGACGAGCGCGAGAATGAACGCTTATCTCGACGGGATTCTGGGCCTTGGGGTGAGGGGAATAATAGGCAAGGGGGGTATGGACGTCGAGCCCTTTAAGGGCAGGGCCGTCTACTTCGCCTTCACGGGCGGTGCTGGAGCCCTGGCCGCTAAAAGCATCAAACGGGTCGTTGATGTCCTTTGGCTCGAAGAGTTCGGCGTTCCGGAGGCCGTCTGGGTTCTTGAGGTGGAGGACTTTCCCCTGCTGGTGGCTATAGACGCCCATGGCAACTCTCTCTACCGCTGAGCCCACCTTTCTCTTTCCGAGTTCAGCGGGACTATCATGCCCTCGTAGAATTCCCTGAGCTTCCTTGTGTGCTCCTCGACCCACTCTCCGCTCACCTTCTTCCGAGCGGTGCCCTCTTTCATCGCCTCCTCCGCGACGGCCCTCGCCACCTTTGCGTGGACGTCTGGGTTGAGGGGGGATGGTATTATCAGTTCCTCACTGGGCTCTTCAACAATGGAAGCCATTGCCTCCGAGGCGGCTATCACCATTCCGTCGGTTATAGTCTTCGCCCTGACATCGAGTGCACCCCGGAATATGCCCGGGAATCCGAGGAGGTTGTTGATCTGGTTTGGGTAGTCGCTCCTTCCGGTTGCCACTATTCTCGCGCCGGCCCGCTTCGCCTCTTCTGGGAGTATCTCGGGCGTTGGATTGGCCAGGGGGAATACTATCGCGTCGTCGGCCATCCTGGCTATCCACTCGGGCTTTATGACCCCTGGTCCGGGCTTTGTGAACGATATAAGCACGTCTGCTCCGGTGAGGGCCTCCTCTGGGCCGCCCTCGATGCCCTCGCCGTTGGTCTTCTCCAGGAGCCAGCCCCTGTGGGGGAACAGCTCTTCCAGCGGTAAATCTGGGGTCAGAACCCTCGGCTTCTCACCTACCAGCTCGACGACCCTGACGTTCCCTGGCTTCACCCCTGCGGAAGTGAGTATCCTCAGTGTGGCGAAGCCAGCTGCACCGGCGCCGAAGAGCGCTATCGTGACTTCCTCCAGCTTCTTCCCCACTACCTTGAGGGCGTTCATCAGTCCGGCGAGAACCACGGAGGCCGTCCCCTGTTGGTCGTCGTGGAACACGGGTATATCCAGCTCCTCCCTCAGGCGCTCCAGGATGTAGAAGCACTTGGGCGAGGCTATGTCCTCAAGGTTTATTCCTCCGAAAGAGGGCGAGATAGCTTTGACAACCTCGACGAATCTCTCTGGGTCCTTCTCGGCCAGCATTATTGGGAAGGCATCGACGCCGCCAAAGACCTTGAAGAGAAGCGCTTTGCCCTCCATCACGGGCAGACCCGCGAGCGGACCAACGTCACCGAGCCCGAGCACGCGCGAGCCGTCGCTCACAACAGCCACGGTGTTTCCCCTGTTGGTGTATTCATAGACTTCATCTGGGTTCTCGGCTATTCTGAGTGACACCTCGGCAACGCCCGGTGTGTAAGCCAGGCTCAGGGTTTCCTTCGTGAGCTCGACCTTTGGAATGACCTCTATCTTCCCGTTGCCTGGGAAGTTGTTCCTGTGGAATTCGAGGGGGTTCATGCTTTCACCGACGTCCTTTGGCATGTAAAAGTTAAAAGGGCTTCGATATACTCCTACCTTTACCTTTCTTGTGTTCATTATAATCTCTTCCAAGCTGGCAAACTTTGTAGAACCTTGATCAAACTTCGCGGAGTCTTTGGGAAAGGCTCGCGAAAAGCGGAGACTGTAACGAGAGCATTTTTAATGTGTATTCACTTGTCGAGTGCCTATTTGAGAAGGATTCCAACCAAAAAGGCAATCCACTGCAAGATACAGTTTTGCCATCTTATTGAATGCGACTTTAACATCTGCCCGTTAGAACAGTCAGAAACTTTTGATGAAACTTTGCGCCAGCAAAATTTGTGGTGGACCGGGCGGGATTTGAACCCGCGGCCTCCGCCTTGCGAGGGCGGCGCTCGTACCAGGCTGAGCTACCGGCCCACACCCGGTTATAGTGAACCTTGCGGGACTTTAAAAGTTTTTGGTGTGCAGGGCTCACAGCTGGGAAAACGCTTTAACACCTTTGCCGTTCTTCATATGGTGGTGTTCATGGAGCTCGAACTCCTCCGCAGTCTCGTTTCGATACCTTCTCCCTTTGGAGAAGAGAACGAAATCTCACGGTTCATAGCGTCTTTTCTCGAGGAGCACGGCTTTGAAGTTGAGCTCCTCCCAGTTGAGGGCTTCGGCGATGACGTCATAGCTTACCTTCCAGGAATGGGCTACACTGTTGTCCTGAACGGACACATGGATACAGTGAACCTCTCGAGGGACTGGACGAGGAACCCGTGGGGAGAGCTCGAAGGCGACCGCTTCTACGGCCTCGGCAGTGCAGACATGAAGGCTGGTCTAGCTGCGCTTATGGCGGCTTTCCTTGAGATAGCCGAGCTCCCAAAAAGCGAGAGGCCTAACGTAATCTTCACGGCCGTCTCCGACGAGGAGGGCTACTCGAGGGGAACTTGGAGACTCATAGAGAGCGGCAAGCTCGGCGATGTCGATCTCGTTCTAATCGCCGAGCCCACCAACGAGAAGCTGATGCTAGGCGCGAGGGGCAGGTTCGTCATCCAGGTTGAGGCCTTTGGAAGAAAGGCCCACGCCGCCCGACCCGAGCTTGGAATCAACGCCGTTGAGGAGCTTGGAAAACTCGTGGGGAACCTCTCGAGGATACGCATGAAGAACCACCGCAAGCTCGGCGAGGGTTCCTACTGCACGCTGCACTTCGAGGGCAACGCCGACGGCCTGAGCGTTCCCGATTACGCGAAGGCCATAATAGACAGGCACATCGTCATTGGTGAGGACTGGGAGGACGTTAAGGGACAGCTCCTACGGCTCGCCGAGAAGCTTAGGGTAAAGGCAGAGCTCAGGGTGGAGAGGTTCCCGAGACCGACCCCGGAGATGCTTCCCTACACCGTGAGGGAGAACGGTCGCTTCGTGAACCTCTTCAGGCAAGTTCATGCTTCGCTCTTCGGTACGGAGCCTAAGATAACCTACGGGAAAAGCGTTGGGGACTTCAATTACTTCGGTGCCTACCTGCGCAGGCCGACACTCGTCTATGGTCCCATTGGGGGCAACTGGCACTCAAGCGATGAGTGGGTGAGCCTGGAGTCGGTAAAGAGGGTGAAGAAGCTCTACGTCGAGTTCCTGAAGGCCTTAGCGTAGCCTCGGTTAGCCGGTCCTCATCACGGCTCAGTCCAGGGAGTTGTCGTCATCGGCGGCAAAGGTTTTAAGGTTCCCTTTAAACCCTTTTTCATGTTCCAAGTTATTGCTAGGGCAAGGAAGGACGCGAAGGCACTGCAGTACATAAACGAGCGCAACTACGCTGGCTTTCTGGAGGTTTCCAGCCTTGGGGGAGGTAGAACTGTTGAAGAAGTCGGGGGGACCCTCGAGGAGCTCCTGAGGAATCCCTACATCCCGATCCTCCTCTTCGGCGAGAAGGAGAAGGATTTGATGGAGGATGTTCTTCCGATCCTGAGGGAGTCGGGAAAACCGTTCTACGTCCGGACTCTGAGGACGAAACGGGTTAGGAACATGCGCGTCGATGAGCTTTACGGTCACCTCGAAGAGATTAAGGCTCGCTTCAGGCTCGGAATCGAGTGGAGCGGTGGTTACAAGCTCAACCCCGAGAACCCCTTTGGGGTTGAGATTCACCCGGATTACGACATCTACCTGGCCATCGGCGAGGGCTTTAGGGAGGCGATGGGCGGTATTCTCGACGTCGAGCTTGGCGAGAACTCACTCGTCCTGAGGAAGCTCATGAACCAGGAGGTCTACTTCTCCGGCCCCAACAAAGTCGCCGAGGTGAGCAAGAGGCTCGGTGTTCCGACGGAGGTGCTCTGGAAGTGCCCCTGCAGTGAAGACGTCTCCCTCGAGAGCCTAATCGAGCTCAACGGGGACTACATCGAGGCCTTTGCTCAGGCTTCAAAGGCGTTTCTTCGGCAGTTTGCGGACTACGACATTATTGTCCCGTGGAGTGGGGGCAAGGACTCCACCGCAGTTCTAATCCTCGCGAAGGAAACGTTCGGAAAGGTCACGGCCATATACATCCGCATGGAATACGAAATGCCCCTGACGGACGAATATGTGGAAAAGACCGCCAGGAAGCTCGGCGTTGAGCTGATCCGCGTTGATGTTCCAATGCCGCTCGACGAGTTCGGCATGCCGGCCCATAACAACCGCTGGTGCACAAGGAAGAAGGTGGAGGCTCTCTATAAAGCGGCGAGCGAGTTCGAAAGACCTCTTTTAGTTGTCGGCGACCGCGACGGCGAGAGCGCAAGGAGAAGGCTGAAGCCGCCAGTGGTTGAGAGAAGAAACGAGCTCCTCGGCGAGTTCCTGGAAGTAATGCCCATAAAGTTCTGGAGCGGCATGATGGTTCAGCTCTTCATACTCATGAGGGGCCTTCAGCTGCATCCGCTGTATTACGAGGGCTTTTACAGACTTGGCTGTACGGTTTGTCCGAGCTTGGCAGAATGGGAGGTCGAGCTTTTGAAGAAAAGGGGAGTGGAGAAGCTCCCCGCGGGCTACTCATAGCTTTTTGCCAACGGCCGCACCTATCAGGAACGTACCCACGAGGAGGGCTATTATTAACCCGTCGCTCAGGCTCTTTGATGCTCCACTCGGTGTGGTCGTTGGGGTGTTTGTCTCCGTCCCGGTAGGGATGACTATCTGTGGGATGTCCGTAGTCGTGTTGTCTTCTCCCACGTTGACCGGGGCTGGCATTGATGTGAGGAAAAGCTGCGCAGTTTCTCTCGCGTACTGGTAGAATATCATCGCAGTCTCGATGTCCGCGGAACTTCCGTTCTCCTCATAGCTCTCGGCGAACTCGTAGTAGGCTATCGCGAGTATTGGAGTTATTCCCTGGCTCTGGGCGATGCCTATGGCGATTTTGGCGTCCTCTTTCATGGTCTGGAGCTTGTCCAGGAGTATCGTCTGGTTGTCTATGCCGAGCGTGTCGAGGAACACCTCGGCCCTTACGCGAGCTTCCATCGCCGTGAAGAGAGCCGCCGAGTATTTTCCGTCCTCGTAGTACTGCTCCGCCTGGAGGATGCTCTGGGTGAGGTCGTTTCCTATGACCTCGCCATACATAGATTCGATGTAGGTAACTATGAGGTTCGAGCTGTCGATGTAGTCCCTCGCTGTTGTCTTAACGACGTCCTTGCTTATGACGTCATTGCCCGCGAACCTCTCCCCGAGCTGGGCCCAGAACACGGCTGTCTTTGCCCTCTCATACGCAAAGGCGGCATCCCCAACGGCGTTCCAGTAGTCGTCGCTGTAGTAGTACTTCCACGCCTCTTGGAGAAGGCTCTTGGCCTGCTCGACCCTCTCCTCGGCCGCCGCCACGGCCTGCAGCATGGTGATGCCCCTAATCGTGAGGTTTGACACAATCCTCTCGGAGCTGTTTATCTGGGAATCTACCGTTTTCAGAATTCTTTCAATATCATTGGGGCTGTTCACGTCTAAATACCAGTCCACGTGGCGGATTATTATCCTGGCCTGGAAGTCCTTGCTCAGGGCGGTGTAATAGCGGCCGTCGTCGAGGGCTTCCTTCGACTGGTTGAGTATTCCGGCTGCCTCGTTGAGGGCCTCCATAAGGGTGGTGTAGGCTGCGTAGCTCACGTCGCTCTTCTTCAGCTTCTCGAGGGTCTGCTGGTAGTAGGCGGTTGTGTTCTCGTAGTCCTTCATGGCATCGTCCCTGAGGAACGATGTGTCTATCTTGACGTAGGCAGGTGCTTGGGGCCTCGGTATCCTGTGGCCCGTGAAGTAGTAAACGGCGTCGTAGATGTCTTTTATCTCAATTACTTGGAGTCCCCAGCGCTCCTTCGCGTACTCGACGACGTCCACTTTCTTAGTTTGGGTGTTTATTTCAACTATTCCTCCTATCTCGTTTCGCTGGGTCTCCTGCACGTACTGAATCCTCTGTCCCTGTGGGATGAGGAATATCTCCGCCCCGACGTCGTGCGCCGCTGAGGCCTTCTCAAGGATTCCGCCGACGGGCCCTATGGTTCCGTCGGGATTTATCATTCCAGTCATCATGACCTTTGGATTAACCTTCCATCCTTCAAGAGCCGCTATGATTCCGACGGTCATTGTTCCGCCAGCTGACGGTCCGCCTATGATTGGAGAATCGGCCTTTATCTGTATGAAAACGTCGTACTTGCTCATATCAACGCCGAGAACCTTTCCAGCTATCTGCGCCGCGAGCCTCGCGCTGGCCTGCATGTCCACCTCTGCTAAGGGCCAGGTCTCGACGTAAACGTGTCCACTTCCGGGAGCCACCGTTATGACGAAGTCGGTGGCGACACCGACGAGCTCGCCGGTTGCGGTCTTTGAAACCGCTGGCGCCTTGAGCACTACCGTGTGTCCCTCGCTGGGGCACTGGGCCGCTGTGAGGGGAACGAAAGGCAGAAGAAGCATGAGTATCAGCAGTGGTACTAAGGCCTTTCTCATTTTCTCACCCCGATTTTAGCTCGATAAGGCATAATAAAGCGTTTGTGGTTCAACTCTCTAAAACTCGAGGGCAAAAAGCTTAAATTTCCTCTTTATCCGATGAAACCCTGGGGATAATGATGGGCGTCTTCAACAAACTGGTTACGAGGAAGTTCAGGAACATCGCCGGTGATAGGTACGACGAGATACTGAAGCGCTACCGGGAGTTCCTTCTTCTCCCAGAAGAGTTCGTTCTTCCTGAGATACAATCGATTTTGATTCCGATAGACCGCTTCGCCCACGAGATTCCTTCCGAGCTTTACGAGACGCTGGAGGCTTACTCTGGAGCTTCTGTTATGCTCGTCTACGTCTCCGAGAGCATGGCATTCAGAATGATAGAGCAGACCCTCGGAAGGGACGAGGCGGAGAGGCTGAAGGCCGCCGAGAGGGAGCTGGGAGAAAGGGTCCTTTCCGAGATAGCGTCCAGCTTGGAGGACATCGGCCTGAGGGTTACCAAAAGGCACCTCTTTGGGAACAAGAGTGACGACGTGATTAAGCTCGCCGAGAATTTTGACCTCCTCGTGATTTCGAGGGGCTACGGCTCGGAGATAACCAAGATGTCCCCCATGAGTCCCCTCGTCCTTAGGATAGTCCAGCACGTGGTTAAGCCGACGATAGTCTATTAGGTGGTGCCCATGGAGCAGGTAGTCATAGCGGTTGCAGTGTTCCTCGTTACCTACGCCCTCATAATCAGTGAAAGGGTTCACAGAACGGTCGCGGCCCTCTTTGGAGCATCGGTAGTCCTCTTCCTTGGCATCGTTCCATGGGAGAAGATGCCGGAGTACCTCGACCTTGGAACGCTCCTCCTTCTTGTAGGCATGATGATAATAGTCAACACTGCCAAGGAGAGCGGCCTCTTCGAGTACATAGCGATAAAAACGGCCAAGTTCGCAAAGGGCAGCCCCATGAAGGTTCTAATTCTGTTCTCGATTGTTACGGCCCTCGTCAGCTCCGTTCTTGATAACGTCACGACTGTTCTCCTCTTAACTCCGATGCTGCTCTACATAACCCGCCTCATGGATGTTAATCCCGTTCCTTTTCTCTTGGCGGAGATATTTGCATCGAACATCGGCGGAACGGCGACCCTGATAGGTGACCCGCCCAACATAATGATAGGCTCGGCAGCGGGGCTCAGCTTTACAGAGTTCCTCATCAACATGGGCGTCATAGCGGCCATTGACCTAGTCGCGGCCCTAGGAATAATCTATCTAGCCTACAGGAGGACCATGAAGACTAGCAAAGCTAAAAGGGAGAGAATCCTCTTGACGATTGAGAGGCTCAGGGAGGACGAGGCAATTAAAGACTACTCCCTCTTCAGGAAGTCATTGATCATTATAATCGGCGTTGTCCTGCTCTTCTTCGTCCACGACAGGCTGGAGATTCCGCCGGCGGTGGTTGCCCTCTCCGGGGCCTCGGTTCTTCTCATGTGGAGCAGGATAGAGCCGACGGGGATACTCGAAAAAATCGAGTGGACGGCGATATTCTTCTTCATGGGGCTCTTCATCATAGTGGGCTCCCTCGTCGAGACTGGCGTCATAGACGACGTCGC
Organism: Thermococcus sp. CX2; assembly: GCF_012027555.1. Lineage (NCBI taxonomy): Archaea > Methanobacteriati > Methanobacteriota > Thermococci > Thermococcales > Thermococcaceae > Thermococcus > Thermococcus sp. CX2. The sequence goes on along the minus strand of NZ_SNUQ01000002.1, from coordinate 235,573 downwards.
CAAGTGGCTCTTGGGATACGTCCATACCACTGGCCAGGCGCTGGTGATGATAACGTGGTTTTCGGCCATAGCTTCCGCCGTAGTGGACAACATTCCCTTGACGGCGGCAATGATACCGCTTATAAAGTCGATGGGCTCCTCAATGAACGTCTACCCCCTCTGGTGGGCCCTAAGCCTGGGAGCCTGCCTCGGCGGCAATGGAACGGCCATTGGAGCATCTGCCAACATAGTCGTCCTGGGAATAGCCTCCCGCGAGGGGGTGGAGATAACCTTCATGGACTTCCTCAAGATAGGCCTCGTCATAATGTTCACGACGGTCGCCTTGGGTATGGGAATTCTCTGGATAAGGTACGTTGGGGTGTGAGATAATGAAGATCCTCGTGCTCGTCGACGGCTCGAAGTGGAGCCAAAAAGCGGCGCTCCACGCCATAGCGATAGCCAAAAAGAAAAAGGGCAAGGTTACGCTCTTCTCCGTCCTCGACAGGAGAGAGGCCAGGGCCCTCGCCTTCAACATGGGTATGATAAGCCAGGACTTGAGGAACGTTCAGAAGTTCGAGGAGGAAATCTGGGGGGAGATGAAGAGGAGCATAAGGGACATAATGACCAATCTCCTCGAGCTCTGCCAGCAGGAGGGCGTTAACTGCTCCATAAGAATAGTCGAGGGCGAAGCTAAGAGCAAGATACTGGAGGAGGCCAACAGCGGGAAGTACAGCCTTGTGGTCATGGGCGCCTATGGAAGGAGCGGAAAAACGAGGATAGGAAGCCTTTTGGAGGAGGTGACTGGCTCTATAAATCCCCCCGTCATGATAGTCCGCTAGCGCCTCCAGAGGGCCAGCACGAAGAGGAAGAGCACCGCCACCTCCAGTATCCCCACTATCACGCTCACGTCCCTCTCCACCCAGGCGGCTAAGTGAAGGGTTTCAAGGGTCTTCTTCATCGCCAGCAGGAGGAAGGCGATTATAAGGTATAGAGCAGCGTGCAAATGGCTCTTTTTGTAGGCTATGAGCGACACTCCCGCCAGTGCAAGGGCAAGGGCTATCCCGATAACGGCAAGGGCCATCTCAATCATTTTTATCACCCACGCTCGTGAGCAGGTCTATCAGGTTGTCGGCGAGCTTCTCCCACAGGCTCGGGCGGTAGTCTCTTATCACCCTCGCCATCACGGATGGGTCGTATGAGAGCGTGTATGTCACGTTTTTTCCCTCTTTTCGAGCGCTCACTATTCCAAGCTTTACCAGCTCGCCCATGTGGTAGCTCACCGTCGGCTGGCTGAGCTTCAGCCTCTTCGCTATCTCGCTCTGCCCCTTCGGTCCCTCCATGAGGAGCAGCAGGATTTTCCTTCGCGTTTCCGTTGAGATGGCTATGATTAGCTTCTCGTACTCCTTCTCGAACCCTTTGGGGAATATATAGCGCTTCTTGCCTATCTTCCTTGAAAACACCTTGCCTTCCTTCTCCAGCCTGTGGAGGTGGTATTGAAGGTCGCCTATGCCAATCCCCAGCTCCCTCGCCAGCTCCCTGAAGGTTACGCCGGGCCTGTTCTCGATGTAGTGGAGGATTTCATTACGACGCTCCATACCCAACACTTAAACCGTTGTGGTTCATCCGTCTATGGGAAGGGATATAAAGGCAACCCTTTTATGTCCTGCGGTGAGAACATGGAGAGGCTGGTGAGAGTAGCGGAGGAACTGGCGAGACGTTACCGTATATCATATTATGAAATTAGGATAACCAAGGTGAGCGCCTCCCACTTAACCATGCAGAACGGTCAGCTTGAGGAGCTTTCTGTTAACACAGAGATTGGGATAGGTGTGAGAGCATTCAACGGTGCGTGGGGCTTCTCCTCGGCCAACGACATGGAGAGGGCTGAAAAGGCCATCGAGACGGCAATGAAGATAGCCAAGCTCTCCAAAGGTGACTCCAGGATTTACCTCGATGATCCGACAAAGGATAGGGCCGAGCTTCCAATGAAGCGCTCGTTCCTTGACATGGACATAGAGGACAAGCTCGCCCTCGTTAAGGAGGTTGATTCACTCCTCAGGGGCGATTCCATCTCCAACAGGAGCGTCTCCTACGGCGATGGGGTTAAGGAGCAGCTCTACTTCAACTCGCTCGGGAGCGAGATAGAGACGGTCGTTCCGAGAATAAGGCTGAGCTTTTCAGTCACCGCCAAAGGTGGCGGCGACATGCAGACCTACTGGAAGAGCTTTGGGGGAACTGCTGGCTGGGAGCTCATGGAGGGAATTGATTTAACCCACTGGACGGCATTCGTCCGCGAGAAGGCCATCTCACTGCTCGAGGCGAAGTCCCCTCCCTCGGGCGGGTTCGACGTGATAATGGACCCCGAGCTCACTGGGGTTTTCATCCACGAGGCCCTCGGTCATGCCGCCGAGGCCGATTCAGTGAAGACGGGTGAGAGCATACTCGCTGGAAAGCTCGGCGAGAGGATAGCCGTTGAAGAACTGACAGTTGTAGATGACCCCACTCTGCCGGGCAAGTTCGGCTCCTACATCTATGACGACGAGGGAATAAAGGCGAGGCGCGTTGAGATAATAAAAGACGGCGTTCTGATCAATTACCTAACCGACAGGGAGACAGCTGCGCTTCTGAATTTGAAGCCGAACGGCCACGGAAGAGCTCAAAGTTACAACTACCAGCCCCTCGTGAGGATGGGCAACACCTACGTCGAGCCTGGAGACTGGTCTTTTGAGGAGATGCTCGCGGAGGTTAAAAGGGGCCTTTACATGATAGGCGACAAGGGCGGAGAGGTTGACACGGCCAACGGCACATTCACCTTCGGGGCGAAGGAGGGCTACATCATCGAGAACGGCGAGATAAAGGAGCAGGTGAGGGACGTTGCGCTGTCAGGCAAAATCCTCGATGTGCTGAGGAGCATCAGGGCCATCGGAAAAGACCTCGCCATCGAGTTCCCAGGGTACTGCGGAAAGGGCCAGTGGGTTCCCGTCGATGATGGCGGGCCTCACGTCCTCACAAGAGCCGTAGTGGGGGGATTGCTGTGATTGAGAGCCTCATCAGAATCCTTGAGAGGGAAAACGTCGAGTGGGAGCTCTACTGGGAGAAGGGCAGGGGTGGCTCCTTCCGGATAGAGAACGAGAGGCTGGAGCGTTCCCAGAGGAAGTTCCACTCTGGAATAGGTCTCAGGGTTGGCTACAGAGGGAAGCTCGGCTTTTCCTACATAACGGGCCTCAACCACGATAAAGAGACGCTGGAGGAGTTCGTGAAGAGGACGATAAAGCTGGCCAAAGTCAGTGAAGTTCCCTTTAGGGGGTTCCCATCGGAGAAATCTCCCGCCAAGGTTAAGGGTCTCTACGACAAACGTATAGATGATATTCCTTTCGAGGATGCCCATGCGATTGCGAGGGATTTTGCGGAGAAGATGGCCGAGCTCAAGGCTGGACGGGAGGAGTACACGCTCTCCGGCAGCCTCGCGTTTGGTGTGAACTTCTACGGGATAGCGAACTCAAACGGGATTTTTCTCGAGGACAGGAGCACGGGAATGAGCGTGAGCACCTACGCCGTGAAGAAGGGGACAAAAACTGGAAGCGGCTCCTACTACCAGTCCTACAGGTCTCTCCAGCCCTTTGAGGAGCTTGAAGTGGCGGTTGAGAAGGCAGTCGAGGAGGCGCACCTGAATTATATGGCGGAAAAGCTACTTCCCTACAAGGGTGAACTTCTCCTTGAACCCCAGGCTTTTAGAGCCATTGTGGGGATTTTCCTGGAGAACCTCTTTGGCGACAACGTCTACTACGGCCGCTCCCGCTTTACCAAGCTTGGGGAGAAAGTTTCAAGTGAAGAATTGACCCTAATCGATGACGCGACCGTCGATGGGGGTGTCGGTAGCTACCCCTTTGACGGTGAGGGAAACCCTGGAAAGAAAACCGTCCTCGTGGAGAGGGGCACGTTGAAGGGCTTCCTGCTGGACGAGACGTATGCCAGACTTCTGGGAATTGAGAGCACGGGCAACGCGGTGAGGGACTTCAGGACGGTGCCCCACGTCGGGACGAGCAACGTCGTGGTTGAACCTGGAGAGGAGAGCCTCGACGACTTCGAGGGAGTTGTCGTCAAGAAGGTCTTTGGCGAGCACACGGCGAACCCGATAAGCGGCGATTTTTCCCTCACGGTTGAGCTGGGTTACGTGGTAAAGGATGGCGAGGTCAGGCCCTTCAAGGACAACATGCTCGTGGGCAACGTCTTCGAGCTGTTCAACTCGGTGGTGGCCGTCGGAAAGGAATTTGAGAGAGTTGGCTCGTTCTACTCCCCGAGAATTCTGGGAATTGGTAAAATAGTGTAAAAATTCTCATATCACGGTAAGCTTTTATACCTCGATGTCGAATGTCATACTAAGGTGGTAGGTCATGGGGGGATATGGAATCGATACAATCTTCTCCAAGCTAAAAGCTGGTGAGACTGTGCTCGTCGAATACAGCTCTGTCTCCTCTCCTGAGCTCCTTCTGTACATGGCCTGCAGATATTATACGAAAAAGGGCGTTCCTATTCTCATAGATGATATTTCCGACACGTTGAGTGAATATGTCGCCAGGTTGGAGCTTACGGGCCTCTCAACGGAGGCCGTTCTTGAGTTTCCCATAATAAAAATCGGTGGAACCAGGCAGATTGGAAATATACGGGGAAGGGTTGAGGTGGACAAGTACTCCTTGGATTTCAAGTATTACGGTAAGGTGTATGAGGGAGTCATCTCAGGGGATGTCGTATGCAATCCAGTCTTGGGTCTGTACAAGCTTTTCCTGACCCTTGAAAGAAAGGAGGCTATCAGGCTTATCCGCAATGTCTCAACGTTCGTAGGAAAAAAGAGCCGTATTGCCCTGTACTTCATGAACAGGGATGTGATGGAGGAGTACGTTCCAGAGCTTTTGAGCCTTCTCGAGGAGGTGTCGAGTACCGTCCTCCGCTGGGATGTGGAAGAGGACAAGTATTGGCTCAGGGTTGTCAAGTCGGCCAGTAGTGATATCCTGGGTTCAAACGCCTCATTGCGCTTCCGGGACGTAGCGGGGATGTGAACCTTTTTAAGTGCCTCTCTTCTTATCACTTCTGGTGATATGATGAAGCAAGCTATTGCGCTGGTCTTCGTTATCCTGCTCTTCTCATCCTCGGTTGCGGCATATCAGGTTCCAGAACGAGGCGTCATTTATCAGGTCATGGTCGACCGCTTTTACGATGGAAACCAGAGCAACAACGGGCCTTTCTACGACCCAACACACACGAACTACCGCCTCTACTGGGGCGGTGACCTGGAGGGCCTCATCGAGAAGCTCGACTACATCCAGAGCCTCGGCGTCTCCATGATATGGCTCTCGCCGGTGAACGACAACATCAACAGGATGGCCTCTGGCAGCGCCCCCTACCACGGCTACTGGACGCGCGATTACAAGCGCATAGAAGAGCACTTCGGGACCTGGGAGACCTTTAAGCGCCTCGTGGAAGAGGCCAGAAAGAGGGGAATCTGCATCGTCGTTGACTATGTCCCCAACCACTCGAATCCCGCAACGGACGGTGAATTTGGCTCCCTCTACGACAACGGCACCTTCGTGACGAACTACTATTATGACGGCAAGAACGCAACAGTGAATCCTTACACCGGGAGCAGGGAGCTCATCTACCGCCACAACGGCGACATAAATGAGTGGTTTGGCTTTCAGCTCAAGTACGCCAATCTGTTCGGCTTGGCTGACTTCAATCAGCTCAACCCCTGGGTCGATTCCTACCTGAAGGAGGGTGCAAGGCTCTTCGTTGAAGCCGGCGCCTGCGGCTTCAGAATAGACGCCGTCAAGCACATGGAGCTGGGCTGGTTGGAGGACTTTTACCTTGACCTGTATTCGAGCTCGGAGGAGCCGCTCTTCATCTACGGCGAATACTACTCCCTCAGCCCCCAGAAAACCGACGATATGTACTACTTCTACCAGTACTCCAACGTGACTCCGCTGCTCAGCATCCCGATAAGGAATGATGTCGTGAGAACCTTCGCCTACGGCGGGAGCATGAAGAACCTCGCTAATGAGCTGGAGGACTACTACTCCCTTTTTGTCTATCCGAACAAAGCTGTCAACTTCCTCGACAGCCATGACCTCGTGAGGTTCCTCAACGAGAACTATCGTTTGGATCGCTACCACATGGCCCTCGCACTGACGATGACCCTTCCCGGCATTCCGGTCATCTACTACGGTGACGAGAGCTATCTGGTTAGCAGGGACGGAAAGGGCGACCCCTACAACAGGCCCATGATGGTCTTCAACAACACCACGGAGGCGGCCCGGATAATAAGAACCCTCGCCGCCCTTAGAAAGACCAACGACGCTTTAGCCTTCGGCGATTTTAGAACCATCTACGCCGACTACAACGTCTGGGCCTTTGAGAGAGCCTTCGGCTCCCACAGGCTCCTCGTGGTCTTGAACAAGGGGCCAGAGAAGAACCTTACGCTCTCCCTTAACTGGAGCGACGGGACCTATCGCGACGCACTCTACGGGGTCGATATGGTCGTGAATAGCGGAAAGGCCCTCTTAACTCTCCCGAGGAACTCCTTCTACGTGTTCCACGTTGAGGGCGATCAGGACGAACCCCTCATCGGCTCGGTTACGCCCTACATAGCCCAGCCCGGCCAGAAGATTCTCATAGCTGGCGCCGGTTTTGGGAAGAGCGGAGCCGTCTTCATTGGCGGCGAGAAGGCTAAGATAATCTCATGGAACTGGAGTCAGATACTTGTAGAAGTCCCGAGGCTGAAGACCAGCGATGCTTGGGTTCCCGTTTACGTTGAGGTGGACGGAAAGGATAGCAATAGGGTTAAGCTCCGCTATTACTCCGGAAACGAGATTCCTGCGCTGGTGGTGGTGAACGGGAGCAACCTGACGGGCGGGCTCTGGCTCGATGGAGACCTTCCGGAGTTGGCGGAACCGAGGTATCTCATCAAATCGAGCACGGGCTATTACTTCACCGTTGTCCCACTTCCAAACGGCACGGTCTTTTCAGTCGAGCTCTACCGCGGTCTTCCATGGGGCGAACTCGAGCCCCTTAACGTTACCCTCTACGGAAAAGCTGGCCTGACGACCCTCCTCAATTCGGAGCCGCCAGTGAGCACTCCCACGGAAACACCTATTTCAACGTCCCCCGAACCACCATGCGAATCTTCAAGTTGGATTTCTTATGCGGGGATTCTCGCGGTTGGGCTTACCCTGGCATTCTTGATTTTGAGGAAGGGCCGATTTTGATTTTTCTTCCACTGTTATGCATTAATAAAAGGAAGTGTTGGGATCGGCCCCTAAATCTGTTCCAAGAGCTTTCTCCTTTTCTCCTCGTATTCCTCCTGTGTTATGACGCCCATATCGTAAAGCTCCTTTAACTTCTTGAGCTTCTCCAGCGGATCCTCTTTTGCTGCCGTGCCCTGGGTGGCTATCCTGAGGGATCTGCTCACGGTCTCCTTTGGTTTGTGTATCCACAACTCCTTGCTCATCAGGTGCTTCTTCTTCTCTATGCTGACGGGCTCAACGGCTATCGCATTGAGGGCGTCCCTTATAGCCTCTACTGCTTTCTTGCTCTTCTCTTTGTCCATCTTGTCCAGTTTTATGACGTCACCGCTCTCATCCTTTATGACGAACTCGGCATACATCTTTCCTATCTTGACGTAGACCTCCTCGAGCTTCTCGTAGGGGATGGCTTTCATCTCGTACCTCCCGAGTATCTTTTCGTCGAAGTAGATTATCCTGTGGGTCGTCACAACGAGCCACTTTGGCTTTTCGATGCCGAGCTTCTTTTTAACTGCGTAGAGAACTTCCTCGTTGGGATGCAGATGCTCTGTTAAGTCCTTGGGAAGCTTCTCACTCATGACTCTCACCGTTAGCATCTCCGCGTTTGATTATATTAACCTTCCTCGCGGTAGAGGAGGAAGAGGGTCTCTCCATCGACGTTCTCTATCAGCGGAGCCAGACGCTTCCTTCTCTCTTCCCTCTTCAGAAAAACACCGAGTGGTCTCTCCATCAGCTCGGTCTCAAACCTTACCATTTCCCACTCGAAAGCGGCCGATGGGCTTATGGGGAACCTCTTCTCCCCTTCCCTCGTCTGAACTATCACCTCTCCCCCGCCTTGGGGCTTGACCTCCACGGCGAGCACGATTTTCTTGTACTTTCCGCTTACGATGGAGCCGTAGGCAACTGCCATTCCAACGGCAAACAGGATTACCGGCAGGACGATTCCCCCCATCCTGAGCGGGAGTCTTTCTCCGAGGCTCAGGAGTCCCCAAGAAAGGATGAAGGCCATAGAAAGAACGGTGAGACTGTAGGCGAGGGTTTTAAGACCCACCCTCTTTTTTCCCAGTCCTGCCAAAACTTTCTCCCACTCCTCCGCGCCCTCTACGTAGTCCGTCATCAGGCTGAGCCCCATAAGGAGGAACAGGGAGGAGAGCCCGAAGTTTGAGAAGTATGGGCTGGTGAGTATCCTCTCCCCGACCTGCCTGTAGGTCTCTGGGAACGCTATGGGGATGAACTGGGAGGCGCCTATGGCGTAGGGAACTGTGTAGAGAACCATCGCCAGCGAGATGACCCTGCCAGCCGAGCCAGTGGAGAGCAGCATTCCAAGGAGTATTAAGATTATCGAGGCGAAGACGACGTACCAGTTCCCGGCTGGAAACAGGCTCGAGTAGGCCAACGCGAGAAGGACTATCACGGGCAGTGCTATGATCAGCTTGAGGAGGATAAAGATGGTTCCGGGTTTCATCTTATCTCACCCAGCAGTTTGCTCAGAATCACGCTCACGTCCTCTTCACCGGGCAGCCACCTCACCACGTAGGCTCCGATACCCTCTAGCTCCCTTACTATCGCCCTCTTCTCCATCTCGAGCAGAACTCCCGTCTGGGGGTCAAGGATTGGGTAGACGGAGACATCGATTATCACAGGTCGAATCCGGCCCTTGTGGAGGTTCCTCAGCATCACAGCCCCCTTCTTAACGCCGGCCTTGTTGTTCTCCAGGATGTTGGAGACGTGGATCACCAGCGGTGTGTACTGGAGGAGTATCCTCTTGAGCCTCTCCACGGCATCGCAGAAGTTCTCCTCCCCAGTGTGAACCCTCTCGAAGTCCATCATTGTTTTCACAATTTTGTGAAGCTGTTTCGGCCCCGTTGCTGGTGGTAGGAACTTCCGCGCTCCCAGGAGGTAGAGGCCGACGTGGTAGTCTTTCTTGAGGAAGCGGTACGCCATGGACGCGACGAGGCTCATGGCGTGCTCGTAGGGGCTCTCGCTCTCCGTGCCAACCTTCATTAAGTCGCTCGCGTCCACGATGAAGAGTATCGCCTTCTTGCCCTCCCTTTCGAACTCGTTCACGAGCACCTGATTAGTCCTCGCGGTGGCCTTCCAGTTTATCAGCTTCATCGGATCCCCCGTTTGGTATTTTCTTATCTCCTTGAAGTCCGTCGAAATCGGCCCCCTGATGGAGAAGCTCGTCTCCGGGACGCTTATCTTGACGCTCCGCCTTGTTTCAGATATGGGTATGTTCCCGAGGACCTTTGGAACGGCCCTAAGGCGAAGCTCCTCACCGTAAACGCCCCATAGGTAGCGCACCCCGAGGGGGTTCCTCGTCGTTACCTCACTCTTTGGGAGGTTGTAGAAGCCCCTCAGTATGGGCTTTATCCTGTAGGAGTAGCTCACCTTCAGCGGCTTGAGCCCCTTGAAGAAGACTCCCACGTTGCTCCCATCGGTCAAGGCGACGTTTTTGGGGAGCGGGTCCCTGACGACTACTATGCCCACCCCTCTCTCGACCATCACCTCGACGCTTATCTCGACCTCTTCTCCAGTTCTTACCTCCCGCTTCGAGATTCTCCTCCTGACCGAGACGCCGCTCGGGGGGTCTATGAGCATTGCAATGGCCAAAACTGTGAGCGGAATCACAGCTAAGCTAACCATCCCTGGGGCGAGGAAGAGTGTTCCCATGAGGATTGCCCAGAGGAGGTAGCCCAGCAGGTTCTTCCGCATATCACTCACGTCCGCTCTCTTTGGGCACTGGCGTCTTTTCGAGGGCTTCCTTGACTATCTCTTCCCCAGTAGCGCCCTCGAATGCGTATTCAGGCTTGATCATAATCCTGTGGGCGAGGGCATCAACCGCGAAGATCTTGATGTCATCTGGAAGCACGTAGTCCCTATTGTTTAGGAGTGCGTTCGCCTTAGCAACCTTCATGAGTGCGATTCCACCCCTTGGACTCGGTCCAGCCTCCACGCGCTCGTCGGAGCGGACGTTCCTCACGAGCTGGGCTATGTACTTCAGCAGGTCCCTGCTAATGAAGATGTCCCGTTCTACGATCTCCTGCATCTTGAGGAAGGTTTCTCTATCGATCAAAGGCTCCATTTCCACCGTAGGGTCGTCTTTGGCCCAGCTCAGGCGCGCTTCCAGAATGGCGATCTCATCGTTCAGGCTCTTCGGGTAACCCACGCGAAGTCTGAGGAGGAACCTGTCGAGCTGGGCCTCTGGGAGTGGATAGGTTCCCTCGAACTCTATTGGATTCTGGGTGGCAATCACGAAGAAGGGCAGCTCCAGCGGGAAGGTCTCGCCTTCTATAGTTACCTGCTTCTCCTCCATTGCCTCGAGGAGAGCGCTCTGGGTCTTCGGTGGTGCGCGGTTGATCTCGTCTGCGAGGAGAACGTGCGTGAATATCGGGCCTTTTATGAGCTCGAAGGTGCCCTTATTCTGACGCCAGACTTTCGTTCCCAGAATGTCGGCTGGCAGAAGGTCTGGAGTGAACTGAACGCGCGTGTACTTCAGGCCGAGAACTTTCCCGAAGGCTTTGGCCAAGAGGGTCTTTCCAAGACCTGGATAATCCTCAAAGAGCACGTTGCCGTTCACCAGCGCAGCCGCTAAAGTCTTTCTAATGACCACCTCATTGCCGAGGTAAACGCTCCCTATTTTCTCAACAATTTCTTTTGAGATCTCAAAGGCATCTTTAATCTCCATCATAGATCACCCCATCATCCTCTTGAGCTCATCAAAAACTTCCTCAACGATTTTGAGCCTGTTTTCAAGCTCTCTCCTCTCGTAGGCTTTCCTTATCCAGAGGGGGGTGAGGGGGGATGTTTTCTTCTCCTCGTAGTCGGCTATCCTCGAGACGAGCTCCTCCACTTTGCCCCTGTCCCCGAAGAGCTGGGCACCGTAGTAGGCTATGAACGTCACGAGCGGGCCCTTCTTACCTCTCACCACGAAGTCCTCGACGGCTTTCCTCGCCTTCGCCATCTCTGGCCCGAACCTCTCGACGGTTTTGGCCTCATGGCGCCTCCACTGGGATAGAAGGTACTTCTCGGGGTCACTCTTCGAGACGAAGGAGTAGACCATCGAGCCCGCCACGACAACGCCGAGAACAAGCGCGATCCACTCGCCGTAGAAGACCAGTCCTGGATAGCTGGTGCTTAGTTCTCCCCTGACGCTGGTGTAGAGGCCGAGGATTCCCCCGAGGATGCCGATTCCAATGAGATTGCGCTCCACCATTTCGGCCCAGAGGTGTCCCCTATGGCCGAGCTCTGCTACGGCGTAGCCTGCAAGGAGAAACGCACCGGCGTAGAGGAAGACGCTCCTCACGGGCTGGAGGACATTGACCCCCGATAGGCCGTAGAGAAGGATGAAGACACCCGTTCCCCTGACGAGCCGGGAGTTTCTCTTTAATGAAGGGGCCACTAGGGCAGTTCCGGCGCCGAGAACTACCATTGCCATCTGGGTTCTCCAGGGGAATACCTCCGCCGGAAGAACGGTGAGGGCTGCGGCTGCCCCGGCGATGCGCATTAGGGGAGACTCGACTTTCCTTCCTGAGTATTCGAGGATGTCCGCTGCGAACATAAAGGGAGCGAGAACCAGGGCCGGAGTTACCAATGCCGCCAGCCACTCAATCTGGGCGGCCATGGCATATATCAGCGTAACCGAGCCGATGTAAAGAGCAAGCCTTCCCCAGTTCGGCTTAAACAACACAACCACCTCCAATGACGGTTAACAGGGCGCGGTAGAACCGTATGAACTCCTCCCTTGAGACCTCGCGGTGGCTGTACTTGGCTTTCTCGAAGATTTCGGTGAGCACATCGAGGGGCTCCCATGGATACATCATGTCCGTTAGCACAGCCTCTATCTCCCTCGGCGTCAGCTCGTCGACGTCCACTCCGATTTCCTTGACCCACGGCAGGAAGCACCTCTCGTAGTGCTCCACGACGGCGTCGTTGTAGCTCTTCACTATTCTCGCGGTTGCTCTCTCCACCAGCCCCCCGCAGCGGGCCTCGATGGTGTGTTCGCCAAGAGGAAGCTTCAGTCTGAAGTCCTTCCCTTTCTCGACGGGCTTCCCGTCCACGTAAAGCTCCGGTTCGTTCTCGCACTCGACGCTTATCTCCATTACCTCGCCCTCTTTGAAAAGCGGGATTCCGTTGTTGAAGATTATCTTCAGTACTGGCTCCCTTTCGACTTTTGGGGCCTTTTTCCTTACCAGCCCGTATCTAGCTATCACCACGGCGAGAAGCAGTGCAATGCCCAAGTAGAGCCAGGGTATCTCCCTCTTCTTCACGATCAGAACATGAAAGGTTTCCTCGGCCGGAAGGTAGTAGGAGGAGCCTCTGAAGAACACCCTAACGGTCACGTTCTTCTCATCGTCGGGCACCGGCACTTCCAGTGTCGCTATCCCTGAGGCGTTCGTCATCACCTGTCTAATTTCGTCCTCTATCTCGACTGTGAGAAAGACATTTGGAACGGGGCCGTTTAGGGCGTCCAGAGCTTTAAACTTGATTACTGCCGTTTCTTCACCCTCACTTCTGTTCGTGAGGAGCTCTATCTTGATGGGTGAGACGATGACGACGGTTGTCCTAGCGAGGAGGTTGTCGCCGTGATAGAAGTCCATGCTCCTCTCGCCGATGAAGTTGAAAGGCTCGAGGGTAAGCGTGAAGCTCCCGTTGCTGACCGGCACTTTGTAGAGTTTTCCTGGATAGATGCGGGCGGATATCTGGCCTTTTTCAAGTCCGATTATCCTTCCCGTAATTTTAACGGGCTTCCCGAGCTCAGCTTCAACCTTCTCAGGAAGCTCCATCTCGACGATGGCTATCTCAACACTTACCTCCGCTGGGGAATAGCTCGCGTCTCCTGGATAGTACAGGCTTAAGTTGTGGCTTCCGAGTTGGGTCAGGAGTACGCGGAGGGAAAACTCGCCGTTTTCAGAGGTGTTGACTGTCCCCATATAGTTTCCGTCGAGGGAATACTCGATGCTCGCGTTGGCTATCGCCTTTCCATCCCCGCCCACGAGGTGCCCCTTGATGGTCACGTTCCCCTGAAGGGAAACCACCTGCTTGGGAACATCGAACTCGGCGAGAGCCTTCACTGCAATCTCTATCCAGGTCTCTCTGGGGACGTATGGGGCACCCCAGCTTGGAAGGTAGTGGAACGTGATGTTGTAGACACCCGGGGCCAGATATCTCGGCAGGGTGAAGTTCACCTGCAAGAGCTTTCTCGTGAAATTCTCAAAACCGAGCAGAATGGAGCGGTTCCCGTAGTCCAGTGTGGTGTATATCGTTCCCTCATCCCAGACAACGCCAGTGGAATCAGCGACAGTGCCACTGATGGTAATCGTGTCCCCAGCGGTCGCGTTCTGGGGCCAGTCAAAGAGAGTCACCTTTGCCCAATCGATTACTTTCACGGGGATGTATAAAAAGGAAGGGTTTTCTCCGGCAGTTCTAACGCCCAAGAAGTGCCACCCGGGCTCAGATGGTGCATAAAAGAGCAGGTTAAATGTCCCTTTGCGGTCAGGGAGGAGAACTGAGGGGAGGGGGGAATCCATAGGAAGGAGTATAAGTTCAGTGACGTTGTCTTCGGTGTATATCCGCACCGTCCCGAGACTTCCTCTTTTAATTACGAGGTAAGCGGGCTCCGCTCTGAGCTTGACACCTCCGCTGACGTTGACAATCACGACGGCGTCTTCCTTCATGACCTTTCCGTGGTGCTCTACCATGGCCTTCAGGACTATTCCGTAGCTGCCTGGGCTCTGGAGTGTCCTCAGCGTTATCTCCGAGGTTCCTGGATTCAGGGGAAACATCAGGGTAGGCTTCTCTGGAACATACGCGTAGAGATACACCTTTGAGTTATTCACGACGTTCATCAGGGTTATGTTCAGCTTTATCTCCTCACCGGGCTGGAGCTCAAGGCTCTTTGGAGATACCTCAAGCTCGAAGGGCCTGAAGAGGTTCGGGTCTTTCCTAAGGGGATCGAAGGTCAGCCAGCCAGCTTTGTCGAAGTACAGCTCCGCCCAGAACCAGCGGTCTTTATTGCTAACGATCTGCGTTCCAGGAACGGCCCTGATGTAGAAGCCCTCCACGAGCCTCGCTGGAATGCCGTTCAGCCTTGCCAAGATGACGAACGCTGAGGCAAAGTCCTTGGAGGTGCCTTCCTTAGACTCGAAGAGGAACCACGTGAGAGGGTCCGTACCGTTCGGCCTCTCGGGGTTCTCTAAGTAGGTGTAGTGCTTCCTGAGGAATTCGGCGATGAGCTGGGCCTTCTCGTAGTCATCGGTCGCGTTCCTCGTTATGGCCCTAGCGAGGGAGACGAGCCGGGTATCGTTGGGGGCGCTCAGGTAGTCGGTGAGGTTGCCTGCACTCAGGTTGTGAAGGAGGTAGGGCTGAAAGGTGTAGCTCACGGCCGAAAAGGAGTATGTGCTCACGTTAACTGCCGTCCTGAAGAGGTTGTATTCGGGGAGGGCCTCAACGCCGCTCGCGTTAACCATCGTCGTGTAGAGCGAGGTGTAGAGGTTGCCGCTTAGGGGGGCGAAGGAGATGACACCGATGGTGTCCATCTCGGCGTGGTGCGGGACTTCGGGCATGGGCGGGGCAACCGTGTTTGCCGGGAGAACAGAGGCGTTCTTCGTGACCCAGCTCCCGTTGATGTAGTCCGTGTAAACGTTAGCACGGAGGTAGTGGGCATGGGAAGCGCCGGTTACAAGAAGCATAAACTGCCCGTTCTCGGGAACCTCGATCGGCGGACCCGTTTCGTTTGTCTCGTTCCTGGCGGGTTCCCACGGAAGGAGGAACCTCTCGAGGCTCTTTGTTTGGGGAGGAGCTTTTATTAGAACTGGGCCCAGCACGGAGGAGACTATCAGGATGGAGAGGAGGATGAGGATGAAGAACGTAACGTACTTTCGTCCCACCATGATGTTTTGTCTTTCTCCGTTGATTTATATAAAGTTTTGCTATAGTGTAAAAGTTAGGGGAAAGATGATCGGAACTGCTGACCCGTGAACCTCTAGGTTCTGTGGGTAAGGTTTAATATCTCGCGGACAAATCCTCTCTGGTGGTATCATGGACTTCGGAAGGAAGGTTCTCATCGGCATGGTTCACCTGAAGCCACTCCCTGGTGCGTACCTTTACGACGGTGACCTTGATTCGGTCATCGAGCGGGCTCTCTCTGATGCGAGAACTCTGGAAGAAGCGGGCTTCGACGCGATTATGGTGGAAAACTTCGGCGACGTGCCCTTTTCAAAGTACGTCGATAAGACTACGGTTGCCGCTTTCACGGCCGTGGCAAAG
Source organism: Thermococcus sp. CX2 (assembly GCF_012027555.1). Taxonomy (NCBI): domain Archaea; kingdom Methanobacteriati; phylum Methanobacteriota; class Thermococci; order Thermococcales; family Thermococcaceae; genus Thermococcus; species Thermococcus sp. CX2. The sequence goes on along the minus strand of NZ_SNUQ01000002.1, from coordinate 220,031 downwards.
GCAGTAAGGGATGAAGTTTCCATCCCCGTGGGCATAAACGTCCTCAGGAACGACGGGATAGCTGCTTACTCCATAGCCTACGCCGTAAAGGCGGACTTCATAAGGGTGAACGTCCTGAGCGGTGTTGCCTACACCGACCAAGGGGTAATAGAGGGAATCGCCCACGAGCTGGCCAGGCTCAGAAAGCTTCTCCCGGCCAGGATAAAGGTCTTCGCAGACGTCCACGTCAAGCACGCCGTCCACTTCGGGGACTTCGAGGATTCCATAAGGGACACCGTCGAGAGGGGCTTAGCCGATGCCGTAGTGATAAGTGGAAGGGCAACTGGAAGTCCCGTTGATATGGAGCGGCTGAGGCTCGCGAAAAAAATCTCCCCGGTTCCGGTCATAGTCGGCTCGGGCACGAGCTACGACAACCTGCCCATGCTTTGGAACTATGCAGATGGCTTCATAGTGGGCACGTGGATAAAGAGATGCGGAAAAGTCAAGAACGAGATAGACCCCGAAAGGGCCGAGAGACTCGTTAGGCTGGCGAAAGAACTTCGGGAAAGGAGCCTCTGACCGCCACAGTTCCGAATATTTTTCTCCGAAAGGTATATTATCCAGTAATGTGTAGAGTGTAAAAACAAAACCTGTCCCCTTTTCTTTTCTGCGAGATGGTTTTGATTCAATGGCGATAGAAATGAGAAAAGCAGTGTTATCCAGTCCTGTCCTTCTGCAGGCCCCCTTAGTGACAGCTCTAGAGGATGGGGGCTATTCCGCGAGTTTGCATGTATTCGGCCTGCTCATCGGCACGTTAATGGCCTTTGGCCTTCTGCTCCTCCTGATCTTTGGGGCACGATGGGTCTGGGAGCTAATCATGGACAAGAAGAGTGCTGATTCTTCGGAGGGACGCTGAACGATGGTTGGTGAGCTTGCCCCGTTTTTGGTCTTCGTGCTGCTCACCGTGAGCGTTTTCCTGGGGTCTGCTTGGGTTCCAGAGGGATTTCCGAGCGAGCTTCCCTACCTTACAGAGGAGGAGTATTCCAAACTGGGCCTCCAGCAGGTCAACTCCACCCAGGAGGAGCTTGAGGAGGCCTATGCAAAATATCTGGCCGCAAAGGAGTGCTACGACTCCTTCGGCAACTCGACAGAAGGGTAAGGAGGTGAGAAAGATGGGGTTTATCAAAAAGCTCGTCATCGGGTTTTTCGTTCTGCTGTTCCTTGGCATAGCAGGGGCCTTTGGCATTTACTACTACGTGCTCTCCCACTACGACCAAGAACTTATCGTCAGCAACAATGCGACCGTTACGGGACCTGTGTACTACACTTCAGATGTACTCCAGGCAGGGAAATACAGAATCGTGGCCGAGAGCGATGGGGTGGTTGAGAAGATACAGATACTCGACCCCAATACGGGTGATGTCATTACGGAATACGAGGGCGACGACTTCATCTACGGCTCTTCCAACTCATTCCAGGTCAGAATCGACTACAACGGGCCTAAACCCGAACGCAGAGTACTTTGTCTCTGTGAAGATATACCGTTTGGTTGAGAGGGACTGACCTCTTTTTCATCTTTGGTCTTTCCATCATGGAAAAAATTATATCTCATGGAGTAGGTTCAGTTACTTGCAGGGGGCATGGAGATGGGGAAGTACTTCGGAACCAGTGGTATCAGAGAGGTAGTGAACGAAAAGCTGACGCCAGATTTGGCGCTGAAGGTCGGGAAGGCCCTTGGTACTTACCTTGGCGAGGGAACGGTTGTAGTTGGCATGGACACGAGGACGAGCGGAGAGATGCTTAAGCGGGCCCTCATAAGCGGCCTTTTGAGCGCTGGTATTGACGTCATCGACATAGGACTCGCTCCGACACCTCTGACTGGCTTTGCAATAAAGCTCTACTCTGCCGATGCAGGGGTTACCATTACCGCCTCACACAACCCGCCCGAATACAACGGCATAAAGGTGTGGCAGGCCAACGGGATGGCCTACACACCGGAGATGGAGGCGGAGCTTGAAACTATAATTGACTCCGGGAACTTCAAAGAGGCTCCTTGGAACGAGATTGGAACGCTCAGAAAGGCCGACCCGAAGGAGGAATACATCAAAGCGGCCCTTGAGATGGTTGAGCTTGAGGGAAGCTACACCGTTGTAATCGATTCTGGAAACGGTGCGGGTTCTATTCTTAGCCCTTACCTCCAGCGCGAGCTTGGGAACAAAGTTATCAGCCTCAACTCCCACCCCAGCGGCTTCTTTGTGCGAGAGCTTGAGCCGAACGCGAAGAGCCTCTCTGCCCTTGCCAAGACCGTTAGGGCCATGAAGGCCGACGTTGGAATCGCCCACGACGGTGATGCGGATAGAATAGGCGTCGTCGATGAGAACGGGAAGTTCGTCGAGTACGAGGTGATGCTTTCCTTGATAAGCGGCTACATGCTCAGAAAGTTCGGAAAGGGGAAAATAGTAACGACGGTCGATGCCGGCTTTGCCCTGGACGACTACATCAAGCCCCTCGGCGGTGAGGTCTTGAGGACGCGCGTTGGGGATGTTGCGGTGGCAGACGAGCTGGCAAAGCACGGCGGAATCTTCGGTGGCGAGCCGAGCGGAACCTGGATCATTCCCCAGTGGAACCTGACGCCGGACGGAATCTTCGCCGGGGCACTCGTTCTGGAGATGATTGACAGGCTCGGCCCGATAAGCGAGCTCACTAAGGAAGTCCCACGCTACGTGACGCTCAGGGCAAAGATACCCTGCCCCAACGAGAAGAAAGCGAAGGCCATGGAGATAATAGCGCGCGAGGCTCTCAACAGCTTCGACTATGAGCGGCTCATCGGCATTGACGGCGTCAGGATTGAGAACGGTGACTGGTGGATACTCTTCCGCCCGAGCGGAACCGAGCCGATAATGCGCATAACCCTCGAGGCCCATACGGAAGAAAAGGCCGGGGCATTGATGGAGAAAGCTAAGAGGTTGGTAAAAGACGCAATAGCGAGGGCTTAGTTCCTGAGGGCTTCTTTTACCCTTTCCACGCTTCTCTCAATGTCATCTTTGTCGAACTCCAGGTAAACCGCCTCCGGAAACCTCGCCTTCAGCACCTCGAAGAGTATCCCCTCCCCGGGGACGAGCTTAAATCCCGCCTTCTCCATTACCTCCTTAGAGCGCTCGAGTCTCTCCCCTTTGGACAGGTAGAAGAACTCCTGCATTGCCTTAAAGTCGAAATCGTCTGGGTTGCTCTTAGTGGTGTGGAAGACACCGCAGGTGGGTGAGCCCTTCACCCCGAGAAAGACGACTTTCTCAGGCTTCTCCTCTGTCAGGACCCGACCTATGAAGTCGGCTATTGTCTTGGCCTTCTCCACCATTCCGAGGTGCATGTAAACTTCCCTGCTCATGGGTGGCCTTGGCCAGCCTATCAGCTCGTATTCGGGGCATGGATAGGCCAGAACTTGCCATTCATCGCCGAGCTCGGCGAGGAGTTCTCTCAAACCTTCAGCGGTCTTGAACTCCTTCTCCTTCGGCCCACGATAGACATAGAAGGGGCTTAAAAGGCACGGAGCTATGATAAGGAGCTTCATTCGACCACCTTCCTTATTATCTCCTCAACCCTTCGACGGAGCTCCTCTAGGGTTCCATCGTTAACTATCACATAGTCTGCCATGTCTTTCAGCTTTGAGGTATGGTAAAGCTCTTCCTCGGCGTCGTCCATCCTCTTAAAGTCTTCGAAACGTTTAATGCCCCTGTCTTTCCCTGCTTTTCTGTCCATGAGGCGCTTGAAGCGTGTCTCTGGGTCGGCGTCAACGTAGATCACGACGCCGCCGGCACGTTTTATGGCCTCTATCTCCTCCTTGGAGCGGACTCCGTCAATGACGATGTTCCTGCAGTGCCTCTTCTTGTCAATGGCGAGCCTTATGAGCACGTCCCCGCCGTACCTGTCCTTCAGGTACTTCCCGAACTCTATGAGCCTCTCCCTCGTGGGTTCCCCTTTCTCAGGCAGCTCCGGAATCCACGAGTAGTCCTTGACGTTGTGGGTGAGGAGGTCGATCAGCGGCTCGCTGCAGCTCACGCGGCAGAAGCCCTTCTCCTCGAAGAACTTTGCAATGGTTGTCTTTCCCGCCGCTATCTTACCGACGACACCTACTATCATCTCTTCCACATCCTCCATATCAGGTTTGCACCGTCCGTCGATTCCATCAGGCCTTCGTAGGTCAGGCCGATAATGAACTCTACAAGGGCTTTCTTATCGTAGATCACCGGTTTCTCAAAGCCGAACAGATATTTCAGCTCGAAAAACCCTATGTGGAGGAATCTGAATGGATTCAAGAGCGCAACTCCATCTTTGAATTTTACTTCAAAGGGGAAGTCTGCAAGGACAAGTTTTGCGTCCCTATCCTTGGCAAGACCCAGGAGCCTTTCCTCGTTGGGGAACAAAATTTCCCTTGGCTCTCCTTCGATGGCCTCGTATTCGAGCTTGGGGAACGCGTAGCGTATTCCAACTGTATCGTATTCGAGGTTCAGCCTCCTCGCAAAGCCAATCAGGGCTTTTGCGTTGAAGCTCAGGAAGACGAGTGTTTTTACGTTCCCTTTAACTTCCGGCCATTTCCTCGGTGGGAATTTCATTTCGGCATCTATTATTGGGAGCAGAAACTCAAGAACCGTTCCCCTCACGAGCTCAGCGTTTTTCCTCAGCTTCCTCCGCTTTATCTCGAGGTCGAGGTTCGAGTAGACTGTCACCTGCTTGACGCCGAGTGCGTTCCTGAGCTTTCCTATGACGAAGCTGTTACCGATCACAACACTTTTATCTGTCCTGTCATGGGCTATTATGAAGAGCTTGTCGCCCTCCGGGTCATAGCGGACCTCGTCTATCCTGAACGGAGTATCTGGAAAGCCGTTTTCCCTTCTGATTTTTTTCACGAGCGCCTCTATTTCTGGGACACTTCTCATTCAACCACCTGGGTCCTCTATGCATTCGTAGATTTCCCTGGCTATTTTTAAGGCTTCTTTCTCGTCGGAAGTGTCCCGGACTATGATTCTGCCGCTGGGAAAGATGCTCACCTCAAACTCCCTGCTCACGATGGCAAGGAATGGGGTGACCTTTTTTACTCTGTATTCTCTCTTTTTGAGGCATTCGCATAGTTCTCTGAGGTCAATGCGGTACTTCTTTTCTGGAACTATCGTTACTGCTTTCATGCTTGTGCATGGTCTTGTGGTAATCACCTGCACCACCGGAGAAAAGTGTGGAAGATTCTTCATAAAACTTGCACCTTAAGATGCCCACGTATGTTCCATATATGGAACAAATATTTATAAATCTTGGAACAAATCTCCCTGCGGTGGGGAACATGAGGAAGCTTACGCCAAGGGAAATAGCGGTAATCGGAATGATGCTCGGTCTTTCGCTGATGCTTGAGGTCATGCCAATAGAGATGCCCACCATGTGGGGCATGAAGATAGACCTCGTCGCGGTTCCAGTAGTGATGGCCTACTTCCTCACGGGGTTCATGGGCGGTCTCGTTGCGGTTTTCCTGCTCTTCGTTGGGCTGAGCATAGTCTCCCCCTCAAGCTGGCTCGGAGCCAGCATGAAGGCCACCGCGACTTTGGCCGTTCTCATAGGCCTTGAAATCTCCAGGAGAATAACGCGCTTCGACTTTGAGAATGCCTCCACGGAGAAGGTCATCCTCTTTGCCATCCTTGGCTTTCTCGCTGGAATAGCCATCAGGATACCCCTCATGCTCGCGCTCAACTACTACTACGCCCTCCCGATATGGCTCGGCGTCCCCAGGGAGCTCGTGGTTCAGACCGTCGAGGAGTGGACCCACGTGCCCTTCTGGGTTGCTATCGGCCTGCCGAACGCCGTACAGAGCGCCATAGACGTCTTCGTGGGCCTGGCGGCAACGCTGCCCGTGTTGAGGTCACTTCCCCATATCCTTGAGTAGCCGGGGGATGTTCTCTGGCTTTAGCCCTCTTTCTTTTAGGTATTCGTTCCACTTCTCCGCATACTCCAGGAAGATCTCGGCACCTGTTTTCACGTAGAGCCAGACGAGGAGCTTTATGTGTAGCCTGTGGTAGAACTCGCTCGAGGAGTCGTAGATGCTCGCGTACCTGCTCCAGTCCCCGGTGTCAAAATCGGGCAGGGCTTTTTTGACGCTCATCGCGCCCTTCCAGAAGAGGTCGTAAGCCCTCTCGTCGCCTGTGACTTTCCAGTAGTGGTACAGCCCCTGGAGAGCTATTATGTGGCCGTTCAGAACGAGTTCACTGGGGTAGTAGTTGTACTCCAGGTACCAGGGGCCGTATTTCGTCTGGACAACGAAGCCGTTCTGACCGAGCGGGAGGTCGAATGAGTTCAGGAAGAGCCTCGCGGTTTCGAGATAAGTTTCGTTTTCAGTGAGGTTGTATGCCAGTGCGTAAAGCCCTGCTGCCATGCCCTGGGCGTAGCCTGAAACCCACGGGACGCTCGCGTTCTGGAAGTGGAAATAGATGTGGAAGACCGCGTATTCAGTGTCGTTGTAGGTGCCGTGGGTGGCGAACGGAAGAAGCTCGTCCAGGATTTCGAGCATGGCATCGTAATCGCCTCTCTCGTAGTATATCTGGGCCCAGTGGAGTGCCGAGACCGGGTATAAGTTGAAGCCCCTCGCGGTGTAGTAGATGAACGGCAGCCTGCTCCACATCGGGCCGTCAGGGACTTTGAGTGCCCCGTAATACGGGGAGTCATTGAAGAAGACAATGGTCATGTCTTTCCTTCCCGGCTCGCTCCAGTGGGCGTAGTAATAATCTGTGGCCCTGAGGCCTAGGACTAGAGTCCTGACTGCGGGCCCATGGAGGCTGCCAAGCTTGGCCATCAGGCCGAGTGTTTTGATGTGGTAGCTTAAATCTCTGTATGCCTGGAGGTAGCTCAGGTTCCCGGTTTCCTTCCATAAGTTAAAGTACTTCTCCCTCAGCTCTTTGTTGACCGTGAGCTCGGTGGGAAAGCCTGCCCGCGCGAGGATATCCCCTACGGCTGTGGAATCATCGAGAAATATGGTGGTCGGTACGTCCCAGCCGATGACGCCGCTGAACTTTTCGTCGAGCCTCATAACAAAGATGCCCGGCTCGTGGACGGGCTCCAGCGTTATCAGGTAGGTCTTTCCGGCCTCTGTGCTTACGGTTACTTTTCCACTGACGTCGAATTCAACGCCGTTCCAGTTGATTGCCCAGCCTTTAATCTTGAACACAACCCTCCCGGGCGCTCCGATGTAAGCCAGCATCGGAACGTTGGTCTTGTTTATCTTTGCATCACCAATCTCGATATTAAAAAGAGCCATCTCAAAGGCGGCGTTTTCGTTTTCGATCATTGCGTATATCCTAACGTCCTCCTCGTTTTTTGTGATCCGGATTCCGATGGGGCCTGTCTTTGATGGGCTCCCCCTGTAAACGAATCCGGCTATGCTCACGATGAGAATGAACGCAATTACTAACGCAGCGATGGCTCTTTTCATACCACTCACAATTAAAAAATAAAGGGGGCAGAGATTATAAGCATTTCTCAGAGGTTGCTCAGAATCTCACTTTCCTCCATCGTCCTCTCGCAGTAGTGGCAGCGCACTTTCAGAGGTTCCCTTGAGACGACGTAGAACTTCGAAGTAACGTATTCGTGGTTGCTGACGCAGTTGGGATTGGCGCAGCGGAGGATTCCGCTTATCTCCTCAGGAATTTCGACCTTGAACTTCTCAGCCACCTTGTAGTCCCTCACTATGTTTACGGTGGCCGTTGGGGCTATCAGAGCTATCTTGTTGACCTCCTCCTCGCTCAGGAAGCGGCCTTCAACCTTGACGATGTCCTTCTTGCCGAGTTTTTTGCTGTGGACGTTTGAGGCAAGGAGCAAAACTCCCCCGTTAGGCATGTTTAGGCGGAGTATCTCGATGACCTTGAGGCCCTTTCCGGCCGGAATATGGTCTATAACGGTTCCTTCCTTAATCGCGGTAACCTTGAGCTCGGCCATTCACAGCACCCCCAGGACTTCAGCCCTTGCCTTCGCAAGCGCTGGCGGAAGTTCGGGGGTCTCCACTACGGGCTCCCCCTCAAACGCATCCCCACTCCATATGTTCTGAGGGGGATGCTTGGTTAACGAGGCCATTCATAACACCCCCAACGTTAATCCGAGCAAAGCCATCCTCACCGGAACGCCCGAGAAGACCTGGCGGAAGTAGAGCGCGTAGGGAGTCTTGTCCACCTCTGGGTGAATCTCGTCCACCCTCGGGAGCGGGTGCATGACCTTCAGGCCTTCCTTGGCGTTCTTGAGAAGGGAGCAGTTCACCTGGTAGCTTCCCTTGACCTTGAGGTACTCCTGCTCGTCTGGGAAGCGCTCCTTCTGAATCCTTGTTACGTAGAGCAAATCGAGCTCTCCGATGGTTCCCTCCAAATCGGTCGTCTCGTGAACCCTTACACCCCTCTCTTTGAGCTCCTCGACGATGTGCTTGGGCATCCTCAGAAGCTCCGGCGAGATGAGGTAGAGCTCCACATCGTAGAATGCTAAAGCTTCAGCCAGGCTGTGGACGGTTCTCCCGTACTTCAAGTCTCCGAGGAGGCCTATTTTGAGGCCGTCGATTTTTCCGAAGGTGCGCTTTATAGTGTAAAGGTCGAGGAGCGTTTGAGTGGGATGCTGGTTGCTTCCATCCCCGGCGTTTATGACGGGAATATCCGCCACTTCGGCCGCTAATCGTGCGGCTCCTTCCATTGGATGCCTTATCACTATGACGTCGCTGTACTGCTCAACGGTTTTTATTGTGTCAGCTAAGCTTTCTCCCTTCTTCACTGAAGTACTCGATGCAGAGGAGAAGCCTATGACCGAGCCTCCGAGGCGGTGCATGGCGCTCTCAAAGCTCAGTCTCGTTCTGGTCGAGGGCTCGAAGAAGAGGGTGGCCAAAATTTTGCCCCTCGCGTACTCCAGCGAGCCCTTCTCGTTGAGCTCTTCCTCGAGCCTCTCGGCAACCTTCAAAACAAACTCGATGTCCTCCTTGGAGAAGTCCCTAACGCTTATCACGTCGCGTCCTTTCCATTCCATAAGTGCCCTTCCAATGTAAAAATCGATGGGTTTTTAAACATTTTTTTGACATAAACTTGTTGACAGTAACGCTTTAAACCCCAGTTCGAATCTTCAATAACTAGGTTTTAGGGTGATGCTATGAGGACGCCGAGCCTCTACGTTGCCGAGGAGCTCATGCCTTTCATCAGGGCCAAGATAGCTGAGAACCTTTATAAGAGTGGCATGAAGCAGGCCCAGATAGCTGGGTATCTCGGCATAACCCAGGCTATGGTGAGCAAGTATCTTGCAGGGAAATACAAGGTTCCCCCAAAGGAGGTCGCCGATGAGCTCGAAAAGCTCGCCTCCGAAGTGTCGAAGCTAATCCTCTTCGGTGGAACTAAAGAGGACGCCATAGTTTTGACCTCCCGCAGGCTCTTCGAACTCTTCCAGAGCGGTTTTCTGTGCAGGTTTTATTCAGAATACGCCGGGATAAGTGAGAAAGCTTGCAGGTCGCTGTTTTCAGCTCAACCCACGAGGGGTGAGATACTGGAGAGACTTAACTTGGCCCTTAACGAGCTTCTCAGAAACGAGGCTTTCCCCTCGCTTATTCCAGAGGTCAGGAGCAACTTCGCGTATTCCCTTCCAAACCCTGGAGGCTCTGAGGACGTCGCGGCCATTCCGGGGAGAATCACGGCAGTTAAGGGGAAGGCCTTCGCTTTGCCACCCGAGTTCGGCGCGAGCAGCTTCACCGCTGGCATACTCGTGGAACTTGGAAAGGTTCGGCCAGAGGTCAGGAGCGTCCTGAACATACGTTATGGTAGTGACATTGAATTAGCCCTGGAAAGGGCGGGTTTCAACGTTGCGAGGGTTAAGACCGGGGGGCTGGGGGAAGACGAGGCCGTCAAGATAATCGCAGATGCATTCAGGGATGGAACCCACGATGCCGTGGTGGACGAGGGTGGCTTTGGAGTTGAGCCTGTGGTTTATCTCTTTGGGAGGGATCCCTTCGAGGTCGTGGAGAAGCTCAAGAGGCTGGTGAATGGCCTTTGAGGCGGAAGCTACTCGTCCTTTATATCCTTCTGCTTTTCATTCTCAATCTCTCCCCTAGAACACCCTCTGCCCCCGTTGCCCACGGTGATAAGGTGGTCCATTTCTTGGAGTTCGTCATTTTGGGTTTCCTCGGATGGTCTGCTTTCCTTTACCTCCTCCCCCTGCCTTTCCTTCTCGAGTTTCTCCAGCTATTCGTCCCGGGCAGGACTTTCTCGCCCTACGACATGGCCGCAAATCTAATAGGATTTGGCTTTGGAGTTCTCCTTGGGTGGTGGTATGAAGGTCGTCACGAAGGAGCTTCACTTCCCAACGAAGGGCGAGATTGACCTCGTGGACATAACTCATGAGGTCGAGAGAATTGTCGAGGAGTCGGGAATAAAGAACGGCCAGGTCCTCGTCTTCGTTCCCGGCGCTACTGGGGCGATAGTTACGATAGAGCACGAGTCAGGTCTCTTGGAGGACTTCAAGAGGGCCCTGAGAGAGCTCATACCCAAAGGCAAGGGCTACCTTCACGACAGAATCGACGACAACGCCCACTCCCATATAAGGGCCACGCTCCTCGGGGCGAGCGAGTGCTTTCCTGTGGTTGATGGAAAGCTCGTCCGGGGGATATGGCAGCAGATATTTTTCGTCGAGCTGGACGTGAGGCCGAGGAGGAGAAGGGTGATAGTTCAGGTCTTGGGTGAGTGATTTATACAGGCTGGGAACTCCCGCTTTTCAACCATTTATGAATCTTAAGAAGAACCGTTTTCACAATTTATAAAGGGGGTAATAACCCGCCCAAGTTCATTGACTCCGCCTTCGGCGGTGCTCCCCGGGCAGGGATAGTTAGGCGTCATGCCTAAAAGGTTTTGGGTTAATATACCTTGAGCTCATCGGGCGTTTCCTCTTCTGGTGGCCTCTCGTACTTGCCGCTCGCTTTGACGACGAAGTAATAGATTATCGCGCCGATCCAGCCGAGGAACAGCGCCACAAGAACCCAGACCACCTTCTCGATGTCAGGCATCGCCTTCTGGTTGACGAAGACGTCGTAGATAACCCATATCGTAGCCGCCAGTGCTATCAGAGCCAATATCCAGAAGAATCCTGCAAAGAAAATCATCTCCTCCATATCATCACCGGAGCTTATACGACCTTAATAAATAAAAAAGTTCCGGAAATGAATTGAGAAGCTCACTTCTTGAGCTTCTCGCACTTCTCGACGAACTCCTTGAGGATGTCCTTGAGCTTCGGCTCGCCGATCTCCTCGAGCTCGTACCTGACGCGGACGGCCGGCTTGTTGAGCTTCATGACGCGCCTGAGGTCGATCGGGGTTCCTATGACGACCACATCGGCATCGGCCCTGTTGATGGTCTCCTCGAGCTCCTTGATCTGCTTCTTGCCGTAGCCCATGGCCGGGAGGATGACGTCGAGGTGCGGGTATTTCTTGTAGGTCTCGATGATTGAGCCGACGGCGTAGGGCCTCGGGTCGATTATTTCCTTAGCTCCGTACTTCTTGGCGGCGATGTAACCGGCACCGTACTTCATGCCGCCGTGGGTGAGGGTCGGACCGTCCTCGACGACGAGAACGCGCTTGCCCTTGATGAGCTCGGGCTTGTCGACGTAGAGCGGTGAGGCGCCGTCGATGACGATGGCGTTCGGGTTAACCTTCTCGATGCTCTCCCTGACCTTCTGGATGTCATCCCTGTTGGCGGTGTCTATCTTGTTGATGATTATGACATCAGCAGCCCTGAAGTTGGTCTCACCTGGGTGGTACTTGAGCTCGTGGCCAGGCCTGTGCGGGTCGGTAACGACTATCCAGAGGTCCGGCTCGTAGAACGGGAAGTCGTTGTTTCCGCCGTCCCAGAGGATTATGTCGGCCTCCTTCTCGGCCTCGCGGAGGATCTTCTCATAGTCAACTCCGGCGTAAACGATCATGCCCCTGTCGATGTAGGGCTCGTACTCTTCCCTCTCCTCGATGGTGCACTCGTGCTTGTCGAGGTCCTCGTAGCTGGCGAAGCGCTGGACGATCTGCTTCCTAAGGTCGCCGTAGGGCATCGGGTGTCTTATGGCGACGACCTTGTAGCCCATCTCCTGGAGGAGCTGAGCAACCTTTCTCGAGGTCTGGCTCTTTCCACAGCCAGTTCTGACGGCGGTAACCGCTATAACCGGCTTGCTGGACTTGAGCATGGTGCTCTTTGGACCGAGGAGCCAGAAGTCAGCGCCAGCGGAGTGAGCGCGAGAGGCGAGGTGCATAACGTGCTCGTGGGAGACGTCTGAGTAGGCGAAGACAACGATATCAATGTTGTGCTCCTTGATTATCTTCTCAAGGTCGTCCTCACTCCATATCGGTATTCCGTTCGGGTAGAGCTCGCCGGCAAGCTCGGGTGGGTAGAGTCTGCCCTCTATGTCGGGAATCTGGGTTGCGGTGAAGGCAACGACCTCGTACTCGGGGTTGTCCCTGAAGAAGACGTTGAAGTTGTGGAAGTCCCTTCCGGCGGCACCGAGAATGAGTACCCTCTTTCTTTTCTTTTCGGCCATGTTGACCACCTCAAAAGTTTTTAATTTGGCACTAATGTCTTGTTTTTGGCATTTATAACAGTTTTTGTTTAATGATGCAAGCTCCTTGCGGTTATTATTCGAGCGGGGCGTTAGTGCACTGAAAAACTTTCAAGCTCCGCTGGATAATCCCCGTTTCAGTTTACCTGCAGCTTTAATAAACATACATTCCAACCTGTTAGGGTGCCTTATGAAGCCAGTTGAGGTTAGAACTCACACCACCCTCCACGTGGTCAAGAGTGCGTCGTTAAGGTTCTCGGCGAGGGCGCTAAGTGGACGGCGAGCGTTCACGCCCTCTACCGCTTCCTCTTAGGCGAAGACCCGGGGAATATCGGAGACTCCGTCGGGGGAAGCAGGGAGAACTGGAGGAAATGGTTCATGTCTAGGTTTTGAGACACTCGTCGAGCTTTTCGAGCGGGCACTCTCTAACGTCCCGGATGTCAAGCTGGCCGAGGGTCTTAAGCCCCGCCCCGCTAAGTATTGAGACCACTTTTGCCCCTTCCTCGATTCTTCTGCTTTCCCTGAGTTTCCTCAGCGCGGCTATCCCAGTGGCACTCGCGGGCTGGACGAAGAGGCCTTCTCTTGCAAGCTCTGCTTGGGCTTTCATGATTTCCTCGTCGCTCACCGTAACGCAAAGGCCGCCCATTTCACGGAGGAGCTTCAAGACAGCGTTCCCGCTCGGTGGGTGGGGGTTCTCTATGGCGTGGGCTATCGTTTTTGGACTTTCAAAGCGCTCGATCCTTTCCTTCCCCTCCTCGAAGGCCCTGCATATCGGCGAGCAGCCTTCAGCCTGAACGGCAACGAGTGTGGGGATTCTATCTATCAGCCCGCTCGCGAAGAGCTCGGTGAAGCCTTTGGCAACTCCCCTGAAAAGGCCGCCGGAAGAAGTGGGTATGAGAACGTAGTCGGGCGTGATCTCTTCAGCTATCTCGAAGCTTATTCCCTTGTAGCCCTCCACCCTGAAGGGGTTGTCCGAGTTCATGAAATAGACGCCGAGCCTCTCTCCGAGCTTCAGGCTCTCGAAGTAGAGCCTCCCGTAGTCGCCTTTTACCCTTATCACGTCAGCTCCGTAAACAGAAACGGCCTTCAGCTTCTCCTTGCTGGCCTTCTCTGAGACGAGGATTTTGGCCTTCAAGCCGGCCCTGGCAGCATAGGCAGCAACGCTCGCGGCCATGTTCCCGGTTGAGACGGTTCCAACAGCCTTATAACCTTCCCTGACAGCGTGGCTTATGGCCAAAAACGTCCCCCTGTCCTTGAAGCTCCAGGTCGGATTGACGGTCTCGTTCTTGAGGTATAACCTAATCCCCAGCTCTTTCCCGAGCTTTGACTTTACAAGGGGCGTATCCCCTTCGCCGAGGCTCAGCTCGGGATCCGGTTCGACCGGCCAGAAGTCGTAAAAGCGCTCCCACACGGTCTTTCCTATGTAGGGTTCCCCATGAAAGAGCTCAAACTCTACCGGCTCGCCGCACTCACACCTCTGCACGGGCTTATCGTACTCCCTGCCGCAGATTGTACACCTGAGCTTCAACGACCTTCCCTCCTTTCCGCTATCAGAAGAACCGAGTTTCCGTCTATCCTTATCGTGTAGTTCGCGTAGGTGTTATACTTGGCCATCTTCTCGAGCGCCTCCCCGAAAGCCATGGCACTCGCGTTGTTTGAGAAAACGACCTCCCACTGGAGAGTGTAGCCGCTCGCGTTCTGGGTCAGGAGCAGTCTATCACCGCGCCACGCGGACGAGATGTTCCACGCGGTCTCGTTGTCATAGCCGTGGCTCCTCAGGAGGATGTAAACGTAGAACTCTCCCATCCTGTCGTCGCGGAGAACGCGCGAGTTTTCTGGGGCGCTCAGGCTCACGTTAACGGGTGTCACGTTCTCGAGGTATAGCTCGGGATGCATAACCTGCTGGGTTGAAACTGGGGGATTCCTGTAGGCCTCGTTCACCAGCTTCCAGCCGCCCTTCTCATAGAGGTACCTCACGAAGCGGTCTCCAAAGACGTAGGAGAAGATGTTGAGGTCTGTGAGAGGGTCGCCGCTTAGCGAGCGTATCTTGTAGATGGGAATGCCCCTCCGCTCGCAGTAGATGTCGGCTACGAGGTCGGCGTCGCCCTCCACGAGGGCCCTTATCGCGAGTGTTCCGTCGAGCGTGTATGCACCGTACTTCGCGTCGAACCACTGCTTTTGGAGGACGTGAATTGACTCGTGGGCTATTGTTCTTTCGGCCACGTCGAGGTTCGACAGGAAGTTCTCCTGGATGACGTATATCTTATCCCCTACCGTTGCCGCTATCCAGTTGGTGGAGCGCTCGGTTTCCTCCTTGACGTACTGGTAGTCTGGTTGTAGGAGAAGGGTCATCTTGTAGGTCAGCTCCTCTACTCTCATCCTCTCCACGTCTGTCTTGGACGGCTTCCACATCGCGAGGGCCTCACTCTTCGTGATTACGATTATCTGGGGCTTTTCTTTGAAGGTCAGGTTCCTTATCTCCTGAACCTGGGTGAGAATCTCGCTTACCTGCTCGAGAACAACGTTGGGAGTAACTGTAACCTTCTCGGCCGCGTAAAAGGCGGGAATGAGAAGCAGCACGAGGGCCAGGGCGATTAACCTTTGGGTTCTCTCCTGCATGAGACTGACTTGGGAAGGAAGTTAAAAAGGGATTTGGTTCAATCCTTGAACTCGACGAACTCCTCCTCCATGCCGTCCTTCGTGATAACGACGACCTGGACCTTCTTGCTTCCGGTGTAGACGTCCCTCTTTCCTGCCGTCCTGATGGCCCTCACTGCGAGTTCCTTGGCCTCTTCGATGCTCATGTCTTCCTTATAACCGTCCTCAAGAACGGCTATCGCGAATGGACTGCCAGAGCCTGTCGCGGTGTAGTTGTCGAATATCAAGCCGCCGAGTGGATCCAGGTTCGCCAGCTCTGGCTCATTGACGTAGCCGCCGATGACGATCTGGACAAGATATGGGAACCACTTGTTCTCGTTCAGTATGTTGCTGAGCAGGTTGGCCATGGCCTTGGTGCTCATCGGCCTGCCCCAGGTGAACTGGTAATAGCGAGCCTCCGCCTCGAGCATTCTCGCTAAAGCCTGCACGTCTCCAACGCTTCCGGCGGTTGTGATGGCTATCCTATCGGTGATTGGGACTATCTTCCTGATATTGAGGGTTTCAACCATGTGGTCGAGGGAAGCCTGAGTATCGGCCGCTAGGACGACACCGTCCTTGACCTTTATTCCCACGGTGGTAGTTCCAGTCTTCTTCGTTTCCATTCTCTCACCCCTGAGACTGATTCTCACGGCAGGTTTTAAACCTTTGCTAGAGGCTTGCGAGCAGGAGCCTCTCTCCGTCAACCTCAACTATCTTTGCGTTGATTCCATAGACCTCCTCAATAACGGCCGGACTCAGCTCATCTGGCGCTCCGTCCCAGCGTTTCCTGCCCTCGTGGAGAAGTATGAGCCTTTCGGCGTAGCGGAGTGCCAGGTTTAAGTCGTGGAGAACCGTTATGACTATCCTCTCCTCCCTCAGCTCACGGAGGAGCTCCATTATCCTGAGCGCGTGGTTAATGTCGAGGTGTGAAGTCGGCTCGTCAAGGAGAATAACCTCGCTCCCCTGGGCGAGGGCCCTCGCTATCAGAGCCAGCTGGTACTCGCCGCCGCTTAAGTTCGTTATCTGCTCCTTCCGTTTCTCCCAGAGACCCACCCTCTTGAGGGCGCTCCTCATGTCCCCGCGCGTGGCGTAGGTTCCGAGCTCGACGAACTCCTCTATTGTGAAGGCGAACTCAGGGTAGGAGCTCTGGGGGACGTAGGTTATCAGCTTCGCCCTCTCCTTTGGCTTCAGCGAGAGCAGGTCGGTCCCGTTGAGCTTCACGTAGCCTGTTGGCCTCAAGATTCCCACCATCGACTTGAGAAGTGTGCTCTTTCCGGCGCCGTTCGGTCCGATTATCGCCAGAAGCTCACCCTTCTCTGTGGTGAACTCGACGTTCTTGAGGACCTCCTTCCCGCTGTAGGAGAAGGAGAGCTTAACCTCAAGGATCATGAGTACAGCTCCCCCCTCTTGTGCTTCGTCAGGAGGTAGAGGAAGAAGGGAGCGCCCATGAGGGCCGTTATGATTCCGACGGGCAATTCAGTCGGCCTAGCAACGGTTCTAGCGAGCAAATCCGCCACCACAAGGAGAACGCCACCGAAGAGGGCTGAAGCGGGAGTGAGCTCTTTGTGGTTCGGACCGAGAAGGAGGCGCATTATGTGCGGACTGACAAGACCAACGAATCCGATTATTCCCGCGGTTGAGACAGCGAAGGCCGTGAGGAGCGCTATTACTCCAATAAAGAGCTTCCGATAGAGGTTCACGTCGAGGCCTAGGGCTATACTCTCCTCACCGAAGAGGAGCAGGTTCAGCTCGCGCCATTTCAGGATGAGAAACCCGACTCCGAAGAGTGCGACGACGAACATCTCCCCGACATCCTTCCAGCCCGTGCCGTTGAACGTCCCCATGAGCCACATCCAGGTGACGTGGGCCTTTTCTCCCTGGCTTATGACGAGGTACCACGTGATAGCGCTGGCGAGGAAGCCGTAGGCTATCCCTGCCAGGAGGAGGGTATCAATGGGGACGTGACCATTGACGCGGGAAACGGAGTAAACGACAAAAACAGAGAGAAGCGCGAAGGCGAGGGCGAATGTGCCCATATGGGTGGGCGCGTATATGGCAGCAAGCGCCGCCCCTATGCCCGCTCCAGCGCTCACTCCAATTATGTATGGGTCAGCCAGGGGGTTCTTGAAGAGGGCCTGGGAGGCAACTCCAGCGGATGCCAGACCTATCCCTACGAGGTAAGCCAGGAGAACGCGAGGGAGGCGGAGCTCCCAGATGATGATGAAGTACTTTGGCTTTTCCCCGAGCTCTATCGAGGGGAAAAAACGCGCTAGGATTGATTTTATCCCATAGGCCACGCTCTCCGTGACGTCGGAGGGGGAGATGCTAACTGATCCGATGTAAATGCCGAGGAATCCGGCGATAAGGGAGAGGGCTATCAGCCCCGGAAGCCACTTCCTCATGAGCCTGGATTATTTGTCCACTCGTTTAAAGCTTTCGGGTTAGGTATAAATAGATTGGAAGCGATAATTATATCATGGTGAGACCTATGATTAGAACATCCCTAGCAGTTCTCGTGTTGGTGCTGCTTCTTGGTTCGTTTTTGCCGTATGCATCACCGCTAATAATAGTCACACACCCGCATCCTCCCTTGATAATCGTGGGGAACGTTCCGGAGGGCTTCGTCATAGAACCCTCCGAGACATACACCGTCTACTTCTACATCGCCGAGGACTTTGGCATCAAGAACATCACGGCATACTACAGGATCAACGGGGGTGGATGGAAACCCGCCTATGTAAAGACAGCAGCAGCCGGAGAGAACTGGACGATTTATCAGTCCATAATAGACCGTTTCTACGGTGAGAGCCAGAACTTCTATGTCTTCTACCGCAAGTTCAACCTTCCGGCTGGCGCACCGGGCACTAAGATTGAGTTCAAGATAGAGGTCACCGACGTTGAGGGCCACGTATCCGTCAGCCCTGTCTATGCCTACTACGTAGTCAATCCCTTCGGGCCAAAGATTCTCATCGTTGATCCATCCGTCGAGACCATGGCTTTCGAGCGCTCTCTATCCTCGCTCATTGAGCAGTTCAACAGCTCCCGCGAGTTCTACCACTACAACCTCTCCGACTACGAGGCCATAGCCGAGCCGCTGACAAAAATAAGCCCTTGGATGCTGAGCGAGCACCACTGGGAGATGCTCTCTGAGGATTACAACATCCGGATCGTCTCTCCCGGGGAGCTCATTGAAGCCCTCGGCGAGTTCAAGCCCGAGGTGATAATCCTCTCCAACCTATGGCTTCCCGAGTGGGGCCTCTCAGCTGACGAGATGGTTGCTCTCGAGGGCTACCTCAAAGCCAACCACGCGGGCCTTATAGTTACCCACGGAAGCCTCCTCGATGCCTCGAACCCCCAGCACATCGGAAGCCTCGAGAGCTGGGAAGAGCCGAGCCTTGCAAAGATGGTTGGCCTTGAGCTTCTTCCCATAGCGGAGAGCGCCAGGAAGGTCTTTAACCTGACTGATGTTCCAGCTGTAATTCCCTACATCAGTACGGGCTATTTCCTCGTCCTTTCGAGGGACGGCCCGTTCGCTGGAGGCAAGCTCGAGACCAACGTCTATTCTGCCGCCGGCTGGCAGTACGTCCTCCCATCCCTCCAGTTCGGAGTAGCGAAGAGGAGCGTGATGCGCTTTGCCAATGAGAACGGCTTGAGGATGCGCGAGATGGGACAGAGCATGGCCAACCTGACCGGGCTGACGTTCAACTTCTCCTTCGCGGCTTCTATGCCCCTAGCCGAAATCCTCACCGGGATGAGCCTCTCGGACGACGGCATTTCCCTGGGCTTTGGGGACTCGTCCGTCAATCTGACTCTTGAGAGGCCGGTCTTGGAGCGCATAAGGCTCCTCCACGCGGTGAGGAAGTACCTGCCAGCGCTCCTTGCCTACACCGAGGATTAC
Organism: Thermococcus sp. CX2; assembly: GCF_012027555.1. Classification (NCBI taxonomy): domain Archaea; kingdom Methanobacteriati; phylum Methanobacteriota; class Thermococci; order Thermococcales; family Thermococcaceae; genus Thermococcus; species Thermococcus sp. CX2. The sequence continues at coordinate 200,938 of NZ_SNUQ01000002.1, read as the reverse complement.
AGCGGCGGTATACTGGTGAGAGAGGGCGAATACAGGGCCGTCTACACTTCCCTCGAGCTTGAAGCTGGAGGAGATGCAGAATTCTCCGTCCTCAAGGAGCTTATCAACTGGACGATGGACTACCAGCCGCTTCTGACCCCTGAGGTCGTCGTGCTCGCCAACGATATAGACTGGGACATAAGAGGGGACCTGCTCGCTTCCCAGCTTGAGACCCTTGGCCTCTCTGTGAAGCGCGTCACCGCCAACGAGTTCGAGGCCTACAAAGAAAGCCCGATAGTTGTAATCCTCGGCGGCCCGGAGGCCTACGACGGCGTTGGTTCCTACGTGCAGCAGGCTCTAAGCTTGGAGGAGCAGAATGCGATAATCGACGGCGAGGCCGGGATGTTCATCAAGACCGACGTCTGGGTCGAGGGACAGGTCGTCATCGTCTTGGCCGGGCAGGACAGGTGGGGAACGAGTAGAAAAATAAAAGCCTACCTGGAGGGTCTGGACCCGGCTTACGCTGAGCTGCTCGCGGAGTTCAGCGCGGCGGTTTCCTGACGCCTTTTTTCTGCTTTTACTCCAGCGGACTTCTTCCGTATTTGAGAAAGACCCTAAGCTCCGGTGATTCCCTCTTGATTATGTTCAGCAGGGCAGCAAGCTCAGCCTCGAAGGCCCTCTTCTCGATCTTCACTCCCTCGTGCGCCCTCTGGAGGGGTCTGAAGTAGCCGTTGCTCTCGTGCCAGAGGATTCTGCTCAGGAGCTCGTCGTTTATCTCGCGGTTGCTCTGGAGGAGGTATATAACGCCGCCCTTCATGGTTCTGATGTAGGCCATTGCCACGCCGTTTTCGATATAGCTCTCCACCTTTGGGAAGTACTTCTGCAGAACCTTCGGCATGCGGTGGCTTATTGGATTCCCTCCCTGGGTTATTATGTAGTAGCCAGCAATCTCTTCCCCGAACCTTTTCCGTAGATAGGCATCAAGATACGGAACGTCGACGATATCTATGCCGAGCTTCCCGGTTATCTTTCTGTTGTAGAAGCTCTTGGCGATGTAAACAAGGTTCCTTTGAAGGAGCTTCTCGAGGGAGTAGAGGTACTCGAGGTAGCCTAGGACGACGTGGACGGCGTTGCGGGCATCTTCGAGGGTTAGCTCCTTCTCCTCACCGTACTCGCTCAGGAGTTCCCTCATAATCTCGTCTGCGCTCTTCTTGCCCTCCAGATAAGCTTCTAACGTACCCTTGGAGATGCTGACCTTCCGGGGAAGAGTTCCCGCGAAGTCTCTGACTGGATAGCCCTCCATCGCTTTGTAGAACTCCTCAAACTCGGAGAGCTTTTCGTCGGCCAGGATAACTCCGCCGTTTACCTTTTCTCCACTCCCCAACCTCTCTATAAGTATAGAGTAATGTTCGTCGAGCATTCCCAAAAAGCGCTCCACGAGCTTTTCCAGACCTTCTTCGCCGAGGGCGTTCCTTATCGTCGTTATTCCCTTGACGCTCTCCGGATAAACCGGCGGCCTCGTGAGCGAGCCGGTCAGCGTTCCGTCCATCATAATGTAGTCAACCTTCCCAAGCTCCCCTGCCAAATAGCCGAGCTTGTTCTCAAGCGTTTCCATCTGAAGGCGGATAATCTGATCTGAAATTCCCTGGTTGTAGAGCATCGCGTTGGTATAAACGAGCCTGTAGGCAGGACCATTGCCAAAGGCATAGGATGAGACGGCGTAGAATATAGTCCCGCTGAGCCTTTGCTTTCCCTGGCTCCCATCAACGGCGTAAACCCTACTTCTGACCTTCTCTTTGGGAAGCTCACGCCACTCTATATCTTTTAGCTTGTTCTGTGCCTCCGCGTAGCCCCTCTGGAGCATCGCCTTGATCCTGTCCACGCTGGCCCTGTCTATCAGCCTGTAGCTCATCCTCACACCCCCAGCTCTACTTCCCTTGCCACGGAAACGCCGTTCTCAAGGCTTACCCGTATCACCCTGTCGGCGGCATCTTTCAGCTCCTCGTCGTGCGAGACCACGATCACCTGCGGAATCTTCCTCAGGTAGCGCTGCATTATGTCGACCAGCCTTCTGCGTCTCTCGTCGTCGAGGTAGGGGGTAGGTTCATCGAGAATAAGGAGGGAAATCTCTCCTGCGAGGTAGAGAGACAACGCCAGGCGGAAGGCCAGGCCTAGGGCAATCCTTTCGCCGCCGCTGAGAAAACCGAGGCCGTATTCCTTTCCGTCGTAGATGACACCGAGCTTGACCTTATTTTCCTCGGCCTTTACCGTTACGCCCGAGTACTTCTCCTCTGTCAGCTCCTCGAATATCTCACTCGCCAGCTCTCCAACCTTGGACAGGGCGTCCTCCTTCAGCATCGCCTTGTAATGCCTCACTTTCTCCCTGAGGTTCTGCACCCGCTCTTTAGCTTTCTTCAGCCTTTCTAGCTCCCTGGCCTTTTCCTCCCGTCTTTTCTTCTCTTCCTTGAGCTTCTTCAGGTTCTCCATGGTCTCGTTTCGTTTGTTCTCCAGTGCTTCGAGCTGGGCCCTCTTTTCTGCGAGCCTTTCCCTCAGCTTTGTGAAGTCTTCCCTTAGCCTGGTATGCTCCTCGGCGCTGTAGAGCTTTTCTTTCTCCTCGAGTTTATTTTTGGCATCTTTCAATGCCTGTGCCTCTTCCCCGAGTGTTTTCTTAGTCATCTCAAGCTCCCTAAGACTTCTCTCGAGCCTTTCCCTTTCCCTCGTCAGTTCACTTGCGGCAGATTTCAGCTCGAAATATCTCCTGTAGGCGGGCTCGAGCTCTTTGATCCTGCCGTCGAGCTTCTCTAGGCTTGAAAAGCCAAGTGTCCCGAGTTCTTCCTCGAGGTTCCTGAGTCTGTCTTCTACCTCCTCCAGCTTCTTTTCAAGGATCCCCCTCTTCTTTTCGAGGGCCCTTGCCTTTGCCAGCTCTTCCCTGAGCCCCTTGAGCTCGCCTTCAATTCTGTCCAGCTCGCTCTTCAGCTTCTCGTATTCTTCCGCCCCTTTCTCAAGCTTTTCGAGGTCGTATTCTTTGATCCTCTCCTCAAGCTCCTTAATCTGCTCCAAGAGCTCTTTCTGGGAGAAGAGCTCGCGCTCCCTCTTGAGGATGCCCTCAATCTCGACCAGCTCACGCCTGAGCTTCCGTTCCTCCTCGTCGAGGGCCTTGAGCTCCTTCGAGAACTCCCTAAGCTCGAGGGTGTATTTTTCCATAAGCTCCTTCCTGTGCTCCTCTGTTAATTCCCTCCCGCAGACAGGGCACTTTCCGCGGGCCCTTTTAAGCTCCAGAATGGCATTATTGCGCTCCTTGACTTGGCTCTTTATCTCGCCTCTCCTCGAGCTTATCCCCTCGAGCTCCTTCGCTATCCCCTCCTTTCTCGCTCTGGCACGCTCTATCTCTTCGGCGAGCTTTTCAATCTCCTCTGGCTTTAGCTTGAGCCTCTTTCTCAGCCTTTCAAGGTTGGTCGTTAGGCTTTTGACCTCTTCATAGGCTTTGGCACTCTTTTCAAGGCTCTTGAGTTTCTCTTCGAGATTCCCCCTCTTCTCTTCGAGCTCTTTGAGCTTCTCCTTAAGAGCCCCAAGCTCTTTCAGGCGCTCGTCTATGCCCGAAATCTGGGCCTTATAGCTCTCCGCCAGCTTCTCGCTCTTGGCTTTCTCCTCGGCGTATCTCCTCCTGAAGTCCACAAGTCTGAGGTATTCCTCTGCCTTCTCCTTCAGCCCTTCGAGTTCCTTGACCTTCTCTTCGAGTTCCTTAACGCGCTCTTCGCTCTCCTTTATCCTTCTCTCCAGCTCCCGGAGCTTCGCTTCGAGGGCTTTTACGTTTCCTTCCTTTCTTCTGACTTCCAGCCTGAAGGAGTTGATTTCCTCTGCAAGGGCGTCGAGCTCCTTAAGTTTCTTTTCAACCTTCTCGAGCTCTTTGTTCAGCTTTGGAATCTCCGGCGAGAGCTCATTTATGGCATTAAGGGTTTCGGCTAGCTCCTTCTCCATACCTCTAATTAGCTCGTCTATGTTCTCGGTGCTCTTGAGGTAGCCCTCTATGGATCTTATCCGCCCTTCTATTTCCTTTCTGACCTCGAGGAGGTTTTTGTATGCGTTCTCGTACTTGTCAAGGCCGAGCACTTGCCTCACAACTTTATCACGGCTCTCGTCGCTCTCCAGGATGGCGTCTATCTCACCCTGGCGAATGTAAATAGCGTTGACGAAGACATCGTAGGGGATGGCCTTCTCCATCCATTCCCTGACCTGCTTCTGACCGCTCTCAAGGGGCTTCCAGGAGCTTCCGTCGTGGTACTTGACGAAGGCTATGCCCCTGGTGATGTTGCGGTGCACCTGATACCTAACCCCGTCCTTCTCGAAGAAGACGGTTATCTCCGTTCCAGTTCCGCCTATCCGGAGGAGGTCGTCCTTCTTGAGGTCCTTGGGCTTGGCGGGCCAGTAGAGGCCCACCAGCAGGGCATCGAGTAGCGAGCTTTTTCCGGAGCCGTTCTGGCCCACGATGAGGTTTATCCCGCTCGTGAAGGTCACCTTTGTAATCTTGTGCGAGCGGAAGTCCTTGATTAGAATCTTCTCAACCTTCATTTTTCACCACCGAGCCACACGAGAAGGTCGGCCCCTTTCTTTGGCTTTTTGACGGGTTTATCCTTCTTTTCGACTTTCTTTGGCGGTGCGTCTTGTCCCTCTTCCACCTTTCTATCAACTTTCCCGGTTCTTTCCTCGGCTTTTTCCTCCCTGCTATCTTTTGGCTTCTCAACTGCCCTTTCCTTTGGCCTCTCCTCCCAGCCCTCACCGAGGAAAAGCTCAACAACGGCATCAACCGCTTCGAACTTCTTCTCTCTAGTTAGCTCTATCGCCTTAAGCTCCACTGGAAGGAAGTATTCCTCTGGCTTCGGGAGCTCTCCAGGCTTTCCAGCCCTGAGCTTCCTCTCGAAGCGCGTCCTGATGTAGACGTAGCGAACCTTCAGGAGCTCGTGGAACGCCGAGACATCGAAGGGTCTTTCCCACTTTAGGTCAAGTCTCACGAAGGCCTCGCCCGGTATCTTGGCGCCCAGCCTCTTGATTTCCCTCTTGGCAGTTTCCTCATCCGCCTCTATCTTGATGTCTATAAAGGGCCTTACCTCCAGGGGGATGAACCTCGGCTCGAAGTCCTCGACGATGTAGAACCCCTTCTCGCTTCCGGCCTTTGCCCTGAATGCCCTTCCGTCCCAGCGGTATCTTATCTCGTAGTCGCCGAAGTCCCAGCGCTGGAGTGAGCCCGGATAAACGAGCTTTCCAATGTCATAATTCGTTTCGAAGTTCTTGTGGATGTGGCCGAGGGCGTAGTAGATGTAGCCCTTCGGTAAGTCCTCCATCTTCAGCTCGAAGTAGTCGCGCTGGCTCTCCGGGATTAAACCCACCATCCTCTCGATGAGCTCTTTGATGCCCTGGTGGAGCATGAGGATTGCATCTCCCTTTGGCTTGAATATGTCGCTCAGCTTATTCCTTTCGAGCCAGGCCGCGCTCATGTACTTTATCCCGTGGATTTCAATGCTCTGATGGCCTTTATCAAAGATGCCCTTGACGAGGAACTTATTTCCAAGGCGCTCGCTGGTTAGGTATTCATTCTCGACCTTCTCCTCGCGCAGGCCGACGAGATGGAGCAGACCAAGGCTTTCGAGAAGGTGGTAAGCGGAGATCCTCCTCTGGGTTCTGTCGTGGTTGCCCTCTATCGCGAAGACTGGGATACTCATTTCCCTTGGCAGGTTCAGGATTTCTATGGCCTCCTTTATCGTCTCCGGACTGGGTCTGCTCTGGTGGAAAAGATCGCCAGCGATGAGTATGAAATCCACCCTCTCTTCAACGGCCTTTTCTATTGCCTCCCTGAAGGAGCTGGTGAACTCCTCGGCCCTGTAAGGAAGGCGGTACTGCTCAAAGCCCAGGTGCGCGTCCGCTATGTGGGCGAACTTCATTCCCATCCCTCAGAAGTCTATCTCAATCTCCTCTTCTTCGTACAGCTTTTCTTTCTCCCTCTCGAGCCTCTCACGCTCTGCCCTTTCTTTCCAGCGGCTTACGACGCCTATGTCTTCCCCACCATAGTCACCGCCGAGGGCCTTGAAGTTGTGTATCTTGACGAGCGCCGGGAGGCTTATGGCTTGGCCTACTATAACGGCCTCACCCTTGCCGAGGGAAGCTATATCTCCGAGCAAATCGGAACTCAGCTGCTCGCTCGCCCTCAGGACGTAGTCCTGATCCTTGGGATTGACGATGCGGAGGATTATCTTTGTGTTGGTCTGGCTGAGGACATCCTCGTTGAGCTTGTTGGGTCTCTGGCTTACTATCCCAAGGCCCACCCCGAACTTCCTGCCCTCTCTCGCTATTCTGCTCAGTATCCTCACCGCGTCGTTGTGTTCACCATGAGGCGCGAAGATATGCGCTTCCTCCACTATGATGAGTATGGGCTCAGCCAAAGCCGGGCTCTTGTTCTCTATCGCCCTCATCGTGCTCTCGAACTTCTTAATTTCCTCCGCCGTCTTTGAGTTGGGGTTCTCTTTCAGGTCTTCTCTCAGGCGGAGGATGTTCTTTCTGGCCTGTTCGTAGTCGACCCTTGCTTCGAATATCTTCTCGAGGAGTTTACCAACTACGACCTTCATCTGGCCCTCGTCCAGCGGGCCGAGGTCAATCACGTTGGCCTTTCCTGGCTCTATCTGGGCTATCAAATCCTCACTCGTTAGTAGAGAGCCGTAGTTTCTCAGGAAGCGCCTTATCCTGTAAACGACGCCCCTTAGCGTTTCGATCCTCTCGCTCTTGAGTTCCTCGGTTATGTAGCTCTCCTTCCCCTCGTCCCAGAAATAAGCAGCGCGGTTCATTATCCACTCGGTTATCGTGCTCATAAGGGCCTCTATTAGCTCCCTTCCGCCGAGAGTTGGGTTTTCGTGCTTGACGGTCTCCCAGGCTTTAGCTAAAAACTCCCTCTGTATTGTCGCGTTGCTCGCTATCTCGATTAGGTCAGCCAGCTCCTCGCTGTCCATCTCCTCGGGCATTATTTTGGCTTCTATTAGCTTGACGTATTTCCTGCCCGTTTCAGGAAGCCTTAGCTTTACGTAGTCGCCGTGGGGGTCAAGAACCACGACCGTTCCGCGGAGCCTGTTGGTTATCTCCCCTATGAGAACCGCCACAGTGTTTGATTTGCCCGCACCAGTAACCGCTAAAACCGCGAAGTGCCTCGAGACGAGCTCGTCGGCGTTGAGGTATATGGGAACGTCCTCGCGCAGGAGAAGGTTCCCGACCTCGATGAACCCAGGGCCGCCGTAGTAGATTGCCTTAAGGAGCTCGGAGCTGGCCCTGTAGACGGTGTTGCCGTTCGGTATCGGCACGCGGTTGGGGACTATCTCCGCCCGCTCACCGTTTATGATGACCCTTCCAAGCACGCGGACGTTCACTATCAGAGCCTCGTTCTCGCCTATGCTCTCACCGTACTCCCTTATGTCCAGCTGGAGGGAGTGGTAGGTGCTCTTCCCTTCGCTGAGGAGCCAGTTTATGTTCTTCAGTCCCCTTATCGTTCCAATGACCCACTCAACATCATCGCTCCAGCGGCAGTTTCTTTCCTTCGCTTCTTTACAGAGCTTGGCAACGACGAAGTCTCCGAACTTCAAATCGGCATCGGGCTGAGCATAAAACTGGAATGAGCTGACGGTCGCTTCACCGGTCACTATTCCAACGGCCTCTTCTTTAATCCGCATAACACCACCTGTCGAGTATGTTGGTTTTTCCGGGCTATAAGTTTTACTCAACGGGATAGTGGAAGTGAGGAGAATGGCGGCAATCAGCCAGGAATCCGGTCATCATCCCTGGGTCAGGTTCGAGAGTGCTCATCACGCCGGGGTGGCCACCCGCTTAGAGTTCCCTCAAGCCTTAAAAGCTTTGACTCGTAGATTCTAACATGAGCGTCTCCACAATGGAGCTGGGCGGTAGGATCCCCCTATCAATGGTGGTCATAAGGCCCGCCAAGCTCTTCGACATGCCCGACATAGTGAGGATAGAGCGGGTCTCCTTCCGTGAGCAGTACCCGAGGGGTGTCTTTTTAGTATTCCTCGAGAACAACCCCGACACCTTTCTCGTCGCGGAGTACCACGGAAAGGTTATAGGTTACGTGATGGCCTATCTCAGGCCCGATTTGGAGGGCCACATAATGAGCATAGCGGTTGACCCAGCGTATAGGGGCAACGGCATAGGTTCCGCCCTTCTGAGCGAGGCGATAGAAAGGCTAATAAAGAAGGGCGCGCGCTACATAGGGCTTGAAGTCCGCGTGAGCAACGAAAAGGCGATAAAGCTCTACGAGCGCTTCGGCTTCAGGAGGATTAAGAGGATAATAGGCTACTACGCCGACGGTGAGGATGCCTACTACATGCTCATGCCGGCCGACGAGTGGGGTGGGAGGAATTGAAGGAGCCGATAGAGTTCAAGCTCAGCGGTGACAGGGTCTTCAGCGAGAGGGAGAAGGCGATAAACCAGTTCTACAACAAGCGCTACTTTGGAGAGGTAGTCAATGGAAAGCTCTTCCTGTCTCTCATCGAGGCGGCCTACCTGATGGAGAGGGGCAAGATAAAGGTTCTCGACGGCGAGCGCGAGCTTTCGCTAAGCGAGCTCTTCGAGCTCGGAAGGAAGAAGGACGACCAGTTCGACATCAAATACCTCGTCTACAAGGACTTGCGCGACAGGGGCTATATCGTCAAGTCGGCCCTTAAGTTCGGCTCCCACTTCAGGGTTTACAGGCGCGGAATGGACGAGCACTCCCAGTGGCTCATCTGGGTCGTCCCGGAGAACCTCCGCTTCAGTCCAAACGATATAACCGCCCGCGTCAGGGTGGCCCACGGTGTCAGGAAGAATATGGTCATGGCGGTCGTTGATGAGGACAACGACGTTGTGTACTATAAGATTGAGTGGGTGAAGTTCTGAATGGACGTTTACTTCATAATTGGCATTTCTGATAATCTGGGCCATCACGGGATGCCGTGGTTTATCGTTAGGCTGTTAGCCGAGAGGTTATCTTCCCTGAGAAAGAGGAATATGCAGGTACTATTGCGCTTTGGTCTGGAGGTGTGGGCATGAGCATAGCTTTTGTGATTACGGGCACTTTAACCTGTGGCTTTAGTTGTTGTGGTGTTTAATTGAGAAAAGAATGGGAGAAAAGCCCTCACTTCAGGAACCCGGTCTTCTTTCCGAGGTCCTCGAAGGCGTCGATGACGTACTGGAGATCTTCCTTGCTGTGCGCCGCTGAGGGCTCGAGCCTTATTCTGGCGGTTCCGAGCGGGACGGTCGGATAGACGATGGCCTGCGCGAAGATGTTGTACTCCTCGTAGAGCCTCCTTGAGAACTCCTGGGCGAGCTTCTCGTCGTAGAGCATGACCGGGGTAATCGGGTGCTTGGTGTTGCCGAGGTCGTAGCCGAGGTCTCTCAACCCGTTCTGGAGGAAGTGGGTGTTGTCCCAGAGCTGTCTGACAAGTTCGTCGCTCTTCTGGAGTATCTCAACGGCCGCTATTGCGGCGGCAACGTCAGGCGGGTTCGGAGCGCTCGAGAAGAGGAACGGCCTGGCCCTCTGGCGTAGGTACTCGATGGCCTCCTCAGGACCAGCAACGTAGCCACCTATGACACCGAATGCTTTACTGAGAGTACCCATCTCGAAGTCAACCCTGTCGTGGAGCTTGAAGTGGTCCACTATACCCCTTCCGCTGTCTCCGAGAACACCCTCACCGTGGGCGTCGTCGATGTAGAGTATAGCATCGTACTGCTCAGCCAGCTCGGCCATCTCCGGGAGCGGGGCAAGGTCTCCGTCCATAGAGAAGACACCGTCACTGACGATGATTTTCTTTTTCTTGTCCTTGTTCTCCTCCAGCCTTCTCTTGAGGTCTTCCATGTCGAGGTGCTTGTAAATGACCTTTGGAGCGCCGCTGAGGCGCATTCCGTCGATTATGCTTGCGTGGTTGAGCTCCTCGCTGATGAATACTCCATCCTCACCCTTCTTGAGGAGCGCACTTATAGCTCCCAGGTTGGCGTTGTAGCCGCTCTGGAAGAGAATTGCGGCTTCTCTCTTCTTGAACTTGGCCAGCTTCTCTTCGAGCTCCACGTGAAGCTCCATAGTTCCGGCTATGGTCCTAACCGCTCCGGCACCAACACCGTAGTCGAGGATGGCCCTTATAGCGGCCTCCTTAATCTTCGGATGGGCGGCCAAGCCGAGATAGTTGTTTGAACACATGTTGAGAACGCGCTTTCCGTCAACCACAACCCAGGGCCCCTGGGCGCTTTCGAGCTTTCTAATAGTTACATAAAGGCCCTTCTCCTTTAGCTCCTTGAGTTCTTCCCTAATCCAGTCGAGCTTCGCCATGAGAACCACCGCTAGAAGTTGGACATTGAGGTATAAAAGCTTTGCACTAACCAGTTCAGTACATTGGCCCAGCGGGAAGTTGACTTCCTCCAGCAGAGGGGTAAATCAGCCTCGTGCTTGGCACGCTCAAGCAATCATGGCAAAAGGCTTAATACCCTCGTTGCCCATTAAGCCTTTAGGTAAGGTGGTAACCATGCCAGAGGAAGTTCAGGAAGTTAAAATCCTCGAAAAGCCGTGGGTTGAGAAATACAGGCCCGTTAAGCTCGATGATATAGTCGGTCAGGGGCATATAGTCAAGCGCTTAAAGCACTACGTTAGAACCGGCTCAATGCCGCATCTGCTCTTCGCTGGCCCTCCTGGCGTTGGAAAAACAACCGCAGCACTATGTCTTGCTAGAGAACTCTTCGGGGAGCACTGGAGGCACAACTTCCTCGAGCTCAACGCGTCGGATGAAAGGGGCATCAACGTCATCCGCGAGAAGGTGAAGGAGTTCGCGAGAACTAAGCCGATAGGCGGTGCAAGCTTTAAGATAATCTTCCTCGACGAGGCGGACGCTTTAACCCAGGACGCCCAGCAGGCGCTTAGGAGAACAATGGAGATGTTCTCAACCAACGTGAGGTTCATACTCAGCTGTAATTACAGCAGCAAGATAATCGAGCCAATACAGTCGAGGTGTGCCATATTCCGCTTCAGGCCGCTCAACGACGATGACATAGCAAAGCGCATCAGGTACATAGCCGAGAACGAGGGGCTTGAGCTCACTGAGGACGGCCTTCAGGCGCTCCTTTATGTCGCTGAAGGCGACCTCAGGAGGGCAATAAACGTCCTTCAGGCGGCAGCAGCTTTAGACAGAAAGATAACCGACGAGAACGTCTTCCTCGTTGCGAGCAGGGCGAGACCAGAGGATGTACGTGAGATGATGAACCTGGCTCTGGAGGGCAACTTCCTTAAGGCGAGGGAAAAGCTGAGGGAGATACTCCTCAAGCAGGGCCTCAGCGGCGAGGACGTTTTAATTCAGATGCACAGGGAGGTCTTTAATCTGACGATCCCAGAGGACAAGAAGGTCGCTTTGGCGGACAAGATAGGCGAGTACAACTTCAGGCTCGTCGAAGGTGCGAACGAGATGATACAGCTCGAGGCTCTGCTCGCTCAGTTCACCCTGATGGGTAAGTGATGCCCAATGCCGTCCTTCGACGTTCCCTGGGTTGAGAAGTACCGTCCGAGAAGGCTGAGCGAGATAGTGAACCAGGACAAGGCTTTGGAGCAGGTAAGGGCTTGGATAGAGGCCTGGCTGCACGGTAATGCACCGAAGAAGAAGGCTCTCATCCTCGCTGGGCCTCCGGGGACGGGCAAGACCACCACTATCTACGCCTTGGCCAGAGAGTACGGCTTTGAGGTCATCGAGCTCAACGCGAGCGACGAGAGGACCTACGAGAAGATAGAGCGCTACGTCCAGGCAGCCTACACGATGGACATCCTCGGAAAGAGGAGGAAACTGATATTCCTCGACGAGGCCGACAACATAGAGCCGAGCGGGGCCAGGGAGATAGCCAAGCTCATCGATAAAGCCAGGAACCCCATAGTCATGTCGGCCAACCACTACTGGGAGGTTCCGAGGGAAATAAGGAACAAGGCTCAAATCGTTGAATACAAGCGCCTGACCCAGAGGGACATAATGAAGGCCCTCATAAGGATTCTAAAGGCCGAGGGCGTAACCGTTCCAAAGGAAATCCTCCAGGAAATAGCCAAACACGCCAACGGCGACTTGAGGGCGGCAATAAACGACCTCCAGACGGTTGTCTCTGGTGGAATCGAGGATGCCGAGGAGGTCTTAGCTTATCGCGACGTGGAGAAGAGCGTCTTCCAGGCTTTAGCCCAGCTGTTCGCAACCGACAACGCCAAACGCGCCAAGCTGGCCGTTCTGGGCGTTGATATGTACCCCCACGAGCTCCTCCAGTGGATAGACGAGAACTTGCCCTACGTCTACTACAAGCCCGAAGATATCGCGAGGGCCTATGAAGCGCTCAGCAGAGCTGATATATACCTTGGCAGGGCCCAGAGAACGGGCAACTACTCGCTATGGAAGTACGCCACAGACATGATGACGGCTGGAGTCGCCGTTGCTGGGGTCAAGAAGAAGGGCTTCGTCAGGATTTATCCCCCAAAGACGATAAAGCTTCTCACGGAGAGCAAGGAAGAACGCTCGCTCAGGGACTCGATAGTGAAAAAAATCATGAAAGAGATGCACATGGCCAGGATGGAGGCCCTGGAGACGCTCGAGATCATCAAGTCGATATTCCAGAGCAACCCAGAGATGGCTGCGCACTTCACTGTTTTCCTCGAGCTGAGCGAGAAGGAGGTCGAGTTCCTGACCGGAGACAAGGAACTGGCCAGGACAATATGGGGCAAGAGCCTCAACATCCACAAGAAGCTGAAGGAGGCGCGGAGCGAGCTGGAGGAACACGTCAAAGCTGCCGTGGAAACCATGGAGGAAGCCGGAGGGGAGGTAACGGAGGAGCCAGGGGAGGCCGAAGAAGCCGAGGAGCTCAGCGAGGAGGAGCTTGAGAAGGCCGAGGAGGAGATAGAGCCCCTCGAGAAGGAGAAGAAATCTGACAAGATAGACAAGCCCAAGAAGAAGGGCAAGCAGGCGACTCTGTTCGACTTCCTGAAGAAGTGAACTTTTTATCCTTTTTCCAAGATTTTTACATCCGCACAGACCTTGAAGACGTGGGGCTTGAAGTCGCTGACCTTCTTTATCCTTACCTCGCATTCTTTTCCCAGTTTCTCGCATTCCCTTAGGATTCTTTCCTTGAAGGCGCTGATTTCGTCCTCGTGGACAAAGTCGTAGTAGTGGAGCCATCTCTCGGCCCTGCTCAGGGTTAGAGCTAGGGCATCCACTCCTTTCGGCGTTGGGCTTATAACGCGGTCGAACGTTGTCAGTTTTGGAAGTATTTCAAAGGCATCGCCGTGGATGAACTCTATCTCTCCCTTGAGCTTTTTCCTGTTGAGTTCGAGGTTCTCAATGCCGAGCTTGTAGGCCTCTTTATTCAGCTCGATGGCCGTTATCTTCACCGCCTTATAGCGGGCTATAACCAATGCGTAGGGAAGGACACCGGCGAAGGGTATCAGAATCCTCTCGCCGTCCTCGACGAGCTGGGCCAGTCTGTATCTCTCCCCCTTCATCCGCGGGTTGAAGAAGGCCTTGCTTAAATCTACCCTCAGCCTTACCCCGTTCTCCTTGTGAACCGTGGCTAAGCGGTGCTCGCCCCAGATTATCGAGTAGTCGCGAATTCTAAAGGCCCCCTCGTGGAAGCCTTTCCGGGCTATAACCTTCAGGAAGGGGTGGACTTTTCTCAGGCCCCAGACGATGTCGTCAACACGGTGCTCCAGCTCGGGAGGGATTTGGATTACGGCTATATCACCCACAACGTCGTAGCGCCTCAAGTGGGCGAGCTCCTCTGGAGTCAGGCGCTCTGCCAAAACGCTCTCCAGGTTCTTGTAAATCTGCCTCTCGGGCCTAAGTGGAAGGTCAACATCGAGAACCTCGTAGCCGAGCTTCCTCACTTCTTCCGGATTCAAAACCGGTAGAAGAACGAGCTCTCCTTCCCTCTTGGGACGTCTTTTCCCATCATAGAGGCCGAGCCGTTTAAGCTTACGTTTAACCGGATCTGCTTCCCTCTTTGGAACCGCTATCGCTGGCATTCCCCTCTCCCGTTTGCTCCTCACTTTTTCTGCTTTTAACCTTTGTTTTTCCAATTAACTTGTCCAGGTCCTCTCGTGTTATGCCCCCAAAGAACGCCTTACTGAATAGTATTTCCTCAACTTCCTCTATGTCGGGCTTTTTGAATTCCTTGGCAAGGATGGTGAACTGTTTTTTGTCCAGGATCGAGGGTGAGGCGAGGACTATCATGTAAGCACCGTTAACGAGTGCGTAGTCTCTAAGTGTGAAGAGAAACTTTGCTATGGCATTGAACTCCACGTAGAACATTAGGTATTCTATGCCCTCTATGTAAATTGCACTCCTGTCGTGATTCCTCATGAATTTCACGGCTTCCTCCCTGAGGATGTGCAAACTGCTTGGGTTAACGGCATGCTTATGAGGTACTCCGCTGAGCCATAGGAATTTTTCGGGATTTATCCCGAATTTGCGCGTCCAGTCGTCCTTTGGTCGTCTGCTGATGACAAAGATTGGCACGTTCTCACGCTCAAGGGCCTTCAGGAGAAGTTTGGCTTCTTCAGTAGTTTCGACGAGAAAAACGTCTGACTTCTTTATTCCAGTCTCTCCAGTGAGTTTTTTGCCATATATGCCCTGGGTTTCTTCCTCTAGGTATCTAATGGACAGAGCTACCAAGAACAAAAATCCCGTGATGAGTACAAGTTCAACCAGCAGAAATAGCCCTTCCCCGAGAAAAGCCATTAGGATCATCATGGTCCCGCCGGCAAACCCAAAGAGCACCAATGCCACTTCAAGCCCGGTAATAAATCGTCTAGTGGGACTGTCTGCGAGGCCATAGTAACGCCTGGCTCTGAGTATCCCATAGGCTGTTACAAGCAGGAGCAAAAGCCCCACTGTGAGGGGCAGGGGATTGACTTCCATCGAGTCACCATTATAGTTTGGGATGAAATAGTATTAAACTATTTCCAGTATGGTTCCCTCAATCTTATCGCTTTCTTGAAAATCTCAATGAGCTCCTCGTCGCTGGCCCCGTTTCTGAGGGCGGTAGCGAAGTCGATAAGGTCGTTCTTCCTAAGTAGGCACGTCTTGAACTTTCCGTTGGAGGTTACTCTAAGCCTCGTGCAGTTGGCGCAGAACATTGTGTTGTGCATCGAGCGAACTACTTCCACCTCCGCGATGCCGTGGTCCGTTGGTATGAAGTATTTCTTCCTCCTGTGCATCCGCCGTTCCTTTGTCTCAACGGCCATCTCCTCCAGCTTTTGCTCCACTGGTTTTAGTGGGAAGAAATACTTCCTGAAAAAGCTCGTCTGGGTCATCTCCTTTGGAGCTTCCAGCTCTATCAGTTGGAGTATTACCCCTGTTTTGGCGGCGAACTCTATCATATCCCATATCTCGCCGTCGTTGAGGCCTTTCATCACTGTCATGTTAAGCTTAACCGGGCTTAGGTACTTTACAGCCTCGTCTATACCCTCGAGAACCGTATCGAGCATATCAACGCCCGTTATGCGCTTGTAAACCTCTGGCCTTAGACTGTGAAGGGAGACATTGACCCTGTCCAGTCCTGCCTCTGCTAAGGGCTTCGAGAGCTCCTTAAGCCGGCTTCCGTTGGTTGTCATGGAGAGGTCGGCCACATAGGGCTTTATGCGCCGTACTATTTCCAGGATGTCGTCCCTAACCGTTGGCTCGCCTCCGGTGAGTTTCACCTTCTTTATCCCCAGGCGGGAGGCTATTCTAACCAATCTCTCGATTTCAGCTGGAGTGAGCTCTAACCTCGCGTTGAAGTGCTGGCCCTCTCTATGGCAGAAGAAGCACCGGAAGTTGCAGTCTCTCGTGAGGGAAATCCTGAGGTTAGTCACTGGCCTGCCGAAACGGTCGAAGAGCACCATCTTTAAGCACCCGGGATAATTAACCACCGGGCTTAAAAAAAGATTTTGGGTAAGTACTTTCGTTTAACAGACTCTCATCGAAAACTACAAGTAGGTGAAATGGGAAGATAATCCCAGGGGGTTTTCCGCATGAACGTTGAGGAACTTAGGGATAAGCTGTCCCGTCTTGAAGCCCTTCACGCCGAATTTGAGCGTCAGTTTCCTTCCATCTATGAGGAGAAGGATTATGCGGCTCTTCTCGAGAGGATCAAGGGGCTCTACGCACTGTCCAGGGAGAAGCTGGAGATAGCCTCGGCACTCTACCGTGAGCTTGCATACATTGGTGGAAATGCCGAGGAGCTGGCAAAGGAGATTCACAGGAACGAGCACCAGATGAAGTTTCGCCTCGAGGAGGTTCTGTCTCTGCTGGCGAAAACGACCGATTATGACGCCAGGCTTAGATTGAACACTGCTCTGGACAGGCTGGTTCACTTTCACAGGATTTATGACTACGCGGTGAGCAAAGCGCTCCAGGAACTTGCTACCGAGGTTGAGGGACTGGCCCTTCTAACCGAAGGCGAAAAAGAGAAAAAGGTGCCGATGAGTATAATGGACAAGCTTAGGAAAATTGAGGAGCTTGAGGTTGAGCTCGGAGTCATGAGGCGCTTCATATTCCGGCTTTACTATCATCCCGGTGACGTCCATAAGGTTGAAGAGGCCCTGAAGGACTGGCATTCGAGGGGCCTGCTCTGGGTTGAGGCGAGAAACGTTGAGAAGCTCAGCGGCGTCGTGAACGCTGGAGAGATACTCGAGGGACTCACGCTCATAGGGGTAGTGGAAAAGAAGATGAGGGGTGGTGAAAGTGTCTACAGACACAGGAGTTTCAGTTCGGATTAGGGGCATCTACAGCACGGCCCTGACCAAAGTGCTCCTTGACAGGGGCTTTGGTATCTCCCAGCCGAGCCAGAAGATCGTCGAGCGCTTCAACCTCGACAGAACCTACGACGAGTTTGATGTTGACATATACGACAAGAAGGATCACCATGGTGTTATTCTCGTCGGAACAAAGGTTGAGGAAGTTAGGAAAGTTCTGGAAGAGGAACTAATAGACGTTTTCTTTAGAAGGCTTCCCTACCAGCTCTACGGCATCTACAAGGGCATGGTGGTTAAACGGGATGAGCGCTACGTCTATATCGACATAGGGAGCGCCATCGGAACCGTCGTTGCAGAGGAACTTCCGAACGTTATGGAGGGCGATGAGGTTCTCGTTCAAGTGAAGAAGCACAACCTCCTGCCGCACCTGAGCGTTACCTTGACCATCCCCGGCGACTACGCCGTGCTGATTCCGAAGCCGATAGGGGCACAGAGGCACGTCAAGATTTCAAGGAAAATACGCGACCAGGGTGAGAGGGAGAGGCTGAGGATCCTCGGGCTGAGCATAGACCTCGGTGAGTGGGGTATCCTCTGGAGGACGGCCGCTGCCTACAAAGACTGGAACACCCTCAGGGACGAGATAATAAGGCTCTCAAAGCTCGCGGACAGGCTCAAGAAGGCCGATTCATACACAGCCCCGTCCGTTATAATCGAGGGAAGGAACATCTACGAGGTCGAGTTCGGTGGAGGAGCCAAGAAAAAGCTGGACGAGATAAGGAACAAGGTCGTTCCGACGGTCGAGGGCCACCACCAGCTCAAGGCATACGATCCCGAGCTGAGCTTCGCCGTCGAGATAGCCGAGGGTATTCTGAGCAAAGTCCCGTCCCAGAGGGAGAGGGTGAAGCAGGGCTTCTGGGAGGCGCTGATAGCCAACAAGGGTCCGAAGAAGGGCTGGCTCTTCAGCCTTGAACACTACAAACCCGACGGCCAGAGGATAAGAATCGGACCGGGCGAGATACTGGAGGTCTCAATGAACCCCCTGAAAGTGACCATGAAGCGCCATCTAAAGCCGGGTAAGGTCTACGACGGCCTAGACCTGCCGATAGAGTTCGGCGACTACGTGATCACCGAGATAGAGGCCGGAAAGTGGTGGTTCGTCCACAGGTACTACGACAGGAACGGCAACCTGAAGGGCGAGTACTACAACATCAACACTCCAGTTGAGATTTACCCGGACAGGGCGCGCTACGTGGACCTCGAGGTGGACATCGTCAAGTGGCCCGACGGCAAGAAGGAGATAATAGACAAGGAGAAGCTCACGGAGCACTACGAGGAGGGCATCATCACGGAGAAGCTCTATCGGGCCGTTCTGAGGATAACGCAGGAGGTCTTTGAGAAGGTCTGAGCGTGAGCTTTTGATGTCTCTCTTTTTATTATAAACCGCAGTGCAAGTAATAATCCCCAGAAATGGCGACGGAAGGGTTCATGAAGTCAGAATGGAGTGATGTTGTCCTCTTTCTTGACCTCCCCAGTTTCAAGCGCGTCCTCTATGCCCTTCTCCGTTATCCTGAAGTAGACTATCCCGCCCTCTGGCTTAAAGCGGTGCCTCTCAAGGATTGCAACCCTTAGCCCCGGCGTGTTCAGCTTGTCCAACCTCAGTATGTCCTTGCAGCGGTAACCGAGGGTGTGCTCGGCCACCGGCTTGAGCCTCTCGGCGCGGGAGTCGAAGTGCACCTGGTTTATGACGATGACTGGAATTCTGTTCTTCCTCGCGAGCCAGAGGAGAACCTGTAACTGCTTCCCTAATTCAGCTGTCAGGTTCCTCCTCTGCTCCTCTACGCGGTAGTGGGCGGTTATGGAATCAACGACGATGAGGGAAAACGTTTTGTCAATAATCCTCTTCAGGCTGCCTATCGTTCGTCTCTGCTCCTTGAAGTCACTCGGTGTGAATAGGATGAATCTATGAAGAGTCTCGTCGGGATCAAGACCCCACGCTGAGGCCATTTGAGCGAGCCGCTCTGGAGAAAAACCTCCCTCTGTATCAATGTATGCGACCTTCCCTCCACTCAGAAGTCCGACCTGGAGCGCCAGCGTAGTTTTGCCAGTTGCAAAGCTACCATAAACCTGGGTTAGAACCTCGGAGGCTATGCCGCCTCCTAATAGCTCGTCGAGTGATTTGACCCCCGTGGTCAGCATCAGGGTCACCGCTAAAGTGAGAGCTCCTCGTAGAGCTGGAGGGGTTTTACTACAGCCCAAACACGCCTCTTTCTCAGCTCGTCCTGAAGCTTCTCGACGCTGCCCCCGCCGTAAACCCCGTAGTGCATTGGAATAACTATCTTTGGCCTGATGTCCTCGATGATTTGTGCGGCTTCTCGCTCATTTGCCGTTGAACGGCCGCTTATGGGCACCATCAGCACATCGATATTTCCTCGGAGTCTCTGAAGGGCTGGAGCTGAGTAGGTATCTCCAGTGTGGAATACCGTCTTGTCGCCCTCTATCAGGTATCCAAGCGGGTACTGGCTCGAGGGGTGCTCCATGTAGATCGCCGTAACTTTAACCCCGTTGTCAAGTTCGAGGGTTTGACCCTCTTCAATCTCCTTTACCCTGGTTACGCCATCGCTGATGGCCATAAGGTAGACTGGCTTTGGCCCTATGACCGTCGCATTGCGGAGCCTTGAGAGCAGCTCGACCTTTCCGTAGTGGTCACTGTGCTCGTGGGTTATGAGGATGTAGTCAACCTCACCAATTCGGTCATCGTCAACCTCAGGGTAGGGGTCGATGAGCAGTCTCACGCCGTTGGTCTCGACCCAAAAGCACGCGTGTCCGTACCAGATGATCCTCATCGGTAATACCTCCAGAGAGTGGGTTCGGTAAGGTAAACTTAAAGTTTTTCATTGTTCACTTTTCTTTGGGGATTTCAAGGGCTGACGTTGGTTTTATAAACTGCCGCTTCGCTATTCCTTTGGATGCCTATGGGTGAGCCGAACCTCAAGAAAGGTCTCATAGTACGGGAGCCCTTCGCGAGCTTAATCGTTGAAGGGAAGAAGACATGGGAGATACGGAAGTCCCGAACCAAAGTGAGGGGTGAGATTCTCATTCTCAACGGAGGAAGGGCTTTGGGAAAGGCTGAACTCGTCGAGGTTCTCGGGCCTTTCACACCCGAAGAGCTCGCTGAGCACAGGGACAAGCACCTCGTTGATTTGGATTTCCTGGTGGATTACTCAAACGGAAAAGCCCTCTACGCGTGGGTTCTCCGCAATGCGGAGAAGTTTGAGAAGCCCATTAAGGTAGACATTGCCAAAGGGGCCCAGGTCTGGGCCAACGTGAGGGTGGATGAAGATGAATAGCCGCCGCCTTATAGTTCCGCCTGTCTCGATTCCCATACTTATCGTGATGTTCCTCCTCTTTGTGATTCTCTTCGTGTTCTTCTCGAGCATCGTTACGGCCGCCTTTGAGAGGCTGGGAATCCCACCACAGGTGGCCTATGCTCTCTTTCTCTTCGCCCTCTTTGGCAGCTTCATCAACATCCCCATAGCTGAAGAGACCTCCTACGAGCCCGTCTTGAGGGTGAGGGAGGTCAGGTTCTTTGGGATACCCTACCCAGTTCCGTACTTCGATTGGGAGGAGCGAAAGGTTATAATAGCGGTAAACGTCGGCGGCGCCTTGGTTCCTCTAAGCGTCGTCATATACGGGCTGCTAAGGACCATCTACCTTGGCCAGTTCGGGCTACTCTTCAACACATTAGTCGCCATAGCAATCGCCTCGCTGTTCAGCAACGCCGTTGCAAAACCGGTTAAGGGCCTTGGAATAGCGATGCCGATGTTGCTCCCACCACTAATGGCAGTGATTCTGGCACTTTTCTTGGGAGACGGCAATCCCCCGCTGGTGGCCTACGCGAGTGGAACGATGGGAGTTTTAATCGGCGCTGATTTGATGAACTGGAATAAAATCAAGAACCTCGGCGCACCGATGGTGAGCATCGGCGGTGCTGGAACCTTCGACGGCATCTTCCTGGCAGGAATAATTGCCGTTCTTTTAGCATGACGGTGGATTTATAAAGCAGAGATTAAACATGGAAACGGCAAGATTTCACGGTTACGGGGTGATTGATATGATCGTCGTTGGAAGCGGTGCGAGGCACCTTGAGGAAGAGGTTAGAGCTCTCGGCGGGGAACTCGTTGAGGTTGAGATAAAGAAGTTCCCAGATGGGGAAAAATACGTCAGAGTCCTTGGCTCTGGTGATGAGGCTTTGGTGGTGCAGTCCACTTTTAAGCCCCAAGACGAGAACCTCATCGAGCTCCTTCTTATCGGTGATGCCCTCCGCGAGAGGGGGTTCACCAAGCTTAGGGCCGTTGTTCCTTACTTGGCATACTCGAGGCAGGACAGGGTCACCAAGGAGGGCGAGCCGATAAGCGTTAGGGCAATAATGAGGGCGATAGGTCTCTACTACGACGAGCTCTACGTCTTCGACCTACACAATCCCGAAACCCTGAGGTTCTTCCCTGGAAAGGCCGTTAACCTCTCTCCGGCGAGGGCAATAGCCGAGTACTTCAAGGATAAGCTCGGCGACGGTGTAGTCCTTGCCCCCGATAAGGGCGCGCGCGAGAGGGCCAGAGCTGTGGCGGAAAAGCTCGGCCTTGAGTACAGCCACTTTGAGAAGAAGCGCGTTTCGCCGACGGAAGTGAAGATGTGGCCCGTAGATATAGACGTGGCCGGGAAGAACGTCCTCATAGTTGATGACATCATCAGCACGGGCGGGACGATGGTTAAGGCAGCCAACCTGCTCAGGGAGATGGGGGCCGAAAAGATATTCGTTGCGGCAACCCACGGTGTCTTTGCCGAGGGTGCTATTGAGCGCGTCAGCAGAGCCGTTGACGAGCTTGCGGTTACGAACACCATACCGACGCCGGTTTCGAGGATAAGCATCGTGCCTGATATACTGGCGCTTTAACTCTTCCCCACAACCCTTTCAACTTTCTCTTTGCATTTTCCCTCGAAAACCTTCGGTATGCAACGGTAGCCTGTGAGATACTCCTCAACGTAAACGCACGTCGTTCAGTTTGTCAGGAGGATACTTTTTGATGGTCAGTGAGACGAGTGCCAGAAAGTTCAGTATCCGGTGGCCGAGGCTCCCGTAGGTAAGCAACAGCAGGACTACCAACTCGGCCATCAGGATGAGTATGAGTGATGCCATAAGTGCTGGCTTCCCCCTCACTCCATGATGCTTCACCACATAACTTTGGGAGTTGAGGGAATGGATGGGGCTTTCCAAGGGTTTATCATTTTTATGTTAAAATTTCCAAATTTTTGAAGCGCTCTTTAACATCTTCTTTTTCAAAAATCTGCCCCCTCAAAGGTTTTGCAAAAATTTTTCACTGCTGGGGTTCACCCCTATTGGGTGGAGCGCCCGAACAGGGCGCGACGAAGCCCAGGCGCCAAGACGGCGGCGTCGGGGGGAACGGGTGCAAAGCACCCAAGATGAACCCCGCCCTCCAGCCATGGGCACAGCAATGTGCGCTCCCGAGGAAACGCCGAAAGGCGGACCCCTCGGGGGTAAGGCAGGCCCGACATCCCGACTAAACCCCGGACGGAATTTGGTACTTCCCGCCATGGGAAGTCCCACCGGCCGTACTCCTTGCTCAATTCCGGTTGATCCTGCCGGAGGCCACTGCTATGGGGGTCCGACTAAGCCATGCGAGTCATGGGGCGCCTTGCGCGCACCGGCGGACGGCTCAGTAACACGTCGGTAACCTACCCTCGGGAGGGGGATAACCCCGGGAAACTGGGGCTAATCCCCCATAGGCCTGAGGTACTGGAAGGTCCTCAGGCCGAAAGGGGCTTCGGCCCGCCCGAGGATGGGCCGGCGGCCGATTAGGTAGTTGGTGGGGTAACGGCCCACCAAGCCGAAGATCGGTACGGGCCATGAGAGTGGGAGCCCGGAGATGGACACTGAGACACGGGTCCAGGCCCTACGGGGCGCAGCAGGCGCGAAACCTCCGCAATGCGGGAAACCGCGACGGGGGGACCCCCAGTGCCGTGGCATCGCCACGGCTTTTCCGGAGTGTAAAGAGCTCCGGGAATAAGGGCTGGGCAAGGCCGGTGGCAGCCGCCGCGGTAATACCGGCGGCCCGAGTGGTGGCCGCTATTATTGGGCCTAAAGCGTCCGTAGCCGGGCCCGTAAGTCCCTGGCGAAATCCCACGGCTCAACCGTGGGGCTTGCTGGGGATACTGCGGGCCTTGGGACCGGGAGAGGCCGGGGGTACCCCTGGGGTAGGGGTGAAATCCTATAATCCCAGGGGGACCGCCAGTGGCGAAGGCGCCCGGCTGGAACGGGTCCGACGGTGAGGGACGAAGGCCAGGGGAGCGAACCGGATTAGATACCCGGGTAGTCCTGGCTGTAAAGGATGCGGGCTAGGTGTCGGGCGAGCTTCGAGCTCGCCCGGTGCCGAAGGGAAGCCGTTAAGCCCGCCGCCTGGGGAGTACGGCCGCAAGGCTGAAACTTAAAGGAATTGGCGGGGGAGCACTACAAGGGGTGGAGCGTGCGGTTTAATTGGATTCAACGCCGGGAACCTCACCGGGGGCGACGGCAGGATGAAGGCCAGGCTGAAGGTCTTGCCGGACACGCCGAGAGGAGGTGCATGGCCGCCGTCAGCTCGTACCGTGAGGCGTCCACTTAAGTGTGGTAACGAGCGAGACCCGCGCCCCCAGTTGCCAGTCCTCCCCGCTGGGGAGGAGGCACTCTGGGGGGACCGCCGGCGATAAGCCGGAGGAAGGAGCGGGCGACGGTAGGTCAGTATGCCCCGAAACCCCCGGGCTACACGCGCGCTACAATGGGCGGGACAATGGGATCCGACCCCGAAAGGGGAAGGGAATCCCCTAAACCCGCCCCCAGTTCGGATCGCGGGCTGCAACTCGCCCGCGTGAAGCTGGAATCCCTAGTACCCGCGTGTCATCATCGCGCGGCGAATACGTCCCTGCTCCTTGCACACACCGCCCGTCACTCCACCCGAGCGGGGTCCGGGTGAGGCCTGATCTCCCTTCGGGGAGGTCGGGTCGAGCCTGGGCTCCGTGAGGGGGGAGAAGTCGTAACAAGGTAGCCGTAGGGGAACCTACGGCTCGATCACCTCCTATCGCCGGAAATCCGTCCGGGGGGTTTAAGGGATGTCGGGCCTGCCATCCGTGGGCCGGTAGCTTAGCCTGGGAGAGCGTCGGCTTTGCAAGCCGAAGGCCCCGGGTTCGAATCCCGGCCGGTCCACCACGAAGAGGTGCACATCCCGAGCACAGCTCGGGGTGGAAGGGTCCTAGGCCCCGAACAGGGGTCACGATGAGGACCGTGCATAGGCGGATTGACCCAAAAAATGCCCAGCCCTCTAAGTAGAGGGCAGAAAACCTAAGCCGCCTGGTGGATGGCTCGGCTCGGGGCGCCGACGAAGGGCGTGGCAAGCTGCGATAAGCCCCGGCGAGGCGCAGGCAGCCGTCGAACCGGGGATTCCCGAATGGGACCTCCCGCGGCTCTTGCCGCACTCCCAGTCGGGAGGGGGAACGCGGGGAATTGAAACATCTTAGTACCCGCAGGAAAAGAAAGCAAAAGCGATGCCGTGAGTAGGGGCGACCGAAAGCGGCACAGGGCAAACTGAACCCTTCGGGGAAACCCGGAGGGGATGTGGTGTTGTAGGGCCCTGCGTCGGAGCCTCGAGGGTGAAGCCGAAGTCCGCTGGAACGCGGCGCCGTAGAGGGTGAAAGCCCCGTAGGCGTAAGCCCTCAGGCTCCTGCAGGGTTCCTGAGTACCGTCGGTCGGATATCCGGCGGGAAGCTGGGAGGCATCGGCTCCCAACCCTAAATACGTCCCGAGACCGATAGCGAACTAGTACCGTGAGGGAAAGCTGAAAAGCACCCCTGGCAGGGGGTGAAAAGAGCCTGAAACCAGGCGGCGATAGGTGGGTGCGGCCCGAAAGGGTTGAGTCTCCCCGAAGGAAACCGCGGCGACGCGGGAGTACGAGGGGAGAGGACCGGGGTTGCACCGTCCGTCTTGGATCACGGGGCAGGGAGTTCACGGCCGTGGCGAGGTTAAGGGGGTTAAGCCCCGAAGCCACAGGGAAACCGACAGGTCCGCAGGCGCTTGCCGAGGGACGGGGTGTGAAAGCGCCCGGAGTCACGGCCGTGAGACCCGAAGCCGGTCGATCTAGCCCGGGGTAGGGTGAAGTCCCTCAACAGAGGGATGGAGGCCCGCTAGGGATGCTGACGTGCAATTCGCTCCCGTGACCTCGGGCTAGGGGTGAAAGGCCAATCGAGGCCGGCGATAGCTGGTTCCCGCCGAATTATCCCTCAGGATAGCCCGGCCGGAGGTAGGTGGTGGGGTAGAGCACTGATTGGGGGTTTAGGGGGAGAAATCCCCCGGCTCCCTGTCAAACTCCGAACCCACCACCGCCGTAGATGGCCGGAGTAGGGGGGCGGTGTAAGCCGTCACCCGAGAGGGGAACAACCCAGACCGGGGTTAAGGCCCCTAAGTGCCGGCTAAGTGTTACTCCAAAGGGTGTCCCTGGCCTTAGACAGCGGGGAGGTAGGCTTAGAAGCAGCCATCCTTTAAAGAGTGCGTAACAGCTCACCCGTCGAGGTCAGGGGCCCCGAAAATGGACGGGGCTTAAGCCGGCCGCCGAGACCCCGGCGCACGGACCGATTGGTCCGTGATCGGGTAGGCGGGCGTGCCGATGGGGTGGAAGCTGGGCCGTAAGGTCCAGTGGACCCGTCGGTATTGTGGATCCTGCCGGGAGTAGCAGCATAGCCGGGTGAGAATCCCGGCCGCCGAAGGGGCCAGGGTTCCACGGCAATGATCGTCAGCCGTGGGTTAGTCGGTCCTAAGCCAGCCCGTAACTCGGAGCTGGCGAAAGGGAAACGGGTTTATATTCCCGTACCGCGGTGGTAGGTGCGGCAACGCAAGCCCAGAGGGTGACGCCTCGGGGTAGGCGGACCGGTCCACAAGGCCGGCTAAGCGTATAAGCCCGGGGAGTACCGTAATGGTGAGAACCGGGTGAAAGCGCGAATGGCCTCCCGTAAGGGGGGTTCCGCCGATCCCTGGGGCCCGTGAAAAGCCCTCTGGGAACGATCCACCGCGACCGTACCGAGAACCGACACTGGTGCCCCTGGGTGAGAAGCCTAAGGCGTGTCGGGGGAAACCCAGCCGAGGGAACTCGGCAAATTGGCCCCGTAACTTCGGGAGAAGGGGTGCCTGCGGGTGCGTAACCCGCAGGTCGCAGTGACTAGGGGGGCCCGACTGTTTAGTAAAAACACAGGTCCCAGCTAGCCCGAAAGGGTTTGTACTGGGGCCGACGCCTGCCCAGTGCCGGTATGTGAAGCCCGGGTCCAACCGGGTGAAGCACCGGTAAACGGCGGGGGTAACTATAACCCTCTTAAGGTAGCGAAATTCCTTGTCGGTTAAATGCCGACCTGCATGAATGGCGTAACGAGGTCCCCACTGTCCCCGGCTGGGGCCCGGCGAAACCACTGCCAGGCGCATATGCCTGGGACCTCCGGTGGGAAGCGAAGACCCCATGGAGCTTTACTGCAGCCTGCCGTTGCCGTACGGCGGGGGGTGCGCAGCGTAGGCGGGAGGCGTCGAAGCCCGTCCTCCGGGGCGGGTGGAGCCGTCCATGAGACACCGCCCACCCTCTGCCGTACGGCTAACCCCCGATGGGGGGACAGCGGTAGGTGGGCAGTTTGGCTGGGGCGGCACACCCTCGAAAAGGTATCGAGGGTGCCCTAAGGTCGGCTCAGGCGGGTCAGGAATCCGCCGTAGAGTGCAAGGGCAAAAGCCGGCCTGACTGGACCCGTAACAGAGGCGGGTCCAGCCGCGAAAGCGTGGCCTAGCGAACCCCTGTGCCTCCCCGGTGGGGGCCAGGGATGACAGAAAAGCTACCCTGGGGATAACAGAGTCGTCTCGGGCGAGAGCCCATATCGACCCCGAGGCTTGCTACCTCGCTGTCGGCTCTTCCCATCCTGGCCCTGCAGCAGGGGCCAAGGGTGGGGGTGTTCACCCATTAAAGGGGAACGTGAGCTGGGTTTAGACCGTCGTGAGACAGGTCGGATGCTATCTACCGGAGGTGTTGGCCGCCTGAGGGGAAGGCTCCCCCAGTACGAGAGGAACAGGGAGCCGCGGCCTCTGGTCTACCGGTTGTCCTACAGGGCATAGCCGGGCAGCTACGCCGCGTCCGATAAGGCCTGAAAGCATCTAAGGCCGAAGCGGTCCCCGAAAATAGGCGGCCACTCCCAGGCGCAGGGGGTCGGGCGACCGGTCCTTTGCCTGGGACGAGGGCTCGGGAAGAAGACCCGTTTGATGGGGCGGGGGTGTAAGCGGGAAGGGAAACCGACCCGTTCAGCCTGCCGCTCCCAACAGCCCGAGGTTTCTGCCCTCGAAAGGAGGGCTGGGCATTTGATAGGTCAATCCGCCTATGCACGGTCCTCAAAGCCCTTAACTTCTCGTGCTTCTGTGCACTTCAGTTGCAATCATTAAAACTTGCCTGTGGATTCTAACCTCGGCTACAGGATCGTGGGGATGCCTCCCTTCTGACTCCGCCCTGCGAGTTCTATGGTGATTATCTCATTGATGCCCATGTGAAGAACTCCACCTTTTTCCTGGTATCCGTGATTTTCTCGAATGAGCGAGCGCTTTATTCTGAGTATAGCCAGCTGGAACCTCGAAGAAAAAGTCCTGCCTGTTCTCGAGGGCCTCGGGTTGTGGGGCTACTTTCTTTTCCCAAAAGAGCTCCCATCGATTGGCCACGAAATCGAGGGAGTGATCTGCATAGACGACAGAACACTCTATGCCGATAAAATCCTTTTAAAGGTTCATAACGTTGATTTCATCCATATGTGGGTGGATGTTGAGGGTTTTGACGAGCTGAAAAAACTGCTGGAGGGTTCGTGATGGAGCTGCTCATAGTTAAGGACAAGCGTATTGACTACGACGGCTCTGCAATCCAGAGCCACTGGGCCTACAGGAACTTTGGAATACTTGGCAACTCACTCGTCGTCTTCAGGGGGAAGTGCGACGTCAAGGTCGAGGAGATGATAGACATTGAAGATTTAAGGGCAAAGAAAGAGATCAGGAGCGACGACATGGTGCACTACATCATTGAGGTTTTTGACTTTCCCAACGTCCTCTTGGCCTCAACACTTCAGAAGCTCTTCATAGCCAAGCTATGCGAGGTTCTTGGTGATTACGGCATCAAAACCGTTAGGAAAGGTGATGACATCTACGTGAACGGTAAGAAGCTCAGCATCTCTATAGCCACGGTTTCACCTGTCAGCATCAAGATTCACATCGGCATCAACGTCGAGGCGAAGGGGATCCCCAAGGGCGTCGATGCCATCGGCCTAAAGGAGATTGGAATCAACGATGTCGATGGCTTCATGGATAGAACCGGAAAGGCCCTCGTCGAGGAGTTCAAAAAGGTAAAGAAGGACAGTCTGAAGGTCAGGTGGGCGAGCTAAAACGCTAAAAAGAGGACGCTTCCCACGAGTGGAACGGCCAAGTTGTCATCCACGTAGGGCTGGTACTCTGCAAGCATCAGAATTCCCGCCCACGCTATTTTCATTATTGTTCCCGCATCGAGCAGTGCGAAGGCTATTATCGCGGCAGTTACTACGTAGCCGAGGCTTCCGGTCCAGTGCTTCTTGAGTTTAACGTTGAAACCATGCCGTTTGAAATAGTAATGCCTGATGATTCCTGTAACCCCATCACTTACTGCCATGGCCAAAAGCAGGGCCGTTGCATACTCTTTGGGCAGGAAAAACGCAACAGCTGAAGCGGAGAATGCGAAGAAGACCTCCCCGTAGTTGTGCTTGATTTGGTACCACGAAAACTCACTGTTCTTCAGGTGCGGCCAGAGCTGAAAGGCGCCGAAGATAAAGGCTGCGGCGCTAAAGACTTCCTTCGGGATCAAGCCCTGGTAGTACATCAGAACAGCTGGAACGATGCTGAAGTGGATGATTTTCCTATTTATCCATGCGTAGTCTTCTCCGAGATGCCGTGTTAGCCATATCGCGGCGAGTATAAACGTCGCGGCGATTATTGTGTAGATGGGCCACGAGGCCATTTGATTCCACCTGAAGTTAAAAATGAAAGAATGTTAATATGCTTTTCGCTCAATGCCTTAGTGTTTTTAGCTAGCTGCCGAAAGCCGAGCGGACTCTCCTGAGACCCCAATATAGGTCGCTCGCGTGCACCACAAAGTACCACTCATCAGTTTTAACAAGCTCTCCTCTAGATTTTCCTACCAGCTCGCCGTAGAGTCCCTGAATCCTGACTCGGGGCGCGGTCGTCGAGAGTTTCATCGTTATCTCCACGGGCTTCCCGTCCTCCCAGACTATTCCGACTTTCAGACCTGCCCTCGTTTCCTTCCTCTTTCTGAGGCCAAGCTTCAGATAACGCAGTCTCTCGGAATCCACGCCGTTTTCTTCTGCCTTCTCTCGGAGATACTCCTCCGCCAGGGTTAGCCCGTGGAGGCCGAGGGCGTAGCCGAAGACGGGAATTCCGATGTCTTTTCGGCTTCTCCCCTTGTAGGCGTAGACTTCTATTCTCCTTCCTGAACCCTTTGACGCCAGGTAGAACCCTTTCGGCTCCTCACCCTTGAGCTCCCCCAGAAACTCCATGAGCTCCTCGTAGGCTGAGAACGGCATTGAAAAGCTTGCCCACGTTCCCCATACTCTAGGGGGCACTGAGACGAAGCCCATGTCCTCCAGATGGTATTCGAGCGGCTTTACCGTCATCCTGACAAAGCCCTTTTCGTTGACGTCCGCCCCTAAGATACTCCTCTCGGGCGGAAGCTCCACGAACTTTCCACTCCCAGGAAACTCCTTCGCCATGAGGAGCCTAGACTTCCTGATCTTTCTTCCCATGGAAAAAGCCGACGCAACAGGAAGGGGCGTTCTTATGCCGCTCTCTTTATCGTAGGGCACCTTGAATCCTGCTTTGAGCAGTTCTTCCTGTATCTCCAGCGAGGCCGGAAAGAAAACCTGCATTCGTTCCAGCTCAAACTCCATCTAAAGACCCCTCCATTATTTTTACGTCCCAAAGTTGTTTACCACCAAAGCTTTTAAATTTTTCCGTCTAGAAGTTGTTATTATCTGGCGAGCTTAAACTTAAAAGCCCCTCCACCAAGCTACCTCGGGTGAAGAAAATGGTGCACTGGGCTGACTACATGGCTGAAAAGATTATCCAAGAGATGGGAGATAAGGAGGAGTACGTGGTAGAGAGCGGCATAACCCCGAGCGGTTACGTTCACATAGGCAACTTCAGGGAGTTTTTCACCGCCTACATTGTCGGTCATGCCCTCAGGGACAGGGGGAAGAAGGTCAGACACATTCACATGTGGGACGACTACGACCGCTTTAGGAAGGTTCCCAAGAACGTTCCGAGCGAGTGGAAGGAATACCTCACCATGCCTGTCCGTGAGGTTCCAGACCCCTGGGGCTGCCACGACAGCTACGCCGAGCACTTCATGAGCCTCTTCGAGGAAGAGGTGGCCAGGCTGGGCATCGAGGTGGATTTCCTATACGCCAGCGACCTCTACAAGTCCGGCGAGTACGCCGAGGACATACGCCTGGCCCTTGAAAAGCGCGGCGAGATAAAGGCCATACTCGACAAGTACCGCGAGAGGGCCAAGCAGCCGCCCCTCGAAGAGGACTGGCAGCCCGTTATGGTCTACTGCCCGAAGTGCAGGCGCGAGGCGGAGTTCATCTCCTGGGACGGCGAGTGGAAGGTAGCCTACAGGTGTTCCCACTGCGGAAGCGAGGGAGAAACGGACATCCGCGAGGGCAACGTCAAGCTCCGCTGGCGCGTTGACTGGCCGATGCGCTGGGCCCACTTTGGCGTTGATTTCGAGCCCGCTGGGAAGGATCACCTTGCGGCTGGGAGCTCCTACGACACGGGCAGCGAAATAGTGGAGAAGGTCTTCGGAAAGCCTGCCCCCCTAACGCTCATGTACGAGTTCGTGGGCATAAAGGGTCAGAAGGGCAAGATGAGTGGAAGCAAGGGCAACGTTATCCTCCTTAGCGACCTCTACGAGGTGCTCGAGCCAGGAATAATTCGCTTCATCTACGCCAAGCACAGACCCAACAAGGAGCTCAAGATAGACCTTGGCCTCGGTCTGCTCAACCTCTACGACGAGTTCGACAAGGTTGAGCGCATCTACTTCGGCCTTGAGAAGGCCAAGAATCCTGAGGAAGAAGAGGAGCTAAAGAGAACTTACGAGCTTTCGATGCCGAAGGTTCCCGAGAGGCTGGTCGCGCAGGCACCGTTCAGGTTCCTCGTTAACCTCGTTCAAATGCCACATCTCGACGAAAACGGCATCATCGAGGTCCTCAAGAAGCAGGGCCACCTCCCAGATAGGCTCACCGAGGAAGATCTCGAGAGAATTAGACTCAGAATCCGCTTGGCCAAGAACTGGGTCGAGAAGTACGCGCCGGAGAACGTTAAGTTCTCAATCCTCAAAAAAGTCCCCGAGCTTGAGCTTAACCAGGATATCCTTGAAGCGATGGAGGAAGTCGCGGCATGGCTCGAAGCCCACGAGGAGTTCACCGTCGACGAGCTTAACAACGTCATCTTCGATGTAGCTAAGAAGAGGAACATAAACAGCAAGGAGTGGTTCAAGGCGCTCTACAACGTTTTCATCGGTAAGGATCGCGGTCCCAGACTTGCCAGCTTCCTGGCTTCACTCGACAGACAATTCGTGATTAGGCGCCTCCGCATGGAGGCCTGATTTTTTCTCCCCTTTTGTTGAGTCCCGCCACTTTTCTACTGCTTTCCTGCGCTGGGACTGTTTGACCGTCAACATTGCCAGGCTTAATCTTTAAAAACGTCAAGATAGTACAGCATTAGGTGATCCAAATGGAGTTCAACCTTATCATCACTGGCGTGGGCGGTCAGGGGGGATTGACCCTCTCGCGCATAATTGGAAACGCCGCGATGAAAGAAGGCTATAACGTTAGAATTGGAGAAACCCTTGGAATGAGCCAGCGTTATGGTAGCGTTCTCTCATACCTGCGTTTTGGTGAGGAAGTTTATTCCCCCCTAATTGAGGAAGGGAATGCCAACCTCATGCTCGCCCTTGAGCCGGCCGAAGCTTTGAGGAACGCCCGCTTCCTCGGTAAAGAGAGCTACGCGATAATCAACGCCTACCCGATTCACACCGCGACAACCCTCGTAGGCAAGGAGGAGTATCCCTCCCTTGAGGAGATAGAGGCTGCCCTAAGAAGGGTATGCCCAGTAGACGTGAGGAACTTTCAGGAGGAAGCTGACAAAATCAACCCGAGAACCCTTGGCGTCCTAATGCTCGGCTATGCTTACGGAAAGGGCCTGATTCCCCTCAAGAAGGAGAGCATCATGGACGGAATAAGGGAGACCCTCAGGGAGAAGCTCTGGGAGATAAACTTCAAGGCCCTCGAAAGGGGTATAGAACTCTCCCGCTGAGCTTTCTACTTATTGTGCTTGATGAAGAATGAGTAGAAGATTGCCGTTGCAACGATGTACAGGAAAGCTGTAGCGTAGAACGGATAGCTTAACGACATGCCGAATAAAATGCCTCCTAAGTAATTCCCACCTCCTCTCATGAACGTGGAGAAAGCCCTCCTTATGCCCGCAGCGGTGGCTTTTTCTTCGGTGTTGAAAAAGCCCATCATGAAGGAGTCGTTTATCGGCCAGACTATGTTCATCAGTATAGAACGGAGGATGTAGAGTGACGCCGCCAGGAGGAACGTCTCTATTGAAGGGAATATAACGAACAGAAAGGCTGCCGTGCTTTGAAAGAGGCTTATGACCTTTACCGGACCTATCCTTTCAACGAGTTTCGGCAGTCCGAAGGAGCCAAGGCTCATGGTGAGCTGCTGGATGAAGAACACCCCACTTATTGATGCGAGTGTTGTCCCGAAGCGGAGCTTGAAGTACAGGCTCATATATGGAATTGTTATTCCCGCGCCAAGGCCTATCAGGGCGCTGGGCAGGGAAAACTTGAGTATTTTGACGACCAGCTCGCGGTTCCAGTTTATCTTGGGGTTCCTCACGGGAACGTCGTGAATAATAACGAGTGCTGGTATGACGAGTACGAACTGCAGGAGCGCGAGGGAAACCACAAGCCTGTAGGCGATGTCCTCAGTTATGCCAAGGCTGTTAATGAGAAAATCTGGAGCAAATCCCGCTATCAAAACTCCCACTGCGTTGAAGAGGGTTCCCAGGCCAAAGCTTATGGAGAATGCGTGGTGCCTCTGTTCATCGCTTACCTCCTCGCTTAGGAGTGCCGAGAAGTTGGGCTGTCTGAGACCCATGTTGGCGCCAACCAAGAAAAAGCCGAGGGCGAGGACGTAATCGTTAATTGCAAGCACCTGGAGAAGCCGCCCCACTAATCCAAGGATGGCGCTCAATATGAGGGTTTTCTTGTAGCCCAATCTTAATGAAATCTGGCCGGCAGTGAGGAAGAAAAGCCCCCCGACCAGCGTTTGGATCGAAAAGAACGTTCCCATCTGTGCCATGTCATACCCGAGTGCCGCTAAGTAAAAGGGCATTATGAAAATCGAGAACTGTAGGAACAGCTGTCCAGCCGCGTTGGCTCCTATGAGTATCTTTGCGTCCCTGCTGTATCCCTTGAGCATGGTCGAAATGTGAATCTTAGCGTTTATAAGATTATCGAAGTGAAGCGTTTTATACATATCCAGCCGACTATATATTGGCAGGTGATCTCTATGGAGTTCAGAAAGATTCAATTTACCGGCAGGAGCTCATACATAATCTCGCTGCCAAAGAAGTGGGTTAAAGAACACAGTCTAAAGCAGGGCGATGTCGTTCCCCTTACCCTGAATCCTGACGGCAGCATAACCATCTTTCCAAAGGAGCCAAAGGAGGTAAGCGAGAAGAAAATCTTGTACATGTCCAAAGAATACTCCCCTGACATGGCCGTTCGTTTGGTCATCTCTGCCTACATTCAAGGCTATGATGTCCTTGAAATTCACTTCGCCGAGGAGATGCCCATCTACAAGGTCAAGATAAGGAAAGTGCTCCAGAGCCTTCCAGGGGTTGAGATAATCCTTGACGAGCCCCAGAGGATGGTCGCCAAGAGCCTGCTCGATGAGGAAGAGGTTAACCTTGCGGAACTGCTTAGCAGGATTCGTTCGTTGATAATCTCAATGCTTGGAGACCTCGAGCTTCTAATATCTTCCCCCAGCGAGGAAGAGATCCTGAGGGACATAAACGATTTGGAGAACGAGCTGGATCGCTTTTACTTCCTCATAATACGCGCAGTGAACAGGCTCCTCACGAAGCGCGGCGTCACTGAGGAGAGCGGCATAATCAAGCGCACCTTCGATTTGCTTGGCATACTCTTCATAGTTCGCAACATCGAGCGCATAGGCGACCACATAATGCGCATAGCGGAGAACCCCAGTGAAATCAACGTTCCTTACCTGAAAGAGAAGTTCAGTCAGATGATGGCACAGATCGAGGAGAGGGACCTAGGCAAGATAGACAAGCTGATGCTTGAGCTGAAGGAGGAAATAAGCTCCATCGACTACCGTCAGTCCATAGCCCTCGAGAGCTACCGCAGGATCCTCGAATATCTTGAGAACATAGGGGAAACGATAATCAACATGGCCCTGAGCTGAGGTTTCAATCTTTTCGTTTCCATAACCCTTTTAACCGTTCGAGGCCCATTACCTACGGTGGTTTTCATGGTCGCAATAATAGTTCACGGCGGTGCCGGTACGATTAAGAAGGAGGATCGTATCCCAAAGGTCATCGAGGGTGTTAGAGAGGCTGTTCTTGCTGGCTGGCGCGAGCTCAAGCGCGGCTCTGCCCTCGATGCCGTTGAGGAAGCGGTTAAGGTCCTCGAAGACAACCCGATT
The DNA here is from genome assembly GCF_012027555.1 of Thermococcus sp. CX2. Classification (NCBI taxonomy): domain Archaea; kingdom Methanobacteriati; phylum Methanobacteriota; class Thermococci; order Thermococcales; family Thermococcaceae; genus Thermococcus; species Thermococcus sp. CX2. Next base: position 166,311 of record NZ_SNUQ01000002.1, on the reverse strand, counting down.
TTCAACGCCGGAACTGGCTCCGTTCTGACCCTCGATGGAAAGGTCGAGATGGACGCTGCAATAATGCGTGGGAAGACTCTCGAAGCCGGTGCCGTCGCTGGAATTTGGGGAGTCAAGAACCCGATAAGCGTCGCGAGGAAGGTCATGGAGAAGACTGACCACGTCATCCTCAGTGGGGAGGGGGCAGTCAAATTTGCCCGCCTTATGGGCTTCGAGGAGTACGACCCAAGAACCGACGAGAGGCTGAAGCAGTGGGAGGAGCTGAAGAAGAAGCTCCTCGAGACTGGGGAAGTTAAGCACTGGAAGAAGCTGGGCGAGCTCATCAAGGAATATCCTGAGGTGCTGAGGAGCACCGTTGGTGCCGTCGCTTTCGACGGAGATGAGGTAGTTGCGGGGACTTCAACGGGTGGGGTCTTCCTCAAGATGTTTGGCCGCGTTGGGGACACTCCTATAATCGGCGGTGGAACCTACGCCAACGAGGTCGCTGGGGCTTCGTGCACCGGCCTCGGGGAGGTGGCAATAAAGCTCGCCCTGGCCAAAAGCGCCACCGACTTCGTCCGTCTCGGCATGAACGCTCAGGCCGCCAGCGATGCCGCTATAAGCCTCGCCACGAAATATTTCGGCGCTGATACTATGGGCATCATAATGGTTGATTCCCGCGGAAACATTGGCTTCGCCAAGAACACCCGGCACATGAGCTACGCCTACATGAAAGACGGCATGAACGAGCCTCAAGCGGGTGTCTGAATGGGCAAGTGGGACATATGGTTCCTCCACGCTTCGACGTTTTTCTTCTTCCTCGGCATGGCGGTAGTGAACCCTCTAATCTCGCCCCTCGCCATGAACCTCGGTGCGGATCCTTTCATCGTCGGAACCCTAGCGGCAATTTCATCGATAGTGGCGCTCGTCTTCAAGCCCTTCGGGGGAGTTTTGGGCGATAGGGGACTGCGCTTCCAGGTTATGGCGCTCGGATCATTCTTTGGGGCGCTCGCTGGCGGTTTTTACGTCGCTTCCATTTTCTTGGGCAGCCTAACGATCTTCGCCCTCGGTAGGGCTCTTCACGGCTTTGCAATGGCCCTCTTCTTCCCCTCTTCCCTATCCACCGCCATAGACATGGCTCCAGAGGGCAGGGTCGGCGAGACCCTTGGTTGGCGTGGAATGATGTTCTCCTTTGGCAACCTCATGGGGCCGGCATTGGGCGGTTTTGTCGCTGATTTACTTGGATTCCAGGCGGCTTTCGTATTGACCGTAATCCTCTCGCTCCTTGCTATTGGGTTTGTTCTCATCGCCCACTCTCGGATCAAGGGAGAGGTAAGTCTAAGGTCCCACGAGAGGCATGAAAAGCCGAGCTACAGAGCTCTCCTAAGGCCTTTCTTCGTGGCGGCTTCGCTTGCCCTGTTCTTCATGTCCCTCGCCTACGGCGGGCTGAACACATTCCTTCCAGCCCTCTACAAGTCCCTCGGCTTTGGAACTCGCGTCTTTGGCATTTACGCCAGCATAATGGGTGGCGCTAGCCTTCTGACGAGAGTCATTGGGGGCAAAGAGGCCGACAGACGCGGTCCTCTTCCCGTGACGACCGTTGGCCTCGGCGGTGTTCTTGTTGCGTACGTCATCCTCACTTTCTACACTAGCCCTCCCGTTTCTTACGTCAGCGCTGCCCTTCTCGGCGCGGGGTTTGGCCTGGCGGTCCCCTCACTCCAGATGATGGCTCTCGCGAACCTGCCGAGGAGGATAAGGACCTTTGGCTCTGGCATCTACACGATGTTCTTTGACCTCGGCTACCTTACCGGCCCGATAGTCCTCGGCTACATCGCCCAGCTCAAAGGGTACGCCGCGATCTTCCCGCTGTTGCCGCCCATAATGTTGCTGTCCCTCCTCATAGCCCAGCTGCCAAGGTTTTTAAGGACTGATGGAGAGGCCAGTGGGGGATGAGCATGCTGATAAGGGTCTCGTACGGCACGGCTGTAGCTATGGGTTTAATCAAGGCTAAAATGCTCGCAAGGCCCCATACTGCTTATCTGATGACGTATCACGAGGGCCGTTGCAGAAACAACTGCGCCTTCTGCCCCCAGGCGAGGGAAAGTAATGCAGATTTAAACAGGCTCTCCCGCGTAACCTGGCCGGCCTTTGAGCTGGAAACCATTGTGGAAAAACTTCGCGATGGAAACTTCGCTCGAATATGCCTCCAGACCATTGACTATCCCGGTTTGGTCGATGACGTTTTCACAATCCTCGAAGGTCTCCAGCCCCTCGGCCTTCCAATTTCCCTCTCGATAACCCCCGTTGATAAAGAAACCCTTGAGAAGTTTAGGGAGCTTGGAGTGGATTACATCGGCGTCGGCCTCGACGTCGCGAGCGAGAGGCTTTATCCTGAGATAAAGGACTCCGTCTATTCCTGGGACGATATGTGGCGCTTCACCGAGGATGTCATAAGTATCTTCGGCGAGGGCAAGGCCTTTGTGCACATCATTGTAGGCCTCGGTGAGACGGATAGGGAAGCCCTTGAAACGATAGCAAGGGCTTATTCGATGGACGCGGAGGTTTCCCTTTTTGCATTCACGCCCATCAGGGGAACACGCCTTGAAAACGTTGAACCGCCGAACTTCAAGCGTTACAGACGCATTCAAGTGGCCCACTACCTTCTGAAGGAGGGAATAGTCAAGTTTCATGACCTTGAATTTGATCGAGATGGTGGCCTCATAGGTTTCGGAATCTCAAAGGATGAACTGGCTGAGATCCTTCCGGTGGAAGTTTTCACTACTCACGGTTGCCCCGGCTGCAACAGGCCCTACTACAACGAGAGGCCGAAAAAAGAGCCCTACAACTTCCCGTTCCTTCCGGAAAGAGAGTACGTGAAGAGATCCCTGGACCTTATTCTTTGAGGGCCTCAATTATCTCTCTGAACTCCTTCAGCTTGAAGTCTTCCTCCACTTCTTCGCCCCTCGCGAGCCTCACGAGGGCACTCACGAAGGAGTGGAGCTCTTCATCGTCTTTCACGAGGCTGAGGGTAATGTCCATATTCTCGGTGAGTTCTCCCAGGCGGTTCTGCCTTTTCATAATGAAGAGGATATCCCCAAGCCTTTTGATACCGAAGAGATAGAGGTCCCTATTTGGGGCGTTGTATATTCCCCTTATCGCGCACTTAACGGCTCCACGGTAGTTATCCTCCTGGACGAATATGTCTGCCATCCTGAAGCAGGCCTCGAAGTAGAACTCCGGCTCGGTCTTGCGAGCCAGCTCCATTATCTCATCCAGCTTTCTTTTGGCGGTCTTCAAATCCCTAGCGTTCTCGGCTTCTATGGCCTCTCGGAAGAGTTTAACTATCTTCTCCCGCCGGTTCAGCGGTTCGAATTTAATTACCATTTTTATCACCTCTGCTCATGAGCCATGCCTCATAAAATTCCCTCCATATCTCGTCAAAATCTCTCTCAACCCGCCATCTCCTTCTGAAGGCGTTGAGCAGTACGGTTATGTCTCTTTTTAGGTATTCGAGGCTCTCTGGATAGGCTGTCGGCAGGTACTGTGGCCAGTCTATGATTAGGATGTCGTCATCGTCGGTTAAAACTATGTTGAACTCGCTCATGTCTGAATGCACCATGCCGAAGCGGACTATCTTGAGGTATTCCTCTAGAACCCGGTCAAGTATGCGTGAGGCTTCCTCGGTGGTCAGGTCAGTGTCTCTCAGCTCGGCCAGCTCGGTTCCCTCGATGAACTCCATCACTATGGCATGTCTATTCCAGCTTATGGGCCGTGGAACCCTTGCGATTGGCGAGAGGAGCTGCAAAGCTTCATACTCCCTCTGCGCAACGAGGCGCGAAACGTAGAGCCAGCTTATGTGGTGCTTGTCTATGAAGTCCCTCCGGTAGAGCTTTACTCTCGTGAAGCTCGTTCTTCCAATCCTGTTGAACTTTACGGCAACCTTCTCGCCGCTCGGGGTTAGGGCCACGTAAACGTCGGCCTCCTTTCCAACGCCTATCTGCGTTGTGCTGATGGCCTCGATAACTCCCCTCTTTGAAAAAGTTCTGATGGCTAGGGCATCGTAGCCGTGGATCGTGAGCTGGTAGCCGATGTAACCTATGTCGCTCCTTCTCCTCACCAGCCCCCAGTTGTCGAGCTTTCCGAGGCGGAAGGATGCAGTTTCGACATCAACCCTAGCGAACCTTGCCACGTCCTCGAGCGGCACCCACTTGTGGTGGCGCATGTTTAGCTCTACCCCTCTGAGTATGCGGAAGTCCAGGTCTCGCAGGTTCGGATAAGCCTCAAGTGCCAACAGTTTGCTTACCATCTCTTCTCCCTAAAATCGCTCGGGAACAGGACTTTATAAACGTTAGTCGGCATTTCCGTCCATTGAGTGGGCAATCTGCCGACAATCTTTTAAGCGCTCAGTTCTTTATCGAAACCATGCGCCGAAGGCTCCTGCTCCTTCTATCCCTTGGCTGGATATTCAACTACGCGCACAGAATGGCGATTCCACCCCTCATACCAATGATAAAAGGAGAATTAGGGATAAACAACGCCGAGGCTGGCCTTCTGATGACCTCCCTGCTCCTTCCCTATGCCCTCATCCAAGTTCCGGCCGGTTACATAGGTGACAGAATCGGGAGGAAACGCCTCCTCGTGATAAGCATAATCGGCTACTCGGTCTCGTCCGCACTCATAATCTTTGCCAGGCATTACTGGGAACTTCTCGCGGTTAGGGCGGTCTACGGTCTCTTCTCAGGCCTCTACTACGCCCCAGCTACAGCTTTGATAAGTGAGGTCTACCGCGAGAGGAAGGGGTCTGCCTTGGGAGTCTTTATGGTGGGCCCACCCATCGGGAGCGGCATGGCACCCCTGATAGTCGTTCCTATAGCCATTAACCTGGAGTGGCGCTATGCGTTCCTTGTCCTCTCGGCTATGAGCCTCGCCGTCGGTCTCGCCCTGGCTTTCGCTATTAGGGGTGAAGTCTCAAGGCCGAGCAAGGTCAGTTTCTCTATCCCCAAGAACGTCTTCCTTCTCAGTGTGGCGAACTTTATAGTCCTCGCGGCTTTCTTTGGCCTGCTCACATTTCTCGTCTCATTCCTCATAAACTCTGGTGTTTCGCTTGAGACAGCCTCACTATTCTTTTCCTTGCTGTCTGTTGTTGGGATAGCCGGCTCACTTTTTGGTGGTGGGCTCTACGACAGAGTTGGAAAGAGGAGTATTGCAATAGTGTTCGGTCTCAACGCCCTCTTAACCTTCATCCTAGCCATTACGGCATCTCCATGGGTTGTACTTCCTCTCGGGCTGAGTTTCTACTCTGTGGGGGCGATAGTCACCGCTTACACATCCGAAAAGGCCAGTGGGGCGAACCTGGGCTCAGTGATGGGTTTTGTTAACATGGTCGGCTTCTTTGGAGCGACGGTGGGTCCTTATCTCCTTGGCCTGTTAATCGATAGTTTCGGCTATGAGAATGCTTTTCTTTCGATCCCGATCATGTATCTTCTCGCTTGGGCGATAATCAAAGTGGAAGGAAAACTGGAGAAAATGGAAGAAAGCGGCGTCAGCCGTACATGACCTCGTGCATGGCTATCTGCTGGGCGAGCCTCTGCTCCGAGCCAAAGACCTTCTCGATAGCTTTGAGGAAGTCCTCCTGAGTAACGTACTCGCGCCTGTCCCTTATGGCGAACATTCCCGCTTCAGTGACTATGGCTTTCAGGTCTGCACCGCTCGCCCCTTCGGTCATCTCCGCGATTGTCCTAAGGCTAACGTCCTTGAGGTTCATTTTCCTCGTGTGCACCTTGAGTATCTCGAGCCTGCCCTTGAAGTCTGGCAACGGAACCTCTATGAGCCTGTCGAATCTTCCTGGTCTGAGCAGTGCTGGGTCAAGGATGTCTGGCCTGTTGGTCGCTGCAATGATCTTGACGTTGCCCCTCGGATCGAAGCCGTCCATTTCTGCAAGGAGCTGCATGAGAGTCCTGTTGACCTCCCTCTCGCCACCGGTGGTCTCGTCCATCCTTTTTGCTCCAATGGCATCTATTTCGTCGATGAATATTATAGTTGGAGCCTTCTCCTTGGCCAGCTCGAAGAGCTCGTGGACAAGCCTTGCACCCTCTCCAATGAACTTTCTCACTAACTCGCTTCCGACAACGCGGATGAAGGTCGCGTTGACCTCGTGGGCAAGGGCCTTTGCTAGGAGGGTCTTTCCACATCCCGGCGGGCCGTAGAGGAGAACGCCCTTAGGTGGCTCTATTCCGACCTTTTCGAAGAGCTCCGGATGCTTGAGCGGGAGTTCTACAGCCTCCCTCAGCTCCTGGAGCTGCTTCTCGAGGCCGCCTACGTCCTTGTAGCTGACCGTTGGCCTTTCGATGACCTCGAAGCCGAGAACGCTTGGATCCTTCTGGCTTGGAAGGAGCTCTACGATGGCCATTGTCCTCTGGTCAAGGGCAACTCTCGCTCCAGGCTTCAGGTTTTCCCGCTCCACCCACGGAGCGATTCTAACGACGAAGCGGGGTCCGTTGTAGTTCTGGACTATTGCCCTGTCCTCGTCGAGGAGCTCTATCAGCGTCCCCGCGAAGGCAGGAGGCTGCCTTAACCTCGACATCTCCATACGTAAGCGTGAAAGCTCCCTCTCCAGTCTCTCCTTGTCGGCCTCAAGCGTTCTCACCTGGAGCTCAAGCTGCCTAATCCTGCGCTTGAGATACATGACGTAGTCATCGTACTCCTCTGAGGGTTTAATCTCAACGTCTTCAACACTCATAAGTTTCACCTCTCTCCGGGTTCAATTGTGTAGAAGAGCCTTTTTAACTCTATCCATTATGGGGCTATATTGGATGTACCATTTCATATACTTTTTGATTGGATGGTGATTCAAAACGATATGCAGGAACTTCTCTACGAAATTCTTATTAACTTTAAGCGTTAATTTTGTTAGTGGTAGGTTATACCGCGGGGTGATGTAATGAGGGTTGAGATAAAGTTCAGGCCCGCTGAAGAAGGCACTGTTCTTCCGTTCAACTACAACTATGATGTTTATGCTCAGCTCATCGAAAAAATGGCAGTTGTTTCTCCCGAGCTTGCTCGTGAGGTCGAGGTCAGTCATGTTGACTATTTCACCTTCTCCCGCATAATGGTGAGAAAGCGCGAGCTGATACCTGACAAGGGAATAAGAGTCCTCTCAGATGATGTCTCACTCTACATATCCTCTTCATCGAATGAAATCATAAAAGCAGTGGTCGAGGGTTTCATTGACAGTCCCATTCTTCAACTAGGAGATGCTGCCTTCATAGCTGATGATATAAAGGTGCTTAAAGAGCCCAAAATAAAGAATGAAGCCTTTTTTTCGACCCTCAGCCCAATCATGGTCAGGACGGTCAAGTTGAGCAGTAACAAGATGAAGATATGGGATCTTTATCCAAATGAGGAGGCCTTCTTCGAGAAGCTCAGGAAGGTTATGCTGATGCGCTATTCGGCCATAATGGGGGCGATGCCTGAGAACAAAGATTTCACAATAGATGTCGTCAAGTTCAAGCCCGTTAGGATACTCGTCAAGGATACCTACTACCGCGGCTCTCTGATGATATTCCGCTACCGCGGTTCCCTTGAAATAGCTCGCTTTGGCTACGAAAATGGCTTTGGAGAGAAAACGAGGTATGGCTTTGGCATGGTTAAAGTGATAGACGAAAAACCAAGACGAGAAGACCAAGAATAGCCTCAATGAACCATACTATAGCGACCAGCTTTGGCTCTGTTACTTTGACTTTTCTCATTATCATCCCCAAAAAGCTTGGATACGGGGGAGCCTGAAGGGTCCCATCGGGGAGGACGGTCGTTCTTCCGCGCCTGCGGACTCCAAAACGCACCCCCATAGCTTTTATGATGAAGTCTAGGAAATGGGGTATGAGGAGTACCGCTGCGTAGGCCTCGACTTTCCCTATAATTCCTATTAATCCTATGAGAGCCCCGACGCTTAGTGTTCCAGTATCCCCGGGAAAGACTCTTGAGGGGTATCTGTTCCACCACAGGAAGCCAAGGGCAGCACCCATTCCAGCCAGTGCGAGCAGTCTAGCGTTTCCCTCGGTTATTAGGGCTAGGAAGAAGAGCGCTACCGCCGAGGCGCCAATCTCGAGCCCGTTGAAGCCGGCGAGCATGTTCACAAGGTTCGCGGAACCGGTTACGAAGAGCACCGTGAAGATTGGATAAAGAACCCCGAGATTGAGCGAAAAGCCGAAGACGTCCACCTCCGATGAAACCCCAAGGAACATGACGGGGATAGAGACGAAGAGCGAGAAGATTACCTTGTGGAGCTGTCTGAGGTTCGTCAGGTCATCTATAACTCCAACGATCCCGAAGAGAAGGAAAACCACTAAGGCCATTGCGAGCTCTTCGTTCATGAAGGGCGAGAGCGCCACAGGAAGCGCCAGAAGGATGGCGATTCCCCCCATCTCGGCCACGTCTGGCTGGTCGGGTTTGTGGATATCCCGTCCGGTTATCCCCGCCTTCTTCATTCTCCTGGCAACGTACGGCGTGAGGATGAGAGTTAGGGTTAAACCTATAAGAGGAGCGGCCCACATCATACTAAGCACACCCACAGGTGTTACGGCTGCCTAAAAATAAATCCTTCGGTGGAAGCTATGGACATAAGGCTGGTGGTCTTTGATCTGGACGGAACGCTAATAGGGGCCCCAAAGCCCTTCTCTGAGGTGAAGGAGGAACTGAAATCAAGATTGCTCCAGATGGGTATCCCAAAGGAGATAATAGGGGATCTAACCCCAATGTACGAGAATCTCCACAGGATAGCGAGGGAAACCGGGAGGAGCTTTGAGGAGCTCTACTCAATAATGGTTGAGCTTGAAGTGGAGCGGATGGAGAAGAGCTTTCTCTTCGAGGGAGTCATGGATGTTCTGGAGCTTCTTAAGGGCAAAAACATTCCTTTGGCCATAATGACTAGAAGCTCCCGTGAGGCCACTCTAAAGGCTCTTGAGATGCACGGTATTAGGGATTACTTTTCCCTCATCTCCACCCGAGACGACGTTCCTCCCGAGGATCTGAAGCCCAACTCCGGTCAGCTCAGGGGAATAATTGAAGCCTTCGGCGTCGAGCCAACGAAGGTTCTCGTCGTTGGGGATCACGGTTACGATGTAATCCCCGCTAATGAGCTCGGTGCCCTGAGCGTTATGATAACTGACCACGACGCCGGAAGGATGAGCTTCAGCGTCGAGGCAGAGCCGAGCTTCGAGGTTGAGACGATTAAAGAGCTCCCTCGACTGCTGGAGAACATATTGAGCACCTACGTCGTGGTTCCGGCCTACAACGAAGAAAAAACCATCAGTGCGGTTCTCGACGACCTTTTGCGCTACTTCCGGGCAGAGGAGATAGTCGTCGTCAACGACGGTAGCAGGGACAGGACTGCCGAGATAGCCCGCTCAAAGAATGTCCACGTGCTCACTCATCTCGTCAACCGCGGACTCGGGGGGGCATTAGGTACGGGCATTAAATACGCTCTCAGAAGGGGCGCGAGGTTAATCCTGACTTTCGACGCCGACGGCCAGCATCTTGTTAGTGACGCCCTTCGCGTCATGAAGCCAGTCGCTGAAGGCAAAGCGGACTTTGCGGTGGGTTCAAGGCTCAAGGGCGATACAAGTCAGATGCCCTTTGTCAAGCGCTTCGGCAACTTCGTTCTCGACGCCATAACCGCGGTCTTCGCGAGGAAGTACGTCAGCGACAGCCAGAGCGGGCTTAGGTGCTTCAACCGTGAGTGTGCGTCAAAAATAACGATAACCTGCGACCGCTATGCGGTTTCGAGCGAGATAATCATAGAGGTCTCGAAGAACGGCTGCAGGATTGTGGAGGTTCCCATAAAGGCCGTCTATACCGAGTACTCCATGAAGAAGGGTACGAACATTTTGGAGGGAGTTAAGATAGCTCTTAACCTGCTGTTTGACAAACTGAGGTGATGGGTATGTACGCGATTCAGTACATAACGATAGTTGTTGTCCTGGCTTCGATGGTCTATGTGCTCGGCAGGTACGGGCGCAGGGAGTTTGAGTGGGAAGACTTTCTCTTCTGGGAGGCACTCTTGCTTGGCCTCCTGATAGTCGCGATATTTCCCGTGGAGATAGCCAACGAGATAAAGCGCATCCTTGGCCTTGGAAGGGGTTTTGACGCCCTCTTCGTTATAGGCATCGGCCTAGGATACATCCTCATATTCAGGGTCTACCTAGCCGTTGACAAGACCGAGCGTGAGATAACGGAACTCACCAGGAAACTCGCCATAGAGCTTGAGGAAATGAACAAGAGGTTGGAGAAAATAGAGGAGAAGCTTTAATCCTCCACGAACTCCCCAAAGAGCTCCTCTAGGAAGAGCCTGACGCGCTCCTTCGGGAGCTTGAACTGTCTTATTTTGACAATTCCCTTTTCCTGCGCTTCCCTCAGGAGAATTTCCGTGGCCTCGTTGGGATACATCTCCTCGTAGACTATCTCCTTGATTCCGGCGTTGATGACTAACTTAAAGCAGGTGTCGCAGGGGAAGTGGGTGACGTAGAGCGTTGCCCCCTCGAGGCTTATGCCCTTTCTGGCAGCCATCGCTATGACGTTCTGCTCGGCATGAACCGCTCTGTGGCAGTGGCCGCCAACTATGAGGCAGCCGACATCTATGCAGTGCTCCATGCCCCTGGGGGCGCCGTTGTAGCCTGTCGCAAGGATGTACCCGTCTTTAACTGCAACAGCGCCAACGCGGAGCCTCGGACAGGTCGCTCTAAGGCTCACGAGCTTCGCTATTAGCATGAAGTACTCGTCCTTGGTCGGCCTGATTTGCTTTATGCGCTCCGCCTTTTCCCTGTCGAGGAATATTTCAACCCCCATAGCCCATCACTATATACGCTTGTTGAACATGTTGCCGTTTATCTCGGCGAGAATTCTGAATATCCTCTCATCGTAGCTCGGGTGGGTGTCTATAAGCGTTACCCTTTGCTTTCTCTCTATAGCAGGCTCGATGCTCGGCAGAGAGGTATGTCTGACCCCTATTCTAAGATCTTCGTAGTACTTTAGCTCCTCGAGGGCGCGCTTCAGACTCATTGGGATATCCAGCAACCTGAGTGCCGTCTCGTCTGCCTGGAACTCCCTCTTTTTGAGGAAATCGGCACGGGTGACCTCGTAGAGGACGTAAAGACCCAGCGCGGCTATCGTCACCCCCGTGCTGTGGGCAAGCAGGATCAAGATTGCTGTGAAGACTATCATCAGGTACCTTCCATAAGCTATGAGCGGGAAGGTCTTGGTGTCGCCATTCTTTATGTGGCCGAGCTCATGAGCGGCAACCGCGAGAATTTCGTCTTGGTCGAGAACCTCAAACAGCCCAAGGGATAGGACTATGGTGTCCTTGAAGGAGTATGCGTTGGGTATGTAGTCATCGAGGATGTACACCCTTGGCATTGAGAGCTTTGCCTTCTTTGCCATCTCGGCTATGCCATCGTAGAGCCATGGGATCTCGTTCCTCTCAAGGGTGATATAGTTGCCCCTGATGTCGTGGGTCGAGACCCAGAGGTAGAAGGCGAATATGATGCCGAACGCTGCCAGCGCTATCTTGAGGCCCAGTTCCTTTAAGGCTATGACTGCCAGCAGGACCTCAAGGGATATGATGATGAAGAGCATCTTTCATCACTTCTTAATTTTGGAGAGGTAAGCGTACGTTGCCTCCCTGAAGTTCGTCATGAGGGCGTCGAGAATGCTTTTCACCACTTTTTCCTCGAACTCTTCCCTCGTAGTGGTTATTGAGTAGACGTATCTCATACCCCCCCTTCCCTTCTCAACACTCCTCTTAAGGAGACCGCGCTCGCAGAGGCGGTTCATGAGGATGCTTATGGTGGAGCGTCTTATGTCAGGGTGCTTCTCCTTCATGTACTCATAGACTTGGCCAGCCGTGGCGACTTTAACCTTCCACATGTGTTCCATTATCTCCGCCTCGAGAGGGGGCAGAACAGCCTTTATTCCTTCCTCGGTGAGCTTGAACTCGTGGGGCTCCATAGGTACCACCTTTCTAATCTCTTACTCTATGTAGGGTGCTCGGTCTAAAAAGTTTTTGTGCGTTGTAGTACCTCCATGTACTCTTTAGTTCTGCGTATTTTGGAATTAGGTTTTTAAGTCCACTCCTCGAGTAATTATGGGCGCGGGCCGGTGGCTTAGCCAGGACAGAGCGTCGGCCTCCGGAGCCGAAGGTCGCGGGTTCAAATCCCGCCCGGCCCGCCAGCAGCCTTTATGCAAGTAAAGACTGGCGAAAAGTGATGGGCTGTTCTAGGAGGTGTTCGTTTTTGTGTGGGTATCCCCTTTCAAGTATAATTTCTCATGTTGAATTCCATGGGAGATGGCTTTCTTTGAGGGGTTTACCTTGTAAGTACCCTTGGGGCACGATTGTGAGTCAAACCCTCCAAAAGAGCTCTTTGCTTAAGGGAGGATACCTGCCAATAATCCATCTGGCTTTACAGTAACTAACCTTTGATCAAACTTCGCACAGGCCAAACTTTGCCTTGCAAAGTTTGATCGGGGCTCGTATGTCCTGTTAAATCGCTAATTTTGGGTGAACCTGTTTTTGACGTGCTGTCCTTGTGGTGTTTGCCGCTGGTGGCGTTCTCCGAGTGCTGAAATGAAAATGCTCGTTTCTAAGCAGGTCCGTTGACGAGAGTCCACTCAAACGTGTGTCCCTGAATGACTCACTTTCCTATTACCCAATAATGCCCACTAAAGGTTATAAAGTTCTCGGCTGTACTTCGCAGTCGGGTGATTTAAGTTGGAAAACAACGCTCATAAGTTCGATCTTGATGGTGCATTCGTTTTAATCCCCAAGAAGCCGGATCTGAGATATCTATACATCGAGATAACCAACCGCTGCAACCTCCGCTGCGAGATGTGCTTCAAGCAGTACTGGGAGGACGGAGAAGGAGACATGGACTGGGATCTCTTCATCAAGATACTCGATGACGCCGAGGAACTCCCAGAGCTCGAGATGATATACTTTGGAGGCATAGGCGAGCCCACCGTTCACCCCCGCTTCATGGACATGGTCAGGGAAGTCAAGAGGCGCGGCTTCGCCCTTGGTATAAGCACCAACGGCTTTCTACTCACGGACAAGCGCATAGAGGAACTTGTAAAGCTTGGGGTGGATTTGATATATTTCTCGGTGGACTCCGTGCCAACCCAGCCGGTTGACATCGGCCACATAAAGCCAGACTACACGGGCGCCAGGATAAAGAAGATACAGGAGGTCAAGAAAAAGCTTGGGAGCGACGTTCCCCACATAGGCGTTGAGGTTGTGGCGACAAAGGAGAACTACAAAGAGCTCCCCGAGATAGCGCACTACGTTGGCTCTTTGGGCATCGATACACTGCTCATCTCGAACATCATTCCCATAACCAAGGAGCACGCTGATATGATAGTCTATGACGGCAGCGTAGATATGAAGCCGATAGTGAACAAGCTCCAGGCCATATACCATGGCTACCTGCACAAGACGGCCGAATTCTCGCTGAAAACCGAGCGTCACTGCGAGTTCGTGGAAAAGAAAGTCGCCGTCGTACGCTGGGACGGAGAGGTTGCTCCCTGCTATCGTTTCCTGCACACATACCCGGAGATAGTCTTCGGCAGGGAGAAAATGGTCCTCGCCTACTCTTTCGGCAACGTCCGGGAGAGGAGCATAGCTGACATATGGACGAGCAGGGATTACGCCTGGTTCCGTTTTGTGGTCAAGAACTCCCTCTATCCAAGCTGTACCGACTGCTCGCTCAACGAGTCCTGCTCCTTTGTACAGGATACGCAGTCTGACTGCTGGGGCAACATCCCAAGCTGTGCCGACTGCCTCTGGTCAAGACGCATAGCCCTCTGCCCGATACCAGAGAAAGGCATGAAGGGCTTCTGGTGACTTTCCAAATATATATTTTTCAATACATGTATTTACATATATTTTGGAAATTGGCAGTGTGTTTTTCTAACTTAAATGTTCGGAAAAGGGTCTAGCTATTTTGCTAATCACTATGGCCATGTTAAACAAATGTACTTATCTTGCCTATTTCATGCTTCTCTTTTTGCTTTCGTCAAATTTATTAGTACTAATGTACAAAAATGCCTTCGACAACTGTCCGGGGGAGTCGAAACATGTTTGCGTACTGGGGAAAGATTTTGAGGGTGAATTTGAGTACGGGCAAAATAAGTGAGGAGAAGTTCGACGAGAAGTTTGCCCAGAAGTGGCTTGGAACCAGAGGATTTGGTATCTACTATCTTCTGAAGGAGATGGATCCCACGGTGGATCCCTTCAGCCCAGAAAACAAAATAATTTACGCCACCGGTCCCCTGACCGGAACCACTGCCCCAACTGGCGGCAGATATATGGTTATAACCAAGAGCCCGCTGACCGGCTATATAGCCATGGCCAACTCCGGTGGCTTCTTCGGAGCCGAGCTGAAGTTCGCTGGCTGGGACGCTATAATAGTCGAGGGCAAGGCTGATCACCCGGTCTACATATACATCAACGATGACCAGGTTGAAATCAGGGATGCGAGCCATCTCTGGGGCAAGCTCGTGAGTGAGACCGAAGAGAAACTCAGGGAAGAAATCGGCGACAAGAGAGTTCGCATAGCCTCAATCGGTCCGGCAGGTGAGAATCTCGTCCGCTTTGCCGCGGTCATGAACGACGAGCACCGCGCCGCTGGAAGGGGTGGTGTCGGTGCTGTAATGGGAAGCAAGAACCTCAAGGCCATAGTCGTTCGCGGCCACAATAGGGTTGAGGTCGCCGACAGGGCCAAGTTCACCACCGTCGTCAAGGAGAAGACCGACAAACTCAGGAAAGACCCGACTGCCGGCGGTGGACTGCCGAACTACGGTACCGCGGTTCTTGTCAACATAATCAACCAGAACGGTCTCTACCCGACCAGGAACTTCCAGGAAAGCCAGTTTGAGTACGCCGAAGAGCAGAGCGGTGAGGCCATGACCGCCAAATACCTCATCAGGAACAAGCCCTGTTACGCCTGTCCGATCGGCTGTGGAAGGGTCAACAAGCTTCCAACCGTCGGCGTCACTGAAGGTCCCGAGTATGAGAGCATCTGGGCGCTCGGAGCGCACCTCGGAATAAACGACCTGGCAAGCATCATAGAGGCCAACCACCTGATAGACGAGCTCGGCATGGACACCATCTCAACCGGTGGAACCCTTGCCACCGCCATGGAGCTCTACGAGAAAGGCTTGCTCAAGCAGGAGGACATTGGTGAGGATGCTCCGCCCTTCAGGTGGGGCAACACTGAGGTTCTGCACTACTACATCGAGAAGATAGCGAGGAGAGAGGGCTTCGGTGACAAGCTCGCCGAGGGTGGCTACAGGCTTGCCGAGATGTACAACGGAACCGAGTACTTCATGGGCGTCAAGAAGCAGGAGCTTCCGGCTTACGACCCGAGGGGTGCGGAGGGACACGGCCTCGGTTACGCCACCAACAACCGCGGTGGCTGCCACATCAAGCAGTACATGATAAGCCCGGAGATTCTCGGCTATCCGTACAAGATGGATCCGCACGACATCAGCGACGAGAAGGTCAAGATGGTCATAACCTTCCAGGACCTCACCGCATTGATAGACGCTGCGGGCCTGTGTGTATTCACAACCTTCGGACTTGGTGCGGACGACTACCGCGACATGCTTAATGCAGCCCTCGGATGGGACCTCACTACCGAAGAATACCTCAAGATCGGAGAGCGCATCTGGAACGCAGAGAGACTCTTCAACCTCAAGGCCGGCCTCGACCCGCTCAAGGAGGACACCCTGCCCAAGAGGCTCCTCGAGGAGCCCGTCAAGCAGGGTCCGAACAAGGGAAGGGTCGTCAGGCTCAAGGAGATGCTTCCGAGGTACTATGCACTCCGTGGCTGGACCGAGGATGGAAGGATACCCGAGGAGAAGCTCAAGGAGCTCGGTCTTGACGAGTTCTGAACTTTCTCTTCTTATCCTTTTAACATTCTGTTGAATCCTCTGGCGGTTCATGTCTTATGAGTGCGCAGTGTGTTGGACTTTTCACATCTATGTTAAGTTTGTTAGATCTCGTGGCAACACTACTAAGATTGCAAGCACCAGCTACATCGGCAACACGGCGGAGATACTGAACACCGACGACTTGGACGGCTACGTCGTCATCTACACCGCCGAGAATCCCCTTGTAATATGGGCCTCTGCAGTCACTGGCTTCAACGTCTCGAGCCCTTGAAAGGAGAGCAGAACGGCTTATGCTGCCCTAGTCCTCGGCGTTGTCCTGTTGGTTATAACTGGATACGTCGTCCAAAAGCACGGCAAGGAGAAGAAAGAACTGGAGAGAATCAGGAAAAAGAAGCTCAGGTAGTCGAGGCTTCCTCGTCGTTGTAGATGTCCCAGTTCTCTATTTTTTCCTCGTAGCCCTTTGAGCCCTCCAGGGTCTGAATCCTGAACATGTAGCTCTTGTACCAGTTGTAGGACGGCTTGACCTTAACCGGAAGGAGCTTCCAGGCGCGCGTCTCCTCTTCGTAGCCCCAGTTGACGTACTCGTTGAAGTTCCTGATGATGTCCGTTATGACGACGTTGAACTCGTTGAGGAGAACCCTCTGTATATCGCGCCACTTGTCGAGAGAGCTCTCGCGCCTCGTTATGCCGAAGTAGCCGGCGCAGCCTGGGCCCTTGAGGGTGGCAATTCCCCTTCCGACGAAGGCCCTTATGGCGTCAACAGTCTCGGGCGGGTCGGTGATGAAGGTGTCGAACTTGTGGAGGGCGTAGTCTGGAAGCGGCTCCCTGAGGTCGAAGGTGAATATCTCAATGTTGCTGAAGCCTATCTCGTCGGCGACCTTTTCGATGAACTTAACCAGGCGCTCGTCTATGTCGAGAACGGCTATCCTCTTGGGCAGGCCCGAGAGCATGAGTGCAACGCTCGTCAGGTCGTCGTCACCGAGGACGAAGACCTCCTTGTTCTCAAGGTCGCCCCTCGTGTGCATCAGGGCAATCCTCGCCACGGTGGTCTCTGGCGTAACGTAGGCCTGGTCGAAGTCGTGGAGCGGCTGGGGCCTGTCCTTGACGATCTCCTTGAACTGCTCAAGTAAATCGCTGAAGGCGTCGAGCTCGACGGTCTTGCCCTCGCAGTGGGAGCAGGTGTAGTCCTTTCTTGACCCGATTCCATACTTCTCCACCAGCTCCTTGCCCTTGGCGGTGAGCCTCACGCCGTTCTCCTCGAAAGCGATGTAGCCGAGCTCGTGGAGGGCCGTTATCACCGCGACGACCAGCGGGAGCGGCTCCTCACTGAGGTCAACTATGCGCCAGACGTCGCTGCTCGCGAGAACCGCGCTCAGAACGTTCTCGACGGTCCTCTCGTAAACGGGAATGCTCGTCTTCTCCTTAACCCTCTCCACTATTTCCCTCATTTCAAGCACCTCCAGAAGGATTTTTGTTCGTGGACGGGGTTAAGGTAAGGCGCTTTTAAAGGTTTTCCACCGGACTGACTTCCTCTCTGCCCTGAAGGGTGGGGGTTCCAACGAGGAACCCCCTAACCAAGGGCTGGAGAGGTTTGAGGGGTCTTCCCTACTCCCGTCACCAGTTTCGGGTCATTCAACCCCTCAGGCCCGGTCTTAGGCCCATTACCCCTCCTCTGGAAGGCCATAAGACCCTCCAGAGTCGGGGTTATCGTTCTAACAACCTTCTTCAAAATGTTAAACGCTCCAACAAGGTCGGCATTCAAAACCAGCCCCTTCCGTGGACATAAATACAATCCTCTAACAAAGCGAGCCCCATAATGGGGCTGTCCACAGAAGGGGCAAGTGATGGAAGAGTAGGCCTCATCAACAACCTCAACAACAATACCATACTCTTCGGCAACTTCTTTGAGACGCTGAATGGTGTAGTTGAACAGCCAGACTCTTGAGAGAAGAAAGTTCTGGCGTTTACCCTTGTCGGAGTTCCTACTGATGCCCTTCGGGTAACCAACGACGATTCTCGAAACTCCGAGTTCGTAGAGTTTCCTAACCGTTTGTCTAACCGCCGAATTCACGTAGTCCTTAGCCTGAAGTTTCCACTTTTGATGCATTCTTTTCAGTTTCTTACTCGTCTTCTTGCCGTTTTTATTGAGCTTTGACTGGTAATTGGTAATCCTCTTCTGCCAATAAAAGGCAATGCTCTTTAGTGGTCTTCCATTCACGAGAAAACTTTGGCCGTTTCCAACATAAACGGCCAAAAGATTGTTCACTCCCAAGTCAATTCCAGCCGTTAGGTTCCCTTTTGGTGTTTTCGGAATGCTAACCCACTCCTTGCCTTCCAGTCTCTCCCTGACTTCTGAAATGCTGATATGAGCATACCACTTGCCTTTGGCCTCGTCGTAAACTATCTCCAAACGCCCCTGCTTGCCCTCCAGGTGTATCCTCCCCTTGAACTGGATTTCCAGCCTCCCGTATTTACCAATGCCTTTGAGAATCAGTTTGTTTCCCTCAATTTTGTATTGGTCGTTTCTGAAGATGATTATGGGTTTTCTCTTGCCGTCCTCCTTCTGGTAACCGGGCGGTGATGGTTTTCCAAGCCAGTAGGGGAGTTCTCTCTTCCTGTGTTTCCTCAAGAGGGCGAAGAAACTCCGCCAGCTCTCGGCGTTCTTTCGGCAGATTTGTTGGACTGTTGCCGAACCTATTTCAGCCTTGTATTTCTCGTAAATGGTCCTTTCTGTTGCTCCATAATCCACTCCTTTGCCTTCAAAGAATTGTCTTCTCCTAAGGTAGTTTACTTCATTCCAGACTTTTGCTCCAGTATCAGCTAACTCTGTGAGGAGTTTTTCTTGTTCTTTGCTCGGTTGGAGTTTTACTGTTACAGTTCTCTTCATCTTAAAGTATGGTATGATTTTTAGGTTTTAAAAGAGTATTGCCTACCTTCTCGATGGGTCGGTTCTTTGTTTATTGCATCCCCACCATGAACAGCGAGGCTTTCAAGGGAGTAAGGTTAATAAGTTCTGCAACTTTCGGGTCTTTGATGCTGAGAGTTGTTGGAGACGACTCCGTCAAGCGATACCGCCTTGAGTACAACCGCGAGGCCCTTGAGCAGGTTAGGCCTTACATTGGCGAGAGATCCTACTCCCGTCTTAAGGCCCTCCTTGAATATCGTCTGACTGGAAAAGACTTCGACCGCTCACCCGTTGGTGAAAAAATAGCCCTGGCTTTTTCTGCCGGCTCTGACAGCACCTCGACTCTCAAAATCCTCCGCTGGGCTGGCTTCGAGGTTGTCCCCGTTACGGCAAAGCTTCCCCAGATGAACGAGAAGGTTGTAGATAAGGCTAAAAGCTACGGCGCGGTTTTTGTTGAAATTCCTGGTTATCTTGAGGCGATGGCTGAGCAGATGAACAAGGGTGCCCCAATCTGCGGCCGGTGCCATTCGATGGTCATAAAGGCCGTTGAGGACTACGCGAGAGAGATAGGTGCCAAAATCGTAGCCAGCGGCGACTTGCTGAGCTCTGGCCTTATTTCCATCTACAAGAACGGAGACATGGTAACGCTGAACCTCCCGGCTTTTCTTGCCCTCGACAAGGCCGAGATAATCGAGCTCATAGGTGGAAAGTACGACCTCAAGTTCGGCTGTCCCCTTCTGTGGGAGACCTTTAGGAAAGCGCCCAGCGTAAAGCGATTCGCCATCCAGAGGGTTCTCCGTGAGCTCAGGGCGAGGGCTATAACCCCTGGAATAGCGGAGACATTGATATCTGACATCCTATCCCGCTGACTACTCATTTCTGACCCAAAAGGTTTAAATTTGTCATCCTGAACTTCGCTTAGGTGGTGAATTATGGTAACCAAGGAAGAGGTAATGGAGAAGGTTAAAGCGGTGGTTGATGAGAAGTACGTTAAGGGACTTGAAATAGGGGAAGATAATTCCATAACGATTACACTCGCCAAGGACACTCCTAACATAGATGACGTTCTCATAAGGCTCAACGCCGAGCTTCAGAAAATAGAGGGTATAGGTACGATAACGATAAACCGAGAGCGCGAGAAGACCGTTGATGAGGACGCCGAAGTCACCAAAGAGATCGTACTCGAAAAGCTCAAGGAAGTCATCGACCCGGAAATCGGCGTTGATGTCGTTAATCTGGGTCTTATATATGAGCTGGACATCAGGCCCGACAAGACCGTCTACGTCAAGATGACGATGACCACCCCCGGCTGCCCGCTGACGATGTGGATTCTCAGGGCCGTTGAGGACAAGATACTCGAGATTCCAGGGGTTAAGGACGCCGAGATCGAGCTCACCTTTGACCCGCCGTGGACGCCGGACAGGATAAGTGATGAGTACAAGAAGAGGCTGGGCATATTCTGATGTCCTCTTTTCAAACTTTGTCCCTTCTATGAAACTTGGAATACCCACGGGCTAGCGTCTTCTGTACATCAAAGCTTCTCCCAGTACCCTTTTACACGCCCATTTATATATGCCAAAAAGTTCATCTGTCGAAAAGTTTATATTAGAAGAAATTCACCCAAACCTGGTGATGTACAATGGCGTGGAAGGTTACAGTTGATCAGGACCTTTGCACTGGATGCGGAGTTTGTGCCAGCCTCTGCCCGGATGTCTTCGAGATGAACGACGAGGGCAAGGCCCAGGCCATCGCCGAGGTCACCGAAGTCGAATGTGCCCCCGAGGCTGCCGAGGCCTGCCCTGTTGGTGCCATAACCATAGAGGAGGCCTGAATGCCTCCTTCTTCTTTTCCCATCCAGCCCGGGCGCCGGCGGCCCGTTCCATAATCCACACGCCGGGGAATTCCAACAAAAAGTTTATATTCCCAGAGGTGCATCTAACCCCGGTGATGTTCCATGGCGTGGAAGGTTAAGGTTGACCAGGACGTTTGTATCGGAGATGCTATCTGTGCCAGCCTCTGCCCGGACGTCTTCGAGATGAACGACGAGGGCAAGGCCGTGGCTATTGTCGAGGTTATCGAGGACGAGGGGCTCTACAACTGCGCCCAGGAGGCCGCTGAGGCCTGTCCGGTCAGTGCCATCATAATTGAGGAGGCCTGAAGTCTCTTCTTTTTTCCTCTCATTCTTCATTCGATTTGCCCTTTTCAAGCTCCTTAAGCGCTTTCTCCGCCTTCATTTCGAGGGTTTTAATGGTCAGAAATATGGCGAGAAAGAATATGGCAAGGAAGATAAAATCGGAATCGATTATCTCCTTATTTGGAATGCCCATCGAACCACCCTTCATTCGAGGTCCAGCTTAAACCTCTCTGCTTGCTCCAAGACATACTCCCTTATCTCCCTCGCCTTCGGGAGCTCGGCGACAATTTCTCCGTTTTTGATGAGCGGCTTTAGGAGAGGCTCGACTTTGGCACCACAAACAGGACAGCGTTCGAGCTTTTTGTCTGCTGGGACGCGGTGATAGTGGCCGTTCTCACAGCGGTAAATCTGCTTCCTCCCGCTCAGCTTGCCGCGCTTGGTGAAGGGCTTTCCTTCAATCTCGACTATGTCAAGAGAGAAGTCTATGGGCTTCGCACTGGCTATGGACGAGCCAACGCCGAAAGCATCTGCTATGTCCACTATTTCCTTTATGCTCTCCTCGTTCAGCCCACCACTGACGAAGATTTTAACGTGGTCATAGCCCCTCAAATCGAGCTCCCAGCGAACCTCCTCGATTATCCTCCTGAAGTTGCCCCTTCTCGAGCCGGGTGTGTCGAGCCTCACCGCGGTCAGGCGTTCTCCCAAAGCTTCAGCCGCCATCAGAGCCTCGAACTTCTCGTCGCAGAAGGTGTCCACTAAAGCCGTCCTCGGCACCTCTGGTTCGATAACTTCGTCGAAGTACTTCCACGCCTTCACCTGGTCGCCTACGGTGAGAATCAGTGCGTGGGGCATCGTTCCAACGGGCTTTTCACCTATCATCTCCGCCCCTAGAACACCAGAAACCCCGTCGCAGCCGCCTATGAATGCCGAGCGGTCAATCATCGGTGCTATGGCTGGATGCAGGTGCCTTATGCCGAAGGAATAGACTGGCTTGAAGTTGGCGGCGATCTTAACCCTCAATGCTGCGGTGGCTATACCGCTCGCCTGGCTGAGCATGCCGATTAGAGCAGTCTCGTAGATGCCGAACTCCTCATAGTATCCCTCAATCTGAAGAACCGGCTCATAGGGGTGGAATATCGTCCCCTCTGGCATGGCGTAGACGTTCACCGGCAGACCTTCGAGGAGCTTGGCAACTTCTTCGATTCCGGCCAGAACTCCCCACTTCCAGCCCTTCGGAAGTCCAGTCGTGGTTACGTCGGCGAAAACCTTCTTGTGGATGCCCTTTTCCTCAAGGATCTTCTTTGTCCTGATGAAGTAAACGTCAGTGGTCTTTCCGGCTTTTATATCCTCCTCGTGGGCGATATAGAAATCCCTCATCTCCCTCACCTGAAACAACTTTCTCCTCCCTCGATTTAAGGCTTTCCTCGTTTGAAAGGTTTAAGTAGTACCAAAACCGACCAGTCGGTAGGTGAAATCGTGAGGGTCTGCATAATATACGACACCAAGCGAGGCTCAACGGAGAAGGTCGCTCACTGGATGGCGGAGGCGATAAGAGACGTAGCGGAGGTAAAAGTAGCCAGGGTCACCGAAAGCCCCAACGTTGACGACTGCGATCTGGTGGTCATAGGCGCTCCCATCTACTACGAGAGACCCCTGCCGAGTGTTATAGAATTCATCCGCTCCAGAAACGGCTTTGATGGTAAGGGAGTGGCCGTCTTCATTCTGTGCATAGCCGACAAGTTCGGGAAACTCGGCAAGAAATACACTGAGGCCAGATACATGCGCCTGATGACCGAGCCTATTAAAGGGGAAATAATAGCGAAGAGGGTCTTTGACGGCTGGATCCTCAGGGAGAACATCGACCTGAGGCCCCTTGTACAGGACTGGATAAAGCGCGTTCTCAGGGCGTTTCAAAAAGGGGAGATTATTGATGGAATCGAGCACCCGTGAGTTTTGATTGGGGTAGTGGATGTGAATGGCGAAAAAATGAAAGGAGAATAATTGAAGTGGCTTTGAACTCTTCAGCGACAGGCCTACAACGAGGTTACGATGGATGGGATAGCAATAAAGGCGGGTCTTTGAAAGGAGGCCTCTTCCACCACTTTTCCCCGAAGCATGATCTCACCAAGGCACTGCTCTTCCACGCACTCGACCAGTGGCTATCCCCGTGGACGGCGGCTTCCCCTCACCTTAGTTTGAACGGTACCTCTACCTCCTCACCTTTCTCGATTTTGTGAAGTTCCCGCCTGTAAGCCTCCAGCGGTCGGTCTTCAACCTTCAGGTAGCCCGCGAATGTCTTTGGTCTATCCTCGAGCTCGTCGAAGAACCTCGGATAGTTCTTATCCCTGATGATGTGGTGGTCGAGTATTATCTCTGCTCCTGTTTCGCGGATTATCTCGTTGAGGTTTTTAATGCCCGCCTCCCAGCTTCCCTCAGCGCGCTTACCGAGGTATGTCGGTGGTCCCCCAGTTATGAGCAAATCTGGAACCTTCTCGATTATCCACTCCACAGATTTCCTGTTGAGGAGCTGAATATCGCTCGCGTGGATTACTCTCTCAGAGCCGTCGTCGATGAGCGTCATCACAACGAAGCCGAGCCTGGAACCTTCGCTTCCGTGGGGAACGGCTGGAGAGAACTCCAACTCAACGCCGCCGAGGTCGAAGGATTTGCCATCGGCGAACTCAATCTTCTTCGCTATCGGTTCGGCGTTTTTGAGGAAGACCCAGGCCCTCTTTTTCTGGCTGAAGTTTATGTTTTCCCGTGGGTGCTTTATGAAAAGGAGCTTTCTCTCGTATATCTCCCTCGCGTAGCTCTCGCTTGAGCTCTCGTAGAGTCCCTCGAAGAACGGTGTGTAGTGGTCATAGTGGTAGTGGGAGATAACGACGACGTCACTCCTCCGCGCGTAGCCCTGAAGCTTCCGTCTCATCTTCTGGAGCGCCTCCATTTCAGCCTTCGCCGGTGGAAGGCCGTAGCGCTTCGGCCCGAGGGCGACACCTGGGTCGATGAGAATTTTAATTCCTCCGGCTTCCACGAACGTCGCCAGACTTCTAACGCCGAGGCTCTCCGACGCGAGTGGGAGGACGCGCATGGTATTAGTTCGAGGTTTTCCTTTAAAGGTTGTTTCTCGTGCTCACACTTTGAGACATTTTGATTTTTAGGACGACGAGGGGACTTACGGTAACACAAAAGCTATTCGTTCGTCTGTGAGAAAACTAAACTCCTTCTACGGTTTTAGTTAAGAATCAAAAACTGTAACTACTATAGTTACACAAATTTTATATCTCGGACTTTTTTCACGTTCTCGCGGGGGTTGCTGTATGAACAAGCGTTATGTCTTGAATCTACAAGAAATTAGCAGAAAAGATATACCTCTTGTAGGCGGCAAGGCTGCCGTCCTTGGCGAGCTGTTGGCTTCAGGTTTTCCAGTTCCACCTGGTTTCGTTGTAACGACTCTTGCCTATGATCTCTTTGTCTCAAGGAACCATCTGGACGAAGTCATTGAGCGCGCCCTGAAAGAGAGACCCGTTGATGGTGAGGCCATTAGAAAGGCATTCCTAAGCGCCCCAATACCAGAAGAGGTGGCGCAAGCTATTCGTACTGCTTACCAAACTATGGGGTCTGGCCCTGTTGCCGTGCGCTCGACTGCAACGGCTGAAGACATGCCTAATGCTGCGTTTGCTGGACAGCATGAGACTTTTCTTAACGTAGTCGGTGCCGATGCCGTTGTAGAGGCCGTACGCCGGTGCTGGGTTTCTCTATGGGACGACCGTGCAATAGCCTACCGTGAGAAGATGGGAATAGACCACAGACTGGCAAAAATGGCCGTTATAGTTCAACGAATGGTGCCGGCTGAGGCTTCGGGCGTTATGTTCACGGCCAACCCCATCACCGGGGCACGGGACGAAGTGGTCATAGACGTGAACGTTGGACTCGGCGAGGCCGTTGTATCTGGTTTGGTGACACCTGATCACTACGTCCTTCGCAAAACCCGTTTTGGCTGGCGCATTGTAGAGAGACGTCTTGGTCGGAGAGAAGTTGTTGTTAAGCCCAAGGCCGAGGGGGGAGTTGAAGAGATCAAAACATCGAATGTCACTCAACCCGTTGTGTCGGACGATATTTTAAAAAAGCTCGCAGACCTCGGCGTTAAAATCCAGAGCTATTTTGGCAGGCCGCAGGACATCGAGTGGGCATTGGCCAACGGGAAAATATTCATACTTCAGGCGCGTCCCATTACCACACTCCCCGAGCCCCTGCCAAGAGTGGGTAAACTTAATGGGATGCTCATAAGGACTCTAGCAGAGATAATCCCGGAGAGGCCCTATCCGCTGGACATGGTGTGGATTGAGACTATTTTCTCCAATGCAGTAGGGAAGATTGCACGTTATTTCGGCATCAAGGTGCCAGCTTTGGACCAGATCTTCGTGGAGGAAGACGGTATAGCTGTAAAAGTTCGTCCTGACTTCTCCATACGTCCCTCATTGGGGGTGTTGCTGGCACCCTTCCGGCTGATATGGCTGGCCTTACGGTACGACTCAGCAAAATGGGAATCCGACCCGCTCCTCTCCGAGATTCAAGCCCGCATTGATTCGCTGAAAAAGCGCGATCCGGAAGGAAGCACGTGGGAGGAGCTTCTTGATACGGTGCACGAGGCGCTCTCAATACCGTCATTAGCGGGTGAAATACGTAAGCGTTACCTTCCCAGAGCATTGATATCTGCTGGGATAATAGCCCTCTCACTGCGGACGCTTAGGCGCAGGCACCTGCTCTCAACCCTCCTATTCACGTGCATCAACACAAAAGTTACCGAGGCAAATGCTGAACTGGAGAAGCTCGCAGAGATGGTAAGGAAAAATCCTGAACTCATGGAGCTCTTCCGTAAATATGAGCCGAAACAGCTGATTTCTGTTCTTGAAAAAACGCCAGCAGGTCAAGAATTCCTATCCGAATTCGAGGCATTCCTCGAAAAATACGGCCATCGTGAAGCCAGGGGCTCGGCGTTGATTTCCCATGGAACGTGGAAAGAGGAGCCGGAGGTTGTGCTTGGAATAGTCGCAAGTCTCGCCACCTCGGAGGTGAAACATGGAGACTCCTGTGCGAGATTTAGAGAGGCCCTCGATCAGGTCCTGGCCCATCCACTGCTGCGTTTAAGGCCTTTCCGCTCCATGTTCCTGAGCGTTCTTGAAGAAGCGCGTCAGCTCCACAGGCTCCGCGAGGACGGGCGCTTTTACGCTATGATGCCAATACCGATACTAAGACGCGCTCTATTGACAATGGGCAAACGCCTAGTAGATGCCGGAGTACTGGAGGTTCCTCAGGACATCTTCTACCTAAAGCTAAGTGAAATAGAGCAGATAAAGAAGTGGCCACTCTCAGAAGATACTGCAGAGAAACTCCGTGCTCTCGTGTCTCGGAGGAAGGAAAAATGGGCGAGCCTAAAGGACAAGCCCTTCATAGACCCGCGGCTGTTGTACGTCCAAGATACCTCTGAGGATGCACAGAGGGCTCTGCTGGTCGGCATACCTGGCAGTCCAGGAGTGGCAGAGGGTCCTGCTCGTATAATCAGAGACAGTTCAGAATTCCACAAGCTCCGGCCTGGAGATGTGCTAGTTGCACCTTACACAACTCCAGCCTGGACACCCCTCTTCCGGCTGGCGGTAGCGGTGGTGGTTGATACTGGCGGACCATTGTCCCACGCCGCAATTGTTGCACGCGAGTACGGCATTCCTGCAGTTATGGGAACCGGCGTAGCAACGAAAGTGCTCAAGGACGGGCAGTACATCCGGGTCGACGGCAACAGGGGGTTGGTCTTTTCCGTTGAGACCGAGTGAGAGGTGGTAAGCAAATGACGGACTATGATACCAAGTACGCCTGGAGAGTCACTCCCCTCCTTAGTCTTGCATCCCTCCTTGTTCTTTATACCGAGGCAATGTTAATACCCAGCCTACCCTATATTCAGCAAGAATTCAACATAACGCAGGCCGATGTGTCATGGATCCTCACGGCCTATTTGATCACAGGGACAATTTGTGCGCTGATCTTTGGTACCTTGGGTGATATGTACGGAAAAAAGAAGCTCCTCTTAACGGCCCTTTCTCTTTACACCCTCGCCCTGATACTTAATGGATACGCCCCCACCTTTAGAGCGTTGCTTCTCTCAAGGGCCGTACAAGGCGTGGGCATGGCTATGCTGCCACTCGCTTACTCTTTAGTCCGGGAGCAGTTCCCCCGGCGGCTTGCACCTATGGCTCAGGGACTCATCTCCGCCATGAATGGAGTGGGCATCATCATTGCGTTTCCGGTAGGGGCGTGGATTGCGCAAAACTACGGATGGAGGGCCACTTTCCACACAGTTGCTCCTTTTGCGATTCTGCTGGTTGTATTAATCGCTCTATACGTAAGGGAAAGCAGGTTCATCCAGCACGACAAGCAGATAGACTTGGCTGGTGTACCTCTTTTCGCGGCCTTCCTGGTGTCCATTTTGATAGCCTTATCAAAAGGTCCTCAGTGGGGATGGACATCTGAAAAGGTTATCTTTCTGATAACCTTCTCCGCCGTTTCCCTTTTTGCATTCCTTTTCCATGAGGCCAAAACTGAGCATCCTTTCATTCCTCGTGAGATCTTTAACAGGAATGTTAAGGCCGCTGTCTTTGCGACTTTTGTCGTGGCATTTGCATTTCAGATAAACTCGCTAACCTTGACGTATTTGCTGCAGATGCCCGAACCCCATGGATACGGGCTCCCCGTGTTTAAGGCCGGCCTTTATATGACACCTCTTGTTTTGACATATCTGATAACCGCTCCTATAGCAGGTCGCGTTATACTCCGGGTTGGGGCGAAGACCCTCTCCGTTTTTGGAATCTTAACGGCAGTGTTGGGATACTCGCTGGCCGTTCTCCACCTCTATGATGGAGTTACGTATGTGCTGGGATTTATGAGTGTGGGCTCTATGGGAATGGCTCTCCTGAACGTGTCCCTAATTAACCTGTTAACGTTCTCTGCTCCCAGGGAGAGACTGGGATTAACAACGGGCCTTTTTACCACTTTTAGAAACATAGGCTCCTCCATAGCTCCTCCCGTGGGCGGAGCGATTCTCACGATATACCGTACTGGTACTGCACCCTCGCCCACAGCATACTATGTGAATTTCTCAATAGTGATTGCGATGTTTCTGATAGTGCTCATCCCGATATTTTTTGCAGAAGAAGTTATGAAGGATTAAAATGAACTTTCTTTTTATTTTTGCTTATGCAAACGCCAGTGGCCCAAGCAAAGATATATATCTAGCTGTGGAGGTACAGGAATTGGGGGTGTGTGATTACGGTGATTGAGCAGGAGATTATTGAGAAGCTTAAGCTTCTTGGTCTTAAGGAGTACGAGGCGAGAGTCTATGCCGCTTTAGTAATCCTTGGGCCTTCGAAAGCGAGCGAGATAGCTAAGGAAAGTGAAGTTCCGAGGCCAAAGGTTTACGATGTCTTAAAAGAGCTTCATAAGAAGGGTTTTGTGGATATAAGCGAGGGGAGCCCCACTTACTTTAAAGCTGTTGATCCTGAAAAGGTGGTTGCCTCTCTTAGGGATATGTACATTAAATCGGCAGAGGATGTCATAATCAAGCTGAAGAGTTATCAAAAGGAACAGAGACAAGAATGGTTTCCAATCTGGTATTTACAGGGCGAGTGGAACATAAAACGTAACGTTGAGGATTTAGCAGAGAGGGCGGAGGAGGAGTTCATCTCAGCACTTGTTGACTGGAAACTGGGGTTTAAGTTCAAGAAAGCGTTCGAAATTGCAAAGCGTAAAGGACTGGATACAAAAATAGTCCTCCCCAAACCTAAGAGAAACAAACGCTACATCAACGCTTTAAGTCAGTTTGGGGAGGTGTTTCTTATATCCATAGAAAAGGCTCTAGATGAGGAACAGGGGGATTTTGAATTACTCACGAAAGCACTATTCACAAGCGAGATGTCTTACAGCGTGGAGGGGATCTTTATTAGAGATGGAAGGGAATCTATTATGGTCTACCGAGAGGGAGAAATACTAAAAGGTCTGATCGTAAGGCTTCCGTTCATCCCGATGTTCCAGAGGGTGATGGTTTTTCACTTGATTAATAGATCAAGACAATAACTAAAAAGCGATGAACGACCAAAAAGGCTTTGAATACCAAGGTTAGTTATCCTCTTAGGGGCCTCAAAAAGAGAGGTCAAAGCAAGTGGACGATGAATGGTGCTGTAGGGCGATGAAAAGAAGTCCGTGGAATTGACTCTGTTCCCGGAATAAAGGCCCTTAAACGCCGTTTCCGTCCGCAAACCGATGATGAGTGTCATCCCTCCCGAGGAGACGATGAGGACATTATCCCCACCTGAGGTGGTCTCATGCTTGGATTTTTCAGGAGGAAAAAGAGAGAAAAGTACGGGCCGCTCGTCTATCTCAGCGAGCCCACGATACTCTACCACACTCACACAGAGAAGGTCATCCTTGAGCTACTCGAGGAAAAGTTCGGCTCGAACAACTTCATAGTTCCTTCAGACTATGGACTCAGGAGCACAGATCACATGATAAAGGACGCGGAGATATTTGTGGCTATAGCCATAGTGGGCAAGTTCACCTCCCTCGTTACTAGGGAGATAAAAATCGCCCAGGAGCAGGGAAAGAAGATATACACCCTCGATGTGGCCAGAAAGGGCGACGAGATTCTATACCTCCTTGAGGAAGGCATTCCAGAAAGGATTGAATGGCTCTCACCGGAGGAAACCCAGAGCCTCTACGCGGCCTTTAGGGGCGAGGACTTCTCGGGTTTCATGAAGTTCTTCTTCGGCGACAGAAAGAGGCAGTGGTAAAAATCAGGCGCTCACCTTTTGGCCTGGATGTACTCGTGGTGGCCTTGAGACGCCCTTCCATCGCCCTCGCTTATCTCTTATCGCATTTCCTCAGATGACGCTTCCCGTCCTGAAGGGTGAGGCTTTCAAAGAGAAAATGTAAAACTCCTGAAGTGCTTGCCATTGAGTTCTCGTCATCACGAGCACCTCATCCGGTTCATCTTGAGGTCGGTTTCTTCGCTTATTATCTTCATAGGCTCAAGGAGAAAGGCTTTTTACGACCGATAGCGATTGAAGAATGGTGGAAGGTTATGGTCAAGATACCGAAGAGCCACCCACGTTACTGGAGCCTATACTACCGGGAGAAGATAATAGAGGGCATGGAGAAGGGCATGACGGCCAAAGCCGGTCTGATAGCCCACGGCAGGGGAGAGGCCTTTGACTACCTCATCGGTGAGAGGACAATCGAACCAGCTGAGAGGGCCATGAGGGCTGCGGTTGCAAAGCTCATCTTGGCTGAGCACCCTGTTATCTCCGTGAACGGTAACGTTGCCGCTCTGGTGCCGAAGGAAACCATAGAGCTCGCTAAGGCTTTAAACGCGAAGCTCGAGATAAACCTCTTCTACCGCACGGAGGAGCGCGTTAAAGCGATAGCAGAAGAACTTCGCAAATACGACCCTGAGATAGAGCTCCTTGGTATAAACCCGACGAAGAGGATTCCCGGCCTGGAGCACGAACGTGGCAAAGTCGATGAGAATGGTATCTGGAAGGCCGACGTGGTAGTTGTTCCCTTGGAGGACGGTGACAGAACAGAAGCTCTTGTGAAGATGGGCAAGTTTGTGATAACTATCGACCTGAATCCACTCTCCCGCTCGGCAAGGATGGCAGACATAACGATAGTTGACAACATCGTCAGGGCTTATCCGAGGATGACGGAGCTCGCCCGTGAAATGAAGGACTACAGCAGGGAGGAGCTTCTCAGGATCATAGAGGAGTACGACAACGGAAAAGTTCTGAACGATGTTCTTCTCCACATAAGGGACAGACTAACTAAGCTCGCGGAAGGTGGGATTTGGAGAAAGAAAAAACTCGATTAAAGCTCCCTTTCTGTCTTTTCCACAAGTTTTCTAAGGCTTGTTATGAGCTCTGCCTCGGTTTCCGCGTGGGATACTATGAGGGGAACGCGCTCGCGCTCGGCAAGCTTTACCGCCAGCTCATCGAGCTTCTTGACGCCGTGAAGCACCACAACCGCCGGCTTTAATCCCTGAACCCTCACCGCTATCATTGGGCTCCTCCCTGTGGTGACGCGGGTGAATATGAGCGCCCTCTCCGTCGTCCATCCGTAGAGCTTTAGGAACTCCTCGGCGCTCATCTCGAGGATCGCTTTGATGCTGTCAACGACTGTGTAGCCGTATATCCTCCTGTCGAGGAGGTGCATGTTCGCCACTACCTCGCCTTTGACGGCACTCACAAGGTCCTTTATCGTGACGGGCAGTGCGAATTCCCTTATGTCCAGAATAGCGTTGGTTGGAAGCTCGTTCCCGAGAGTCTTGCTGAAGGCTTTTATGACGTTGCCGCCTCTGCGCTCGTCTATTTCCAGGAGGGCCTCTACGAACTTCCTTATGGTTGAGGCACCAGGACTCTTCCTCCTCCCGCCTTCATAGTCGCTTATGACGGAAGAAGAGACGCCGAGATATTCGGCGAGCTCCGTCTGACTTATACCGAATATCTCCCTCCATTTGCGCATGGTCTTTCCGGGGTCGGAGGAGAGGGTTATTTCCCCTGCTATCCTCTTGGCGAGAGCTTCTTTCTCCTTTTCAAGCATAGTGAAAGATATTCGTCAATCATTATAAACCTTTCGGCAATTGCCTAACAAGTAAACTTTTCTCAAGGAAAGTTTGATTAAAAGTAATCAACTTCCCAAGATTGCAGCTTTACAGTGCATTCTCCTTACTTGGCTTGCTTGTTGAGGGGTTCATTCACCGAATGGCAGTATTTATGCGAGTTCTCTCTACCCTGACGCCCTACTGGCATCTAAAACAAGGTGAACCCGCGTTAAACCAGTCATTTTAAGTTGAATCCCGGTTTAACAGTAATTGGGAGATTAAATGCAGTTTCAGAGTTGCCCACGTTTGAAGGTCAACCTTAAAAACCTCCTATCCTACGCTGGGCCGGTGGGGAAAATGGCGATATACTTCATTGGGTTGGGACTCTACGACGAAAAAGACATCACGCTCAAGGGCCTTGAGATGGCCAGAAAATGCGACCTCGTCTTTGCCGAGTTCTACACCTCGCTTTTGGCAGGGACGACGCTTGATAAAATTGAAGAGCTCATAGGGAAGCCCATCAGGAGACTCAGCAGGGAGGAAGTCGAGCTCCACTTCGAGAGGATCGTTTTGAGTGAGGCAAAAGATAAGGACGTCGCCTTTCTAACCGCTGGCGATCCTATGGTGGCAACCACCCACTCCGACCTCCGCATAAGGGCGAAGGAGCTGGGCATTGAGAGCTACGTAATCCACGCGCCGAGCATATATTCCGCCATAGCCATGACCGGCCTCCAGATATACAAGTTCGGCAAGAGCGCAACCGTGGCTTACCCAGAGAAGAACTGGTTTCCAACGAGCCACTACGACGTGATAAAGGAGAACAAAGAGCGAGGGCTTCACACGATGCTCTTCCTCGACATAAAGGCCGATCAGAATCGCTACATGACGGCTAACGAGGCGATGGAGATTCTCCTTCAGGTTGAGGAGATGAAGGGGGAGGGTGTTTTCACGCCTGATACGCTGGTAGTCGTTTTGGCCAGGGCCGGCTCGCTAACGCCGACGCTTAAAGCCGGTTACGTTAAGGACATGCTAAAGGAAGACTTCGGAAGGCAGCCGCACGTTATGGTCGTTCCGGGAAGGCTGCACATTGTTGAGGCGGAATACTTAGTGGCCTTCGCCGGTGCGCCGAGGGATATACTCGACGAAGTCTAGGCGAAAGCTTTATATTTCCGTTCCCTTCCACTATTCCCGGGACGGGCCCGTGGTCTAGCCTGGTTATGACGCCGCCCTCACACGGCGGAGGTCCGGGGTTCAAAGCCCCGCGGGCCCACCAGTTCTACAAACTTCGCGAAGGCGAAGTTTGATCAAGGCTCGTACGTCTCTTCTGAACTGCCAACCTTACAAGTGGACTCGCTCTTTAACGGGCAAGTTTAGAGTGTTCAACTCAATTTAGCGCCCTACGGGCGCAGAAGAAAGGAACAAACGTCAAAGTCTTTGAATTTAAACGGAGTCCCATCATAAATGGCAATAAATAATGGACGTACAAACTCATCTTGACCCAATTCTACCAGCCAAACATTCAAACTTCTTGCTATCAAGTTTTGTCTAGCAAAGGTTGACCAAAGTGTTCCTTTCTTGCTCAAGGACGGAAAATCAAGCGTGCACTACCAAATACCCCGGATTTAAGGGGTTTGTACAAAAGTAAGCTTTTTGAGAGGTTTATGCCCTTATTCTGGCGTCCTTCGGACGCCTTGAGGAGAGTGAAACCCTGAAGAGTTGGCAACTGGTGAGTAAACCTATTTCACAAGAGACCAATTTAGAATTGCACGCGATTTTTCAGTCAACGCTCAGCCTTTGGGAAAGGCTGGCGAAAGGCTCGTGATTCTTTTTCAGTGCACATCCAATTTTGGAGATTTCACGTTTGAACGGCAAGTTGCTGATGGAATGCAATTCTGAAGTTTAACTTGTCGAGGGTTTGCTTTCTTTAGCGCTCCGGAGGAGTGCGGGTGGAGTAAAAACCCACTCAAAAGTATATCAATACGACTGCATTCCTTCGAAAAGCGCCCATTGAAACGAAATCCCTTCACGAGAAACCTGCAAACAGGAATCACGAACTTTGATGAAACTTTTCCTCAGAAAAGTTTCTTATGGTGCGGGGGCGGGGATTTGAACCCCGGAACCCCTGCGGGACGGGACCCTAAATCCCGCGCCTTTGGCCAGGCTCGGCAACCCCCGCGCGGAGATACCTTCTCGTTCTCTCTTTAAAAACTTTGAGGGAACAAGGATTATAAGGATGTAAAGGAAGCTTTACACCGGTTATGAACGTGTTACTTCAATCCTTCGCCTGGGATTCGGGTACTACTACGAGCGGGTGATGTGAGTGAAAAACCGCCTCCGCGAGCTTAGGGAAGCCGGAGGCTTAACCCAGGAGGAACTCGCTAAAGCCTTAGGCGTCACGAGGCAGACGATAATAGCTATTGAAAGGGGGAAATACGACCCCTCCCTTAAGCTAGCCTTCAGGATAGCGCGCTTTTTTGGCGTTAAGATTGAGGATATATTTGTGTATGAAGGTGATTAGGGGTGGTGGGATGTTCCGGGGCAAATATAGGGAAAGAGCGTGGTGGTCGGTCTTCATTGGACTTCTTTTTGCATTTTCAGGGAGTTACATGCATTTCAACCCCATGATCATCGTTGGAGCACTGTTTGCAACGTTTGGAGTGATACTCCTTGAATACGACAGGAGGGTTGCTAAATGGCGGTCATAAAAGTTGAAAACCTCGAAAAAGACTATGGGAAGGTTAAAGCCCTAAAGGGGATAAGCTTTGAGGTTAAAGAGGGTGAGATATTTGGTCTGATAGGGCCAAACGGCGCAGGTAAGAGCACTACGCTGAAAATACTCGCCACCTTATTGAAGCCAACCGCTGGGAAGGCGATCATAGCTGGTTACGATGTTGTCAAAGATGCCCCGAAGGTGAGGGAGCTGATAAGCTACCTGCCGGAGGAGGCAGGGGCTTACAAAAACCTCACTGGCATCGAGTACCTCGAATTCATGGCGAGGCTATACGCGAAGGGTGGAAGAAAGGTGGAGGAAATGCTTGAGCTCGGTGTCAAGATTTCAGACCTCGGCGAGAGGCTCCACGATAAGGTCTCCACTTACTCCAAGGGCATGACGAGGAAGCTCCTCCTCGCGAGGGCCCTGATGGTGAAGCCGAAGCTGGCCATCCTAGACGAGCCCGCGAGCGGGCTGGACATAGTCAATGCTTACACCATACGGAAGACCATAAGGGATTTCGCGAGGAACGAGGGCGTTACCTTCCTCATATCGAGCCACAACATGCTGGAGGTCGAGTACCTCTGCGACCGAGTGGCGCTCATCAACCAGGGCAGGATAGTTGAAATGGGCACTCCAGCAGAGCTGAAGGATAAGTACGGCGCTAAAAACCTTGAGGAGGTCTTCATGAGGGCTGTCGGTGCTGAAATCAACGAGCCCGTCGGGGGTGAGGGCTCATGAGTGACTTCTGGGTGATGGCAAAGAAGGAGCTTAAGAACCTCTTCAGGGACAGGAAGCTTCTCTTTGGCCTCGTGGTGATTCCCCTCATCCTGTTTCCCATCATGGGTAAGGTGATAAACGTCGGCATAGAGCAGGCCCAGGGCGAGACTAAGGTCGCCATAGTGAACTTCGATGAGGGGAAGTACGGGGAGGTCCTCATAAAGGCCCTTGAGGTTACCCCAAACGTGACCGTTACCGTTATTAACGCCACCTCGCTCGACGAGGCTCTCAGGAAGGCTGTTGTGGAGAAGCAGAACGTTTTGGTTGTAATTCCTCCGGACTTCTCGGCTAAACTGGAAGGCAACGAGAAGGCTACTGTGCAGGTTTACGGGATATTTACGTCCATAGGTGCAGGAATAAAGGAAAGCGTCAGCGAGGGCAGGATAAACGCGGTTATAGGGCTTCTCGGAGACGAGATAGCCAAGATAAAGGTAGAACAGCTCGGTGCCCAGAATCCCGATGCCATCCTCCAGCCGATAGAGACGGAGAGCAGGTCGGTAATCAACGGCAAGGTCGTTGACGTCTCTCCAAGTCTGGTTTCCAACGTCATAGCCTCTCAGGCGTTCTCGATACCGATGATAGTCTTCCTCATGGTCATGATAACCTCCCAGATGGCCGCAGGGGCGATGGCGGCTGAAAAGGAGAACAAGACCCTTGAGACCCTCCTGACGCTTCCGGTGGCGAGGACGAAGATAGTCGGCGCGAAGATATTCGGTACCGCCGTGATGGGCCTAGTCGCGGCTTTAGCCTATATGATTGGAATGCGCAGCTACCTCGGCTCCTTTGGACTGGGCGCTGTTGGCATAACCCTTGAAGACATCGGACTCCAGGTTACTCCGACGGGCATGCTCCTATTCTCCCTTGTGGTCTTCCTGACCATAATATTTGCCCTCAGCCTGGCGATGATACTGGCTATCTTTGCCGAAGACGTCCAGAGCGCCACCACCGTTGTAAGCGCCGTCATAATGCCACTGGCCTTCCCGGCCTTCCTCCTGATGTACACGGGCATCAACGATCTGCCCGTGGCCGTCAAATACCTCCTGCTGGCGATTCCCTTCACGCACCCCATAGTGGACTACCGCCACATACTCCTTGGGGATTACGCCCCCGTGCTACCCAGCGTGGCCTACCTCGCCCTTATGGCCGGGCTGACGCTCTACGTTACTGCCTGGATATTCTCAACCGAGAAGGTTCTGACGGCGAAGATAAGCTGGGGGAGGAAGAAAAGAGAGTGAACTATTTCTTTTTTATTCTATCGGTACTCCGTCCTTCGTCCTCGGGGCGAGCCACTTCATCAGCCTGTGGGGATCCTTCGTGCGGATGATTATCGTTATCGGGCCGAGGGGAGATTCCTCGTTGAAGTTCACCTTCCCGGCGTATGCCGCCTGCTTGTTGACCTTTATTATGATCTCCTCACCAAAGTAGCCCTCCTCAAGGAAAGAGCGCGCCGTGTCGAGTATGGCCTGCCCGCGGAAGAGCTCGTAAAGCCTCTGGAGGGCTTTCTTGCTCTTGGTTCTGCCCGTCAGAATGATGTAGTCGCCCCTATCGAAGGCCTCGAACTCCAGTTCTGGAACGAGGTTCAGCATGGCCTTTTTGACCTTCTCGATATCCTCAGTTGGATAAACGTAAGCCTCAACTTCGACTTCCTCAAACATGTTCCCACCGCTATTGGCTCTACCCAAAGCTTATAAAACCAACCCACGAATTAATTAGGGTGACCTAACTGTGTTAGAGAACTCCATCACGAACCTGGCCGAGTGGCTGCTTGGAATCTCTGGGGGTAGCATTCTCTGGGTATCTTTCTACGCGGGCCTGTTCGTGGCCGTGATGACTTCTCTCGGCGCAATGGTTGCCATCTTCGCCAAGAACATACCCGAGAGGGGCGTGGACTTCAGCCTCAGCTTCGCCGCCGGCGTCATGATAGTGGCTAGCTTTACGAGCTTAATCCTCCCGGCGATAGATAGCACGGGTAGCTTTGCCCCTGCCGGGATTGGTATAGCCCTCGGTGTGCTGCTGGTCTTCCTGATAGACCGCATCATTCCCCACGAGCACATGGTTAAGGGCTATGAGGGGCCCAGCGATTTGGAGAACAAGCTCAGAAAGGCCTGGCTCCTCGTCTTCGCACTCGTAATCCACAACCTTCCCGAGGGCTTGGCTATCGGCACTTCTCTCATCTACAACCTTGAGGTTGGCCTCGTGACGGCCATAGCGATAGGCATCCAGGACTTCCCGGAGGGGACTGTGGTTTCCCTTCCCCTCGCGGTCATCCAGAAGAAGCGCCTCCAGCCAATCCTCATAGGCATCCTCAGCGGACTGGCCGAGATGGCGATGGTCATCATTGGGGCGGTCTTCTTCACGGCCTTCGAGTGGTCTCTACCCTACGGTCTCGGACTCGCGGGAGGGGCGATGCTCTACGTTACTGTCAAGGAGATGATTCCCGAGATATACAAAAGAGAAGAGAACGACATACTCGTAACCCTTGGTTTCTTTGTGGGCTTCTACGTGATGCTGTTCCTTGACTCAATGCTCGGCTAAAATCCTCTCCACGAGCTCCTTGACCTTTTTCTCATATTCTTCCTTCGGTCCGTCGTTGACTATCATGTAGTCGGCCATCGCTATGACGTTGCCTATGCCGAACTTGAGCTCCTTCCAATCGCGCTCCTCGAAGTCCTCCCAGCTCTGCGGGTCGTCGCTCCTTCCCCTCTCTCTGAGCCTCTCGAAGCGCTGCTTCGGCGGGGTGTGGACGGCAACGATAACGATCTCCTCATCGGGAAAGGCGCTCCTAAAGGTTCCTATCTCGTCGAGCGAGCGGACGCCGTCGATGATTACCACCCGGTGCTTCTCAAGGAGCTCCCTTACCTTCGGAACAGTGAGTTTTGCTACTGCATTCTGTCCGAGCTCCTGCCTCAGGCGGATGCTAACCTTCGCCATGCCCTCCTTGGTCTTGGGGATTCCCCTGCGCTCCGCCTCTTCCCTTACGACGTCTCCCATAGAAACGTGAGGGATTCCTCTCCTGGCGAACTCCCAGACGATTTTGCTCTTTCCAGAACCCGGCATTCCAGTTACGATGATTATCATAGTGCCCACGCCAACGTAAAAGATGGGAGTTTAAAAATTTAATCCACGTTCAGTGACTTTTCTCTTTTTCAAGCCTCGCTCTTCAGGGCGGGAAGGAGGTCAGTTCTGGAATAGATTATGGTATCGTCTTTGATGTCACTGCTTTTTCCTCCCAGTGAAGGTTGGGGACGATGTAATTATCTAAGGAAGTCGTCGAGCGTTCCCCTGCGCTTTTTGGGGTTTCTCTCGTCTGTTCCTTTCTTTGATGCCCCTGGAAGCTCAACGCCGAAGTGCCTGAACAGCCCTTCGATGACCTTCATACCTATCCCCTCGACCGCGAGGAGCTCGCTCACCTTGGCCCTGATTATGTCCTCCTGCGTCCTGAAGCCCGCGTTATAGAGCGCCCTCGCCCTCTTCCTGCCGATGTTGGGTAGCCTGACGAGCTCGAGGAGCTCTTCCCTAACACCGTGCCTCAGGCGGAGGTGGAGATTCCTGAGGTAAGCTAAAACCTCCTCCTTCGGCTCGAAGAGCTTGTAGAGCTCGATGAGTGAATACATCAGCCAGTCAGCAAGCTCGAGGATTCTGTAGAGGTCGCCGGGGTCTATGTTGTAGGTGTCGTATATCCTCGTCTCGGGCACTTCGTTTATCCAGTCGAGGAGGATTTTTGCCGTTTTTACCTCGTTGATGAAGCTCTGGAAGGCGTAGTCCTCCCAGTAGGGGATGTTGACGTAGAGCTTCTCTTCCATCTCGTATGCCAGGTCGAGATAGTCCTCCATCTCCTTCCTGCGCGCGTTCAGCGTGCCCATGTCTGGTGTGGAGGCTATCAACTGGAAGATTCCAAAGGGATTTGGATTCTTCTCCAGCTTTGGGAACGCATCGCGGAACTTCTTGGCCGTGAGCGGGTCTATGTAGAGCTGCGACGTTCTTCTGCCGAATGGCAGGGGCATGAAATGGTCGTTAAGGTCAAGGTCTATGAACTCGTTCTCGATGAGGAAGTAGACTATCTCCTTCGCCTTCCACTCCAGCTGAGAGGTGTCGCTCCTCTGGTGGAAGTAGAATGTCCTCTCAAGGAACTCTATCAGCTCGCGGAAGTTTCCGATGCCGAAGTTGGTGATTAGGGCCAGAATCTGTCCCCTGAAGGCCGATTCGTTAGATAGCATTGAGAAGAGCTTTTCCGGCTTTCCAAAGACGTAGCGCTCCATCAGCTTCTTTGGATCCTCGGTCTTGGCCACTATTATGGCCTCTCCGCGCTTGTCGTACTTGGGCCTTCCAGCGCGCCCCATCATCTGCTGAACCTCTAAGACAGGTATGTCCACCCAGCCGAAGTTGGAGTAGCGCTTGGTGTCCCGTATTATGACGCGAAACGCGGGGAGGTTTATTCCAGCAGAAAGCGTCGGAGTCGCTGTTATTACCTTAATCAGGCCTTCCCTGAAGGCATCTTCTATCACCGTCCTCTCGCTCCTCCCCAGCCCAGCATGGTGGAAAGCCACACCCTTCTTCAGTGCTTCCCTCAGCCTGTCGTTGGTGGGGTTACTCTCCAGCGACTCCGCCAGCTCCTCCAGCTTTCTCTGCTCGGGCTTCGTGAGGAGTCTGTAAA
The DNA here is from genome assembly GCF_012027555.1 of Thermococcus sp. CX2. Lineage (NCBI taxonomy): Archaea > Methanobacteriati > Methanobacteriota > Thermococci > Thermococcales > Thermococcaceae > Thermococcus > Thermococcus sp. CX2. Next base: position 126,571 of record NZ_SNUQ01000002.1, on the reverse strand, counting down.
CCTTGGAGGCAAGGCTAACTGCCTCCTTTTCAGCCGAGCGTCTCGTGTTCACAAAGACGAGTGCTTGCTTGCCCTTTTTTATTGCATCAACCACAAGGGAATCCCAGCTCGAAGGATACCGGTCTATTTTACCGTCCTCCCAGAAGAGCTGGCCGTGGGAGAAGACTCCCTTTCTCAGCTCCACCGGACGCCAGTCGCTCACAACGAGCTCAGCGTTGAGCCACTCTGCCAACTCTTCTGCGTTTCCAACGGTGGCGCTCAGGGCTAGGATTTGAGCCTTATCGAGCATATGGCTGAGAATCATCTCCAGCGTTGCTCCTCTATCGTAGGAGCCTATGAGGTGGACTTCGTCCGCGACTACGAGCTTGACGTCCCTAATCCAGCTTGAACCATGCCTCAGGAGGGAGTCGAACTTCTCGGCGGTGGCGACTATTATGTCGTACTTTCCGAGCCACTCATCAGTGGAGTCATAATCCCCCGTCGTCACCGCGACGCGCAGTCCCAGCACTTCCCAGGCTTTGAACTCGCGGTACTTCTCCTCGGCGAGGGCCTTAAGAGGGACGAGATAGATCGCTTTTCCGCCCTCACGCAGGAGTTTGTTGACCATCACTATCTCAGAAACGAGGGTTTTCCCGCTGGCCGTAGGGATGGCAAGGACTAGGTTCTTCCCCTCAAGCACCCCGCTCTTCAAAGCTTTGGCCTGAGGGGGATAGAGCTCCTCTATGCCTCTCTCCCGGATGATCCTTTTAACTCGCTCATCAACGGGAAGCTCCTCAATTCTCATAACCCTCACGTCCGGTTTCATTCCGCCGGCGGTTTTATATGCTTATCCCCCCTAAGGTTGTGGGGGAGAGCATGAGGGTGAGGATTCCCTACGTCCTGTTCGAGACGAAGACGGGGAAATACGGCGTCGATGCATACTTCTCGCTCAGGGTTGCGAAGCTCGAGAGGCGGGCGACTCTGATAAGGAAGGCCGATGACCTTGAGTGGACAATGGACAGGCCACCGGTTCTTCTGCTTGACGATGACGGCTTGGAGAACTACTTGAGGGAGCTTTTCCTGGCCCTCTACGAGCTGAGTGGAGAGGGGTTCAGGAAGCGAACTGACCACATGAGGCGCTGGAACGTGTGGCGCATCATCGGCATCCCTACGGGGCACCAGAGGCACATTGACAGGGACGAAGAGCTAGCAAAGGAGAACCGCGAGGCTCTTTTGGCGCTGGCGATACTGCAGAAGGTGCTCGGGGCGAAGAAGCCGAAGGACCTCGAACGGACCTTTGTGAGGCCCTACGGCTACGCTTTCCTGGAGGTTGAGATAAACGGGAGCGAAGTGGGCGACCCCGTTTACAGAGAGCTGTTCAAAATAGACCCCGGGGCTGGAATGGCGCTCGCGTGGCTGAAATGGGAGAAGGAAGAAAAGGCCTAAAACTTGGCGTAGAGCCAGCAGGCGACGTAGTGGTCCTTCTCGACCTCGATGAGCGGAGGTTTCTCCTTCCTGCACCTCTCCTCCGCGAAGGGACAGCGCGGGTGGAAGCGACAGCCGGCGGGCGGGTTTATCGGGCTCGGCGGCTCGCCTTCGACCTTCATGCGCTTCTCCTTGAGTTCCCTGGCGAGGTCTGGGTCCGGAACAGGTATGGCTGAGAGGAGGAACTTCGTGTACGGGTGCAGCGGGTTCTCGAATATCCTCTCAGCGGGGCCGACCTCAACGAGCTTGCCAAGGTACATCACGCCCATCCTGTGGCTCATGTACTTCACAACGCCGAGGTCGTGGCTGATGAAGAGGTATGTAAAGCCGTGCTCCCTCTGGAGGTCCTTCAGCGTGTTGAGGATGTTTGCTTGGACGGAGACGTCCAGAGCTGAAGTTGGCTCGTCGAGGACTATGAACTCTGGTTTAAGCGCCAGGAGCCTCGCGAGGGCTATGCGCTGCCTCTGGCCGCCCGAAAACTCATGGGGGTAGCGGTAGAGGTGCATCTCGTTGAGGCCGACGCTCTCGAGGAGCCCCACCACGAACTCCTCCGGGTCGTTCACCTGGATGCCGTGGAAGCGGACGGGTTCCATGATGATTTCAAAGACCGTCTGCCTGGGGTTGAGCGACGAGTACGGGTCCTGGAACATTATCTGGGCTTTTCTCCTGAACCACTTCATCTCCTCGCCCTTCAGGTGGGTGACGTCCTTGCCCTGGAAGATTATCTTTCCGTCCGTGGGCTCTATCAGGCGGAGTATCGTCCTTCCGGTCGTGGTCTTGCCGCAGCCGCTTTCGCCAACGAGGCCGAAGGTCTCGCCGCGGTTTATCTCGAAGCTTACCCCATCGACCGCCTTGACGTAGCCGATCGTCCTGAAGAGACCCCTGATCGGGAAGTACTTCTTTAGGTTCTCAACCTTGAGTATCGGCTCGCTCATGCTATCACCTCAGTAAAGGTGGCAGGCAACGAAGTGACCGGGCTCTATCTCCTTCAGCTCGGGAACCTTCTGCCTGCACACGCCCATGACCCTTGGGCAACGGGGATGGAAGCGGCAGCCGCTCGGGGGCTCTATGAGGTTTGGAACAGTCCCTGGAATCGTCTCAAGCCTGTCTATCTTTCCGAGAGGGTTGGGAACGGCCCTGAGGAGTCCCTGGGTGTAGGGGTGCAGCGGGTTCTTGAATATCTGCTCTACCGAGCCAATCTCAACGATTTTGCCCGCGTACATAACGGCCACGCGATCGGCCATCTCGGCGACGACGCCCATGTTGTGGGTGATCAGTATGACCGTCGTGTTGTATTCCTGCTTTAGTTTGTTCATGAGGTCGAGTATCTGCGCCTGGACGGTAACGTCGAGGGCGGTGGTGGGCTCGTCCGCGATGAGAATCTTGGGGTTGTTGGAGACGCCGATTCCAATCACGACACGCTGCTTCATTCCTCCGCTCATCTCGTGTGGATAGTTCTTCACCCTTCTCTCTGGGTCGGGAATTAGAACGTGCCTGAGTATGTCGACGGCCCGCTTGAAGCCCTCCTTCCAGTCTTTGACTGTTTTGTGGACGACCATCGCCTCGGCTATTTGATAGCCGACGGTGTAGAGCGGGTCAAGCGAGGCGTGTGGGTCCTGGAAGATGTAGGCTATTTCGTTGCCCCTGATTTCCCTTATCTCCTCCTCGCTCAGCTTGAGCAGGTCGACTGTGGAACCGTCCTCCCTGTGGTAGAGAACGCTTCCCTCAACTATTCTTCCGGGGCTCTCGATGAGCTGAGTTAATGCCCTCGAGGTCACGCTTTTTCCGCAGCCGGTTTCGCCGACGAGCGCGAAGGTCTCGCCGCGGTAGACGTCGAAAGAAACCTTCTCGATGGCCTTGACTATGCCGGCGTAGGTGTAGAAGTGAACAGTTAAATCGCGAACTTCAAGAATCGGCTCAGGCATTGCTCTCACCCTCCTTGCTCTTCTTGACCTTGAACTCTATGCTCCTCCTCGTCTTCGGGTCGAGGATGTCCCTCATCGTGTCTCCGAGCAGGTTCCAGCCAAGGGCGACGAGCATTATCATGAATCCCGAGAACGTAACCAGCCACCACTTCTCCGGGAAGTACTGGGAGCCGTCGTAGACTATCCTTCCCCAGTCTGCTATCGGCGGCGTTGCTCCGAGGCCAAGGAAGCTCAGGCCGGCCTCCATCAGTATGACACCGCCGAAGTCAAGGGTGATGTAGACGAGTATTGGGCCGATGATGTTGGGGAGGATGTGCTTGAACATTATCGTCCTTGAGCTGAGCCCTATCGCTCTGGCGGCTTCAACGTAGAGGTTTTCCCTCTCGGTAAGCGTTGAGCCACGGGTTATCCTTGCGTATGCCGGCCACCAGACGATTATCATTGCCAGTATAACCGCGAGCAGCTTTCCGAGGTTGCCTGCATCCTGGGGCTCAAGGGCGAAGAGCCAGAGCACGAAGCTCTGAACCGACTCATGGGCCGAGATGAAGTCCTGGAGCCTCTGGGGGAGCACAGCTGAGAACGCTATCGCCAGTATGAGCGCCGGGAAGGCAAGGAAGACGTCGGTGATGCGCATCACGAGCTCGTCAACCTTGCCGCCGTAGTAACCCGCTATTAGTCCCAGGATTATGCCGAGCGGAACTCCGAGGGCAACGACGAGTATTGATATCACGAAGGAAACCCTGGCGCCGTAGAGGATGAGGCTGAGCAGGTCCCTTCCGTAGTGGTCGGCGCCGAGCGGGTAGTGTATGGTGGTAATGTAGCTGATAACTTGGTCTCCCCGGATCTCAGTGACGTTAAGAACGAAGCTCGAGCCCGGCGGCGCGAGGTATGTCTCGAAGTTGTAGTTGGTCGGGAAGAAGCGGTAGCTCCACGGTGCGAGGCTCGGGCCGAATATTCCGAGGAACACGAACATCAGCACGAGGGCGAGGCCTATCAAGCCCGGGGGCGAGCGGTTGAGGGCGTAGAGCATGAGCTTCCACTCTTCCATCTTGGAGCGGTTCTTCCTCTTCCAGTCCTTTTTGAAAAGGCTGATGAAAGAGCCTATGGCCTCGATGAGCCAGTCAGAAAACCTGTCGAGGACGTTTTTCTTGTACTCCTCCCTGCTCATTTTATCACCTCAGTACCTCACCCTTGGGTCTATCAGGGCGTAGAGTATGTCAACCACGAGGTTCGTTATGAGGAATATCAACGCGAAAACGAGGGTTATTGCCACCACCGCTGGGAAGTCGAGGTTCCTGATTGAGTCCAAGACGTAGGAGCCCATTCCCGGCAGGCCGAAGACCGTCTCGGTAATCGGCGTTCCTCCGAGTAAACCTCCAAACTGGAGGCCGAGGACGGTAACTATCGGCACCATCGCGTTCTTGAGGGTGTGGCGGTAGATACTCCTCTTTGGAACGCCCTTCGCCTTGAGGAAAGCAACGTAGTCGCTGTTTATCGCCTCAAGGAAGCTGTTCCTGACGAACCTCGCCAGAACTCCGGCGCCCATGAAGCCGAGCGTGAAGCCCGGAAGCCAGAGCCTGTGCAGGTGCTGGGCAAAGGTCTGGAAGTCTCCCGTCAGGAGGGCGTCTATCATCGGTATGTGGGTTATCTGGTGCTCCGGAGGGGCGGGGAAGCCCGCGAGGGTTATCCAGTGGACCTTCACAAAGAACACGTATATGAGCAAGTAACCGAGCCAGAAAACGGGCATTGAGACGCCGGTAAGGGCGAAGAACCTTATGAGGGTGTCTATCCAGGTGTTTCTCTTGAGGGCGGAGATTATGCCCAGGGGAATTCCGATTATTATTATGAAGAAGAACGCTACCAGGGCCAGCTCAAACGTTACTGGGAACCTCTCCTTTATGTCGTCGAAGACGTAGTTGGAAGTCCTTGGGTCGACGATGCTGTTCTTCGCGAGGCCGCTTATCAGGAACCAGTACTGGTCGTACCAGGGCTCGTCGAGGTGGTATTCTTTCCTTATCTGCTCTATGTACTGCTGGCTCGCCTTCTCGCCGCCGGCCCAGGCGCGCGCGACATCGGCCGGAATGACGTAGGCGATGAGAAAAACTATGAGCGTGACGCCGATGAGCGTGGGTATAAACGTCAGGAGCCTCCTTATTAGGAACTTCTTGAGGTTCGCCAACTTGATCCCCCCTGTGCTCTTAGCTTCTCGGATTAGAAATTCAAAAGAAAAGAAAGGGCTCAGCTAACGCTGACCTCAACGCTCTCGAACTCCGTGGCTCCGTAGAGGAACGGGCCGACCCAGTTGTCGGAGTCGAGGTAGTCTGGAACCCATCCGACGATGTAGACGTCGTACTCGCCGTGCTCGGTCTTGTCGAGGTAGGTCGGCCAGTTGTAGCTGTTGACGGTAACCTGGAAGCCGAGCTGGCTCCAGACGTTCTGGAGGAGGGTCATTATCTTCTCACGGGCCGCGTTGCCCTCGTTGTATATTAGCTCAATCTTGTACTTGGTCGGGTCGACGCCGGCCTCGTTGAGGAGCTGCTTGGCCTTGGCGAGGTTGTAGTCATACTTAGTGATGCCCTCCTCGGTGTAGCCCGGCCACGGCTTCGGTATCGGTCCCCAGTTCCTGGCGAGGAGTTCCTGGTAGACGACCTTGGCTATCTGCTCGTAGGGAACAGCGTAGGCGAGGGCCTCCCTGACCTTCGGGTCGTTGAAGGGCTCCCTCTGGGTGTTGAAGACGAGGAAGGTCAGCACGGGCTCGACTATGTCGGTCTGGACAATCGACTTGAAGCCCTTGAGCTCGAGGCCCTTGACGGTGTCCATCTTCTCGGGCGGTATCGCGACTGCATCGGCCGTTCCGGTCTTGTACAGGTTTATCCTCGCCATCGGGTCGCTGTTGATGATGTATATGACCCTCTCGTGGCCTGGGTTGGCGGTGGCGTTCCAGTAGTGCTGGTTGTACTCGAGCACGATGTAGGCGTCCTTCTGGTAGTCCTTGACGTAGAACGGACCTGTTCCGACCGGGTAGTTGTGCATGAGCTGGTGGGTCGGGTCGCTCTTGCCCTCGCTCAGGTAGTTCCACCAGGCCCCTGGGTTGTGGCCGTTGTCGCTCGCCTTGAGGGCCTCCTCGTACTTGTCACCGAGGAGGTACTCCATCGGGACGACGCTGAGGAACGGGTCGGAGAGTATTCCGAGGACAGGGGTGTAGGGCTGCGGGAGGACGAGCTTGAAGACGCCGGCGGTCGGACCGTCGTAGCCGAAGAACTTCTTGAGGTCGTCGAGACTCTTTATCTCGGCGGTCTTGCCGCGGTACTCGGCTATGAGCGGGTGCTCCTTGAGGTACTGGTCGAACTCCTCCTCTGTTAGTGCCTGTGAGGCGTTGACGTCCATGAAGCTGCTCACCATCCAGCTGACGCTGTGGCCGAGCCTCTCAACGCGGAGGAAGGTGAAGGCAACGTCGGTGGCGTCAATCGGATAGGTCTTGTCGTTCCACGGGTCGTAAGCATTGACGCCGCCCCTTATGAGGAAATACCACTCGGTGCCGTCCTCGTTGTGGGCCCAGGCGACGGCGAGGTCCGGGCTGACCTCCTCGGTCTCCTCCTTCCAGTAGGTGACGAGGGTGTCGCCTATCTCGTGCCATATCTGCCAGCCGAAGGTCTCGTAGGTCATGGCCGGGTCAAAGCTCTCCGGCCAGCCCGCGGTGGCTATGACATAGGTCTCGGGATCGTTGGTGTAGTCCTTGATGCCTATCTTGACGACCGGAGCGTTCGGGTCCTCGGTGAGGAGGTCGTAGCGCTCGGCGAGGGTCGGGTGGTAATAGCGTCCCTTGACCCAGTCCCAGTAGACGCGGAGCTGTATATTCTGGCCGAGAATGACCTCAGGAACGAACTTGTTTCCGAGGATGTAGAGCGCCTTAAAGAGCTCGGTTCTTATCGTCGGGTCGGTTTCCCTCCTCGCGGCGACGACGAGGGCATCGACGTGCTCATCGCGGAAGAACGCTGGGTTAATCGCACCGAATCCCTGGCCCTTCTCCATGAGGGTCTTGACGTCCGGCGTGTTGGCTTCGTCGACGACGTAGCTGACGGTTATAACCTTCTTTCCTTCGGGAAGCTCGACGGTCGGCTTCTCACCCTTCGGGCCAACAACGATGACGCTCTTGTCAGTGACTATCACGTACACCTTGTCCATCTCTATGATGCCGGGCCCACCCAGGGCTGAGGTTTGAGAACCGCTCTGCGTGGAGGTGCCGGTTTCGGCCTGTGTGCTCGTCGTCGGTGAGCTCTGGGTCGGGGTTTCAGCGGTGGATGTCGTTGTGTTCTCAGAGCCGCTGATACAGCCGCTGGCCACTACTGAAAAAACCACCAAAAAAACAACCAGTAGGGTTATTGCACCCTTCGCCTTCATTAAATACCACCCCTGTTCATTGAGGGCATAGTTTCCTACAATCGAGTGAGTAATAAATCTTTCGATGGGTACATTAGTGCTCTGGTGGCCCTTTCAATGTACCATTGGTTATTAAATCTCATTGGGTTTAAATTCGCAGCAGGGGGCGCCCCGAAAAAACTACGAAAAGCTTAAATGATGTGTGAGAGTAAATAAAAACGAAAACCTTTCCGCGGTGGTGAAAAAATGGTTAGGTCGTACGTTTTATTGACCGTTGAGATTGGAAAAGTAGAAAGCGTCATAGAGGCCCTTAAGCAGATTCCTGGGGTCACCAAGGCCGATGCAGTTACCGGGCCCTACGATGCGATAGTCCACATCGAGGCCAAGGACCTCGGGGAGCTGACCAGAAAAATACTCCATGACATCCATAACATCGATGGGGTTATCGATACAACGACCGCTATCGTCGTAGAAATGGAAGAAGAGGAGTGATTACCTCTTTCTCCTCTTGGATTTGGACTTCTTGCCCTTAGAGCGAGTTCTCCTGATTTCTCCGATTTTCTGACCTATCATCTTGAGACTCTTACCCTTGGGGTGTTTGCTCTCTATCCTGACCATTCCACGCCTTCTGTACTCCTCATCGAGTCCTGCCAGCCTTGGATTGAGCTTGTTCTCGTCGACCTCAATGATTTTCATCCCAAGACTTTCTGCGGCATCGATGATTTCCCGAATCGTGGGCCCATCGACAGCAAAGCTCTTGCCAACGGCGCGCCCGTATTTCCTGCTGAGCCGTGCATCGAGCTCGTTGGGCCACACCACGAACTTTCTCATTTCTTCCACCTAAAAGGTTTAAAAGAGGAGTAGTTAAAAACCCTTTTGGTGAGCTGATATGGACACCACCGTCTTTGAGACTTATCTCTTCGGGAAGGCCCAAAAGGGCGACATCGTTATGGTAGAATATCCTTCGGTGTATCCAGTTGAGGAGTTTTCATGGGGATTGCTCATCCCTATGCTCGTGGATAGGGGGGTAGTTGTTATAGGTGATTTCTTCGGCGTGGGAGACCTCATGTTCAGGAACTACATTCGCAGAATATCTGGCAGGGAGTATTCCAGGATCATTGAAATCATCAAAAAAATCAAGGTTGTCAAAGTTGGCCCTGGCTCGGCCAGTTACGGCGAGGTAATAGAGGAAGTGGTACCAGTTTATGATTCCCACAGTTTCCTCAAGAACTACCACATGGTTGTTAACAGGATGGCGAACTGCCCAGCCAAACCAGATTACGTCCTGACCTTCGGCCTGGCCCAGTACATACGCTTTGGGGGCGATGAAGCAATGAAAGCGATACTCACAAGCATCAGTACGATCCCGATGGAAGACTGGATCGGGATTCACTTTGTCAATGTGGACATTTTAAGTCCCGAGCATCTTGCGATGCTTGAGGAAGTCTCGTCGATAGTCTTCTACATTTCCAAGGAAGGTTTAATCATAAAAAAGGAAGGTGAGGCGTTTGCTACAGGAGGGGGATAAGGTACTGCTAATAGATAGGAGGGGGAAGAGGTACCTTCTGACGGTTGAGAAGAAGGAGTTCCATACGGATCTTGGTATAATTAACCTCGAGGAGCTCCTTGAGAAGGATTACGGTGAGACGATAACCAGCCACAAGGGCGAGGAGTTCCGCATCCTCAGGCCGAGCATAATAGACTACATCGAGAAGATGAAGCGCGGGCCGCAGATAGTCCACCCGAAGGACGCCGGGATAATAGTCGCCTACGCAGGAATCTCGCCGGGGGATACGGTCGTCGAGGCCGGCGTCGGCAGTGGAGCTTTAACCATCTTCCTCGCCAACATCGTTGGCCCCACCGGACGTGTCATCAGCTACGAGATCAGAGAAGACTTCGCGAAGATAGCCGAGCGCAACATCAGGTGGGTGGGCTTCGACGACAGGGTCACGATAAAGCTCAAAGATATCTACGAAGGGATAGACGAGGAAAACGTTGACCACATCGTCCTCGACCTCCCACAGCCAGAGAACGTTCTTCCACACGCAGTCAAAGCCCTCAAGCCCGGCGGATACTTCGTGGCTTACACGCCGTGCATGAACCAGGTTCACCGTTTCTATATTGCACTTCAGGAGTACCGGGAGCACTTCTACAGGCCGAGGACCGTTGAAGTCCTCGTCAGGGAGCAGGAGGTTAAGAAGGACTGCATGCGTCCGAAAACCAGGATGCTGGCGCATACTGGCTACATAACCTTCCTGAGAAAGCTCTGAGCCACTATTGTCTTCTATTCTTTGGACGGCTTGTATTCGAGACTGTCCATTCTAAAACGGCCAATTCTCGTGGATATCTCCCTGAGTTCGAAATTATTTCGAGGTTGATAACCAAAAGTTAACAACAGATTTATAAACACTCAAAGTTGTAAACCTCTTTGATGTCCAAATCTGACCACATGTACGGAGGTGTTCATTGTGTATAAAATCCTCGAGAAGAGGGAAATCGCCATGCGCAACACTTGGTATAAAATTCACGCCCCCCATGTGGCCAAGAAAGTCAAGCCGGGGCAGTTCGTCATAGTCAGAGCCTTTAAGAACGGGGAGAGGATCCCTCTCACTCCAGTCATGTGGGACCCTCAAGAGGGCTGGGTGGTTCTCATCGTCTTCACCAGGGGAAGGACAACAATGAGGATGGCCGTTGAGCTTAGGGAGGGTGACGAGATACTCAACATAGCCGGCCCGCTCGGAAACCCGGCCCCCATGGAAAAGTTCGGTAAAATACTTGCCATTGGTGCCTACACTGGAATAGTCGAGGTCTTCCCAATAGCCAAGGCCTGGCAGGAGCTTGGAAACGACGTTACGACCCTTAACGTTACCTTTGAACCGATGGTCGTCCTCAAGGACGAGCTCGAAAAGGTAGTTGGGAGGCACATAGTTGAGCCTGTTCCAATAGACCCGAACCTTGACTTCCCAGCCAACATGAAAAACGTCACCAAGAGGCTCACGGAGAAGGTCCGCGAGATGCTCGAAAAGGAGGACTTCGACCTGGTATTCATGGTCGGTCCTACCGGAGACCAGAAGGCAGTCTTCGAGGTCGTTAAGGAGTTTGGCGTCCCAATGAGCGTTGACCTGCACCCGATAATGGTCGATGGAACTGGCATGTGTGGTGCTTGTAGGGTAACCGTCGGTGGTGAGATAAAGTTCGCCTGCGTTGACGGGCCCGAATTCGACGCCTACCAGGTCAACTGGGACGAGCTCATAGCGAGGAGCGGCTACTACACCGACCTCGAGATGAGGGCCATGCAGGAGTATATGAAGGCCTTCCAGGGAGGTGCTCAGTGATGGCCGTTAAGAGGAAGCTCATCAAAGAGCGCGTTCCCACTCCTGAGCTCCCGGTTGAGGAGAGGATAAACTCATTCAAAGAAGTCAATCTCGGCTACACCTTCGAGCTGGCCGTCAAGGAAGCCGAGCGCTGTCTGCAGTGTCCCTACAACTACGCGCCCTGTATAAAGGGCTGTCCCGTTCACATTGACATTCCGGGCTTCATAAGCAAGCTCGTCCAGTACCGTGATGATCCTGATAGGGCCGTCAAAGAGGCTCTCAACGTCATCTGGGCCTGCAACTCACTCCCGGCGACCACCGGTAGGGTCTGCCCGCAGGAGGATCAGTGTGAGATGAACTGTGTGATGGGCAAGGTTGGCGACAAGATAAACATCGGCAAGCTGGAGCGCTTCGTGGCAGACTACGCCCGCGAGCACGGCATCGACGAGGAGCTGCTCTTCGAGATAGCACCCAAGATAGAGAAGAAGGGCCAGAGGGTTGCCATAATCGGAGCTGGTCCAGCCGGTCTCACCGCCGCCGGCGAGCTGGCAAAGCTCGGCTATGACGTCACTATCTACGAGGCCCTCCACCAGGCGGGTGGAGTCCTCATGTACGGAATTCCCGAGTTCAGGCTGCCCAAGGAGATAGTCCAGAGCGAGATTGAAAAGCTCGAAAAGCTCGGCGTCCAGATACTCACCGACCACGTCGTCGGAAAGACGGTGACGATTGAGGAGCTCCTCCGGGAGTATGACGCGGTCTTCATCGGCTCCGGTGCTGGAACGCCGAAGCTCGTCAACGCTCCCGGAATAAACCTCAACGGCATCTACACCGCCAACGAGTTCCTGACCAGGGTCAACCTCATGAAGGCATATCTCTTCCCAGAATACGACACCCCAGTCAAGATAGGGAAAAAGGTGGTCGTCATAGGTGCTGGAAACACAGCTATGGACGCGGCGAGAACCGCGAGGAGGCTCGGCGCCGAGGTCACCATAGCCTACCGCCGCGGCCCAGAAGATGTCAGCGCCCGTATCGAGGAAGTCGAGCACGCCAAGGAGGAGGGCATAGAGTTCGTGTACTTCGTCAACCCGGTGGAGTTCGTCGGTGAGAACGGCAGGGTGAAAGCTGTCAAGTTCGAGAAGATGCAGCCCTTGAGCGAGCGCGATGCCAGAGGCAAGAGGAAGATAGTCCCAACGGGCGAGTATGTAACGCTCGAGGCCGATACGGTTATCATAGCCATTGGAAAGCACCCGAACAGGCTCATTGTCAACACGCCCGATTTAGAGGTTGAGCGCGGAAAGATAGTGGTCGACGAGAACCTCATGACGAGCATTCCGGGAGTCTTCGCCGGTGGAGACGCGATAAGGGGCGAAGCAACGGTTATCCTCGCCATGGGCGACGGAAGAAGGGCTGCTAAGGCGATACACGAGTATCTGACGAGGAAGAGGGAAGAGCAGAGAGAGAACGCCTGAGCTCTTTTCTCTGTTCTTCTCAACTTTCCTCCTACAACTACTACCCCAGAAGTTGCGGCACCTTTATCAATTCCTTGGCGAATGAAACTCTGGCGATGACGAGCTCCGGAGTGGCTGAATCGGGCATGCCGTGATGAAGGGCATACTGGCCGAGCCTACTTTCTACTGCCCCTCCTTGGTGCGTCTGTTAACACTACTGCAAGGGGAACTCCAGATGATTCCCATAACTTCTTCAGAATTTGGAGAGATTCTTTTGCTTCGAGCCACACATAAACATACCACTTACCGACTTTAATAGAAGTCTTACCGGGAACATCATATTTTCTCAGCAGTTGCTTGTTTGTGCTGATATATGGTGGAAATTCCGGAAGGGCAAGTCCACTGCTGACAAGAAACTTTGCATACTCTGCAACGGTATTCTTCCAGGAAGGTGGGTTTTGCGATAAGGGTATCCACTTATCATTCCAATAGACATAGCTCTCAACTACCTTTTTATATGTTGGATCAGACACGTTCTCAATCAGAATCGCAGATTCCGGGAGTTTTACAGGGATAGTCTTGCTAGATTCGGACTCTGAAAGATCCAACGAAGCAAATTTGATAGCGGTCTCTCTTGGAATCCCTTTTGATTCAAGGCTCTCAAGTATGGATTTCAAGCTTTTAAGAAGCATCAGTATCTCCTCAGCATATGGAAGCCTGTTTTTGTCTAGGAGAGTCATTTTATGGAGAACAAGTTCTAGCTCCTCCTCTTCTAGATTGATCTGGAACAGGATCCGTTCATTTATATCTTTGCCTTCCTCATAAGCCTTCATCAGAAGCCACTGAACACCGTTAGTTAGAATCCCATACCGGACTCCTCTAGCATAACAGTAAGATCCAAGCTGTTGTAGGGGCTTTTTATTCGTAAAAATGTTGATTTCAAGTTTCTTCACTTCGACATATGCAATAGTCTTCCCTCTGATTTTTAAGGCATAGTCCGCCCTACCCATCTCAGTCTTATCTTCGGGCACGACCTCAGAAGGATTCTTTGTGTCCCATCCCAAGGCTTCTAGGAGTGGTAAGAACAATTGCTGCTTTACGGCTTCCTCATTTTTCATATACAGCCTTTTGTATTTAGATGCCCGTGAAATGGTATCCTTTATTGCATCCACTAACGAGTGCACAAAGTTCCCTCCCAATGTTTTTACGCAGATTTACGTTTATCTTAGTGCTTACCCCTCATTAATAAGGGTTACTGTGCCTTAGTTAAGAACTCGATATAAAATAGATACGTTTTTAATTGTGTATAAAATTAAAAACAAAAAGAGCGATGAAGACCTCTAGGGTATCTGAGAAAAAGATGATGATGGTCAAAGTCTGAGCTCACTCCTCCATCTCCTCGATTTCCTCGAAAATCTCCTCGAACTTCTTGAAGTCCTCGCTCTTGGCGACGAGGGTTATGAAGTCGTCAATTTCCTTCTTCTCAAGGAACGCCCCAGCGAGGAGCTTGCCTGTGTAGCGGTTGTTCTTTATCTCCCAGAACATATAAAACTCGGGGAAGTTCTCCTTAATCTTCCTGTAGGCGACGCCGTATTTAGAATCCTTTAGCGGGTTCTGCTCGAGGTAGAAGTGCCCAGGTTCGAGCTCTATCATGTGCAGAATAGCCCCGCGCTTGGTCTTTACAAGCTTAACCTTAACGTCCCACTCCTTTAGAACCTTCATAGGAATCACCGATAGAAGAAGGGCTCAAAAATACTTAAGCTTTCTGAAAGGAAAGAAAGGCTCAGAGGCTCTCAAGGTATTTGGCGTAAGCTTCCGCATCCATGAGCTCATTGAGCTCTTCCTCAAGGTTGCTCGGCTTGAGCTTGGCTATCCAGTTCTCGTAGGGGTCCTCGTTGAGAACCTCGGGGCTGTCTTCAAGCTCCTCGTTGACCTCAACCACTTCGCCGCTGACGGGAGCGTAAACTTCCGAGACAGCCTTAACGCTCTCCAGCTCGCAGAGGACGTCGCCCTTACTTACCTCCGTCCCAATCTCCGGAAGCTCGACGTAGGCCAAGTCACCGAGCTCCTTCTGGGCATAATCGCTTATTCCAACGAGAACCGTTCCATCATCAAGAACCTGGACCCACTCGTGGTCCTTCGTGTAGTAAAGGCCCTCCTTGACCTTGTATTCCCCAACCTCAATCATGAGCACCACCAAATCCCTCTGAAACGGCGGGAGATTTAAACCTTTCCATGGTGAAACCACCTGATGGCCGATAGCTCCCCGGAAAATCACGTCTAAAAATTCTCCCAATTTTGGCCGGGTTATTCGAACTAATTTCACAGTTCCGGGCATTTTCTTGGCGTCTGCAAAACCGTTATAACCCTCCGCGCCGTAGTCTACACCATGAGCCGCGTCCCCTTCTACCTCAAGGAGAGGCTGGAGGGCCTGCGCCAGAGGGTTCTCCACGAGAGGTTTGAGGCGTCGAAGCTTCCCGTCTGGGAGAGGGTAGTCCTAACCTGGGCGGTCCTGTTCGCTTTCTGGATTGTAATCTCATCGAGCCTCAGGCTGGAGAACCTCGCGGTGGGCGCGGCGGTGACTCTTATAATAGCCTCCTTTATGCGGGACATGCTAACTGAGGATATACGAAAGACAGGGCACATCCTTGAAAAGCTCCTCTACTTCGCTTTCCTTTACCTGCCGCAGTACATCGTGATAATGGCCTTCAGGCTCGTGGAGAGCAACCTCAAAGTCGCCAAGAATGTAATCTTTATGGACATCAATCCGGGCATAGTCAAGATAAAGACCGACCTGCACTCTGACACCGGCGTTACAATACTTGCCAACTCCATAACCTTAACTCCGGGGACGCTGACGCTGGATGTACGCAAGAAGCTCGGCGAGACCTATCTCTACGTCCACTGGATAGACCTCAAAACGCTCAACCGCGAGAAGGCTGGGGAGAAAATAAAGGGGGACATCGAGGAATGGCTCAAGAAGGTCTTCTGGTGAGCGCTTTCTACCTGCTCGTCTTCACGGCGATGCTGATAAGCTATCGCGTGGTTAGGGGACCAACCCTTCCGGACAGGATAGTGGGCCTCAACGCCATAACGACCAAGGTGGTGGTGATAATAGCCGTCTTATCCGTGCTCCAGCAGGAGTACTACCTCATAGATCTCGCCATAGTCCTGCTCATGGTGAACGCGGTTGGGGGTTTGATACTGGCAAAATACATGGAGAGGAAGGGGCAATGATTGAGGTGGCTCTTCTCATCTTCGGCGGGGCCGTCATGCTCTTCGGGGCGCTCGGGATACTCCGCTTTCCGGACGTTTACACACGCCTCCACGCGGCTACCAAGTGCGATACGGGCGGAGCGATGGGCATAATTTTAGCCCTCGTCCTCATGATGGACGCTCCAGCCCTAGTCAAGCTCAAGTTCCTCGTGCTGGCCTTCCTTATAGCGATGATAAACCCGATGGTCTCGCACGCCATAGCGCGCGGGGCATACAAGTACGGGGTTAAGCCGAAAGTAGTGGTGGACATGTATGCTTGGGACAATCCTTGATGTTGTGTTCATAGCCATGATAATCCTCGCCGTTGCGGTGGTAGAGGAGAGGGAGCTGGTTAGTGCTGTCGTTAAGTACTCCCTCCTAAGTTTGCTCTTCATACTGGCCCTCTTCGAGCTCAAAGCCCCAGACGTCGCACTCTCTGCCATAGTGGTCGGCGCGGTGGTTATCGGCATATTCCTGTTCACCATCGAGGAGGTGACGAGGTGAGGAAGGCTGGGGTGGTTATAACCCTCGCCCTTGGCATCGTTCTGCTCGGCCTTGACTACTCCCACGAGGTTGGCGGAAGCTACGCCTACTACGTCCAGAACTGGGGCGAGATAGGGATTCCGAACTTAGTCTCGGCCATACTCGCTGGCTGGAGGGCCTACGACAGCCTCGGCGAGGCGAGCCTGCTGTTCACGGCGGTCGTAGGATTCTACCTGCTCCTCGGAGGGAAGAAGAAGTGAAGATGAGTATCGTGGTTAGAACAACCACAAAGCTCGTGAGTCCCTTTCTCGTCACATATGCGGCATATCTCATGCTCTATGGTTACTTGAGCCCTGGGGGAGGATTCCAAGGAGGCGTCATCCTGGCGGTTGCTGTGATATTGCTCATTACCTCTCATGGCTACAAACAGGTTCGCAAAAAGTTCAAGTTCAACTGGGCGGGCCTGATAGAGAGCTCCGCCGGGGCCTTTCTCGTGCTCCTTGGTTTGGTGGGTCTTGCCTTCGGAGCCTTCTACGCGAACTTCCTGCCCTCCGAGGGCGGCATAATAGTCCCCTTCAACATCGCTGTTGGCCTGGAAGTTGGGGCGGCCTTCACATTCGTCTTTTACATACTGCTGAGGTGGGTGGAAAGTGATTAGCCCAGAGCAGGCTGGGGTAATCATAATGCTAGTTGGAATCTACGGCCTGATGACAAAGAGAAACCCGGTGAAGTTAGTCCTCTCCGTGAACGTCGCGTCGCTCGGCTTAGTTCTCTTCTTCGTCGGCCTGGCTTATTCTCCGGGGAAAGACGTCCCCATAATGCCCACCGAGCCTGTTGACCCCCTCCCAGCGACGCTGATGCTGACTACTCTCGTCGTTGATGTGGCGATAACCTCTCTCGCCCTCGCGATGATAATGCGCATGAGGAGGGAAAACCAGTGGTTTCCCTGATGGTCGCCCTTCCGTTGCTCTTTGCCTTCCTAATCATCCTGATGGACACGTTGGGCGTAAGAAAACCCCTGATAAAGGTTGTCTTCCTCCTAGGCGCCCTGCTCCCCGCTGGTGTGCTCCTCCGGGGCATCCCGGCGAGTGAAGTCGTCGGCGGGTGGAACAGGGTGAGCGGGATAGAGGTAGGAATAAACGAGGTGAACCTGCCATTCATCGTCGGAGAGCTCATCCTTTTCGGCTTTACTGCTCCATACGCACTTTCCTACTTCGACTTCAGGGAGAAGAAGACCCCAAAGGCCCTGGCGCTTCTCCTTTTACTCCACGCCGGACTGCTCGGCGCTTTCATAGCGAAGGACCTCTTCAACTTCTACATCTACATGGAGATAGCTTCGGTATCTGCCTTCGCGCTCATAACATTCTCCGACGACCCCAACTCCAGAAGAGCGGCCTTTAAGTATCTCATCCTTT
This sequence comes from Thermococcus sp. CX2, assembly GCF_012027555.1. Lineage (NCBI taxonomy): Archaea > Methanobacteriati > Methanobacteriota > Thermococci > Thermococcales > Thermococcaceae > Thermococcus > Thermococcus sp. CX2. Next base: position 108,887 of record NZ_SNUQ01000002.1, on the reverse strand, counting down.
CCCTGCTGGCATCTTACCTTTTTATCTTCGCCATAGGTGTGATCTACATGGAGACAGGCTACCTGAACCTCGCCCTCATCTCAGCTAATGCTCTCCCGTCGAGGGAGCTGAACGCGGCGGTGGGAATAGCCATTGCTTCCCTCCTGCTGAAGGCGGGCATATTCCCCCTCCACTCCTGGCTGCCGGACGCCCACTCGAGCGCGCCAACGCCGGTGAGTGCTATTCTGTCTGGAGCGGTCGTTAAGGCTCCTGCCTACGGTCTTATACTGGTCTTCTCTGCCCTTCCCATTGGCCGGACGTTGAGGATTGCCGCGATGGGCGTTGCCGTCGCTTCTCTCTTCTTCGGCATAGGCATGGCACTCCTCCAGAGGGACGCGAAGAGGCTGCTCGCTTACCACACAGTTTCCCAGATGGGCTACGTTCTGCTCGGGATAGCGAGCCTCAACTTCGTTGGTGCCGCTTACTACGCCCTCGCCCACTCACTCTTCAAGGGCGGCCTTTTCCTGAGCGTCGGGGGGCTGGCGAGGAGGACGAGGGAGCTTGGAAAGTTCGGCTATCGGAACGCTCCAATCATGGCGCTCTCAACGATAATGCTCAGCCTTGCCATCGGCGGAATTTCACCGTTCGTGGGTTCCTACGCCAAGGGTCTTATTTCCTCCGAGCTTAGCGGGACTTGGAAGTACGCGGTTTATCTCGGGGGCATTGGCACTCTCCTTTCGTTCACGAAGCTCAACTACTCTCTCTCCAGGGCCAGTTCGGAAGACGTCAAAACCGTCTGGAAAGCCGTTTCCATGTCGCTTGCCCTCGTTACCCTTGGCATGGGTCTCTACCTCGGCTCTTGGATTGACCTTACGGATGCCCTCTATCTGGCATCTGCTCTAGCGCTGTTCGTCCTTCTCAAGTCCCTCGGCGTTTTTAAAAATGGGATTAACGTTCGCCCCAAGGAAGTTGGGGAGGAGATAAACGTCCTCGTTGCCCTCTTCGTCTTGGCCGTCCTGGCGGTAGTCCTACTCCAGGGGGCGTAGGGTCACTTCCTTTACTTCCCTAAGAGCTTCTAACTCTCTTCTCATCTCCTCGATGGTGCCGCTCATTCCGCTCACGTCTATTACTGCCACTATTCCTCCCAGTTCTATGCCCTCCAGCTCCTCTGTCTCACTGAAGAGTATGTTCGCCCTGTGCTTTCCAAAGAGGCCACTTATCTTGGCTAGAACACCGGGCTTGTCTTCAACGATCAGCTCGACCTCCACGAGCTTCTTTCCGGGCAGGGCTATTCTCTCCATGTGAACCTCGTTAAGGTCTGTGTCTATCTCGAGGAGAAAATAAGCCCCCTCAACGAGGCCGAGCTCGTAGGCGTAGTCTGGGGGTATTTCAACCTTTCCTTTCTCCCTTACCCTGACTATCTCGTAGTGCCTCATAGTCTAAGCTCTCCTTCCACCGATAAAAGCCTTGCCCAGCGGAAAGATTATTAACTTGCTCGCTGTAAGATTTCAACATGCAAATCATAGGCTACGTTTTCATAATCATAGCCTTTGCAAGACTCTTAGCGGAAGGCTTTGAGAGACTAGGCTACCCTGGCTTTTTGGGTGAGATAACCGCGGGCATGATACTGAGTGCAGTTTTAATCGACATGCCAAGGGGAGAGATGGTTCTTTTAGCCGAGCTCGGCCTGTTCTTCCTCATGATTTCCGCTGGCCTCGAAGTTACGCCTGAGGAGCTCCACTACGCAGGTAAGAAGACGCTGCCCCTGTATGCAATCACCTACGCCGCGATGTTCCTCGTCACGCTGCCCTTCACGGGCTGGACGGTCAGCTCGGACAACATCATAGTTGCGGCAATACTCTCGACGGCGTCTGCTCCGATAGTGCTTAGGCTGAAAAGGTTCTTCGGCGACGACTTCCTCCATGTTGCTCTCTCCTACGCGGTCATAAGCGAGGTCATGAGCCTCTTCATAGTCTACATGATGGTGAGGATACACGAGACCCCTGGCGACTACACGCCGATAATCACGAGCATCCTCAAGGATGCCATCTTCATAGGCGGCATCATGTACATCAACTACATCATAGGCATACAGCACAAGGTCTGGATTACGATGACATTGAGGAGGCTCAAGAGCGACGAGGCCGTTTTTGGCCTCTTCATGGTGTTTTCGACTTCCCTGGCCTTCGTCAGCGAAGAGATAGGCATGCACTTCAGCATAGGCGGCTTCCTTGCTGGCCTAATGATGCACAGCGACCTCGTGGGAACTAAGCAGTACGACAGGCTCACCACCATAGTCAGCGGTGTCACCTACGGCATCTTTGCCCCGATATTCTTCGCATGGAGGGGACTGAACTTCGAGACGGAGCTTTCCCTTACCGTGCTGGAGTTCTTCCTCGTGGTCTACTTCATTAGGCTTCTCCTCTCAGCGGCTGTGGTTAGGCACAGGGATGTCCCAACTTCCCTGGTTAGGGGAGCAGGAATAGCGAGCTTCGGAGTTTTGGGCCTGCTCGTCGGTGAGATAGGCTACGTCTCGGGCGTCCTCAGCGAACACATGTACGCCACGGCCTCACTCGCCTGCATCTTAGGAATATTTGCCTCAGCTACGCTGGGCCGGGCTGTGAATCACTACTGGATAAGGCGTGCGGAAACGGCCTCTTAAGCCATTCAATCTTTTTTTGATGGGGCTTTTAACTGAAAAAAGGCTCTTCGACGTTCTTTCCAATGTAGCGAAACGTTTTTAAGTGCCCCACAAATTAGCGAGTAAGCGAACCCTTGCTTTAACGTATAACCGTTTACCCTGTGAGAAAAGAAAGGAGGAAGTTGAAATGAGCTGGACAACCCCTAAGAGGGCTTTCATAGGAGCCGCCGCGGCAGAGGGCGGTACCAAGCTTAATGCATTTGACAACGCGCTCCTTAAGCTTGGCATAGGCAACGTCAACCTCGTCAAGCTCAGCAGCGTCATACCAGCGCACATAGAATGGATAGAGGAGCTCCATGATGTCCCAATAGGAATGCTCCTCCCGACGGTTTACGCACACATCGAGAGCGACGAGCCAGGAATGACCATCAGCGCTGCTCTTGGCATCGGAATAAGTGAGGGCAACGTCGGAGGACTCATCTACGAGTACAGCGGCTACTGCACCAAGGAAGAGGCGGAAGAAATGGTCAGAAAGATGGTCGAAGAGGGCTTCAGAGTCAGAGGCTGGAAGCTGAAGGAGTTTAAGGTTGCCTCCGCTTCGATAACTGTCAGGGACAAGCCCGCTGCGGCCATAGCGGCTGTGGTGATGTTCCCCTACTGAGGGTTTAGTTTTTAAGCCCTTTCTCTTCTTCAGCTTTTAGGGGTGGGAGTTTATGGGATTCAACGAGAGGGAGAACGCTTTCATTGAATGGTATCCCCGCGGCTACGGGGTGGGTTTCAAGGTTAAGGAGCGCTTGTTTGAGACTCAGACAAAGTATCAAAGACTCGAACTTTACGAGACCGAAGGCTTTGGCAAGCTCCTCGTCCTCGATGGGACTGTTCAGCTGGTCGAGATCGGTGAAGAGAGCTACCACGAGCCTCTCGTTCACCCCGTCATGCTCGCGCACCCGAATCCAAAGAATGTGCTCATTATAGGTGGCGGTGACGGCGGGACGCTGAGGGAGGTTCTCAAGCACGAAACTGTCGAGAGGGCCGTGATGGTGGAGATAGACGAGATGGTCATAGAGGTCTCCAGGCTCTACCTCGGCATAGATAAAGGGGCCTTCGAGGATCCGAGGGCAGAGGTTATGGTCGGCGACGGCGTGGAGTTCCTGAGGAACACCAACGAGAAGTTCGACGTTATAATAGTGGACTCGACCGACCCGGTCGGACCTGCGAAGATGCTCTTCAGCGAGGAGTTCTTCAAGACAGCTTACGAGAAGCTCAACAAGAAAGGCCTATACATAACCCAGTCGGGCAGCGTCTACCTCTTCACCAACGAGCTCCTCGATGCCTACCGGGGCATGAAGAACGTCTTCGACGAGGTGCACTACTTCAGCTTCCCGGTGATAGGCTACGCCTCGCCGTGGAGCTTCCTCGTTGGAGTCAAAGGTGACATTGACTTCAGAAAGGTCGATTTGGAGAGGGCCAAAGGGCTCGGCCTCTACTACTACGACCCGGAGAGGCACGAGACCCTTTTCCAGATGCCCAGGTACGTGAGGGAGCTCCTCGAGAAGAGGGCCTAACCCGCTCCCTTAAACTTTTGGAATTTTTGGAGGTGATTCACGCGTGTTTCGAGCGATACTTAAGAACACCCGAGTACTCGACGGCAGGGCCTTCATTGGGATGGGCCTCCTTGGTGTGGCCATGAGCTTTCCAAATCGCCCCGATGTTTATGATGCCCTCATATTGATGGTTTCGCTCGTCCTCTATGTTGCCTATGCCTTCGCAATAAACAACTGTTTCGACGCCGATACGGATTCCTTCAATCCAGCAAAGAGGCACAAGAACCCTGTGGCTAGCGGAGAGCTGAGCTTCCGCGCTGGGGTGATTTCGTCCCTCTCGATAATCCTTCCGGGAATCCTGCTCTCATACTCCCTCGGATTGGGTGAGTTCGCAATATATCTGGCTATGGTCGTCCTGGCAACGGTTTACTCCGCCCCACCGAGGCTGAAGGCCCGTCCGATAATCGACGTGATCTCCCACGGGGTATTCTTCGGGGCGCTGCCCTTCCTCTACGGGGCTTACTTCGACGGTCTCCTCACGCGAGGGGAGATGGCCATAACTGCCGCGGTGCTCCTCTACTCCTTTGCCCTAGAGCTGAGAAACCACCTGGAGGATTACGAGAGCGACCTTAAGGCTGGTTTAAAGACGACCCCAATAGTCCTTGGCAGGGAGACCTCGGAAATCCTGGTGGTGGCCTTTTCGGGCCTTTCCCTGGTCCTACTGCTTGCTTCCTTCAACTTCGCTCTGGGGGCGCTTGGAGTGGCTGTCTATAGCATCAGGGGCAACTACCGACTGATGGACGCTGGAATCGTCGCACTGCTCATTACCCACTTGCTCGGGGCGGTGGTGTGAATGAGGATCGCTCTCGTCAGCGACTGGTATTACCCAAAAGTCGGTGGCGTCGCGAGCCACATGCATCACCTCGCCATCCATCTCAGGGAACGCGGCCATGAGGTCGCCATCGTAACTAACGACCTCGAAACCGGGAAGGAGGAGGAACTAAACCGCTTTGGCATAGAACTCGTTAAGGTTCCCGGGATGATAAGTCCAATCTTGGGAATAAACATGACCTACAGCCTTGCCTCGAGCAGGGAGTTGGGGGAGTTCCTTGGGGATTACGATGTCATACACTCCCATCATGCCTTCACGCCTCTCGCTCTGAAGGCCGTCAAAGCTGGCAGAACCCTCGGGAAGGCCACGCTCCTGACGACCCACAGCATATCCTTCTCCCACGAGTCGAGGCTCTGGGAAGCGCTCGGACTGACGATTCCCGTCTTCAGTAGGTACCTGCGCTATCCCCACGAGATAATAGCCGTCAGCAAGGCTGCGGAGGCGTTCATCAAACACTTCACGGACGTCCCCGTGAGGGTCATTCCAAACGGGGTGGACGATGAGATCTTTAAGCCCTTGAGTAAAACGGAAAGAGAGCGCCTCAAGGACGAACTCGGTATCGAGGGAAAGGTCGTCCTGTACGTCAGCAGGATGAGCTACCGCAAGGGCCCGCAGGTTCTCCTCAACGCGTTCTCCGGAATAGAAGATGCCACCCTTGTCATGGTTGGCTCGGGCGAGATGCTCCCCTTCCTGAAGGCGCAGGCTAAGTTCCTAAAGGTGGAGGACAGGGTGCGCTTCCTCGGCTATGTGGAAAGCTCTCTCCTTCCGAAGCTCTTCGGCATGGCAGATGTCTTTGTCCTCCCGTCCATTACAGCTGAAGCTTTCGGCATAGTAATTCTTGAGGCGATGGCGTCAGGCATTCCCGTTGTCGCGACGGACGTTGGGGGAATCCCCGAGATAATTAAGGAGAGTGAGAGTGGACTCCTCGTTCCGCCAGGCAATGAGCTTTCGCTTAGACGGGCAATTCAAAAGCTCCTTAACGACGAAGAACTGCGCAAGTGGTTTGGAACCAACGGAAGGAAAGCCGTGGAGACCCGTTACTCGTGGAAGAGAGTCACCGTAGCGATAGAAAAGGCTTATGAGGATGCACTCCTTATGGGATAAGGGGATAATTATGAGGATGGAAGAACTCACCTGGCCTGATTTTGAGGAAGCCAAGAAGTCAATAGACACGGTTCTTATTCCCGTTGGGAGTGTGGAAGCCCACGGCAGGCATTTGCCGCTTGGTACCGACGTTTTTGCCCCCCTGGAGCTCTGCAGGCGCGTGGAGAAGAGAGTGAGAAAAGCGGGGAAGGACGTTCTAATAGCGCCGCCGATATGGTACGGCCATACATTCGTCCTGAACGTTTATCCTGGGACCATCGACGTTAGGGCCGATGCATTCAAAGCCTACGTTAGGGAAGTCATCTCGGAGTTCGTCGAGGAGGGCTTCAAGAGGGTAGTCCTCATGAACGGCCATGGGGGCAACGTTTATCCGCTCGTTGAGGCCGCCGAGGAAGTTGCGGAGAGCTATCCGAACGCCGAGATATGGCTCATAAACTGGTGGATCGACTTCAGGGAGGACATACTCAGCATATGCTCTAGCCAGGGTCATGCAGGCCAGGACGAAACGTCGGTGATACTCGCCATAAGGCCGGAACTCGTGAAGATGGACAAAGCAGTCGGCGAGAAAAGGACGAGCAGGGTTAGGGTCATCAGGAAGGACATAGGGAGGGAACTGTTCCCGGATGGGGTCAACGACGACCCTGGGTCGGCGACGAGGGAGAACGGCGAGGCAATACTTGGTGTAATCAGCGAAAAGATCGCCCGGTTGCTCTTGGGTGAAGTGTGATGGGAAAAGAGAAAGTTCTGGAAGAGCTGGACAGGCGTATAAAGAGACTTGAGGCCGAGATAGAGTTTGCCGAGGAGAGGCTCCGCTACCTTGAGGAGATAGGAGCACCCTCGAAGTACAAGGCACTTAAAAGGAGAGACTACTCCGTTTACTACACCATCTTCATGGGTGTCTGGATGCTCGTCGGCCTGCTCGCCCTCATGAGCATCAAGGACCGCCTCCCGGGGGTAATAAACATACCCCTGCTTCCATACCTTTTCATAGCCCTCTCGATCATTCTCATCCCCATCCTCTACCTAATGTGGAGCAAAAATCAGGAAGTCGGAACTCCGATGGACGAGTTTGAGGAAAGAGAGCGGCTCGCTCGGACGATAATCGCATCCTTCTATCGTCCACTCAGGAAGGCCATTGAGGAGGACGACAAAGAGGCCATGAAGAACCTCGCCGAGGAGCTCCTCCGGAATCCTGTCCTTGCAGGGGCCATTGAGAGAATGAACGAGGGTGACCCTAAGCTCATGGCTTACGCCCTCTACCTGTACGCTTCCTACACCGAGGGCCTTGAGGACGAAGTGAAGGGGACCATAAGCCGGCTCCACAACAAGCCCCTCAGGGCTCTCCTCGAGACCCTCATCGAGACCTAAAGGTTATAACCCATGCCGTCTCTCTTTTTATCGGTGAGACAGTTGAGATTCGAGGTTCTGGGCAAGGACGATATGAACGCCCTCTCAAGGGAGCTGAGCAGGGCTGGGATAATGAACCGAACTCTGGAGGAGGTTTCGCCCGAGATAGCGCACTACGTGGTCATAAACGGCACGTACGCCGAGATTATAGAGAAGGCCGAGGGTATAGAACCCCTCGAGGAAAGCCTGGAGGAGCTCAAGGCGGCTTTCGACGACCTAATGAGCAACTGGGAGGTAAACCAGGGAAGGACACTTGAGGAGCTCTTTGATGAGTCTGACCTGGGTAAGCTGCTTGTTGTTACGTCCCTCATTGAAGTCGGTGCTGTCATGGAAGAAGACGGAAGGCTCGTTCTCATGGAGAAGCCGAGGCTCGAGGGACTGCCCATTGAGCTGCGCTTCCCGATAGATGAGATCGAAGAGTATCTGGAAGAGCTGGAGGAGCGCTTTGAGACGAGCATGGTGACAGAGTTCACGCTGGAGAAGCACTACTATGTAGAAGTCATGGAGGTTGACAGGGAGCTCGTCGAGGCCGCGCTGGAGATAGCTGAGGAGTACGCAACGGAGGAAAGCATTGTCGAGGCCATGTTTGAGGGAATTGCTCGTTCGGTTTTGGCGGATGTTATCCTCGAGCTGGCTGAGAAGTACAGGAAGAAGAACGAGCTCATCGAGGCCCTGCTCGAGAGGGAGCCAATAGTGGTTGAGGGCAAGCGCGAGAGGGTTAACATATACTTCGACGAAGAAGCCATAGAGGACTTCCTGAAGGAGCTCCAAACGCTGGGCTACCTCAAGGTCAAGGGCAACAGGATCTGGATTTGAACTTCCTTTTTCTTCCAAATTTTGATTGGGTGTGCATGGCAACGGGAAATAGTGCTCAATGAAGCGAGCGGGATAAAGCTTAAAAATTCATTCTCCTACCTACGGCGGGGGTGGAGGAGATGGCGGTGCTGAAGGCCATCAAGTTCAAGGACAGGGACGGAGAGCTCTACTTCCGCTGCCCCAGGTGTGGAATGGTCTTCCGCAGGAGCAAGGACTACGTGAGGCACATCAACAAGGCCCACGGCCACCTCTTTAAGAAGGCTTGATCCCTCCCACTTTTTCTGAGGGATGAAGAAAAGCTAAGGGTCTGAACCGTGATGAGCGGTTCGGGCTTGCTGACCGTTATTCCCTAATCACTATGTCTTTTGTCAGCTTGACTATGAATGTCTTGCCCACCTTTTCCCTCGTGACGAGTTGCTTCTTCTCCAGCTCCTGGATTATCCTGCTTATGGTCGGTCTGGAATAGCCCGTCAGTTCGGGCAGCTCCTCCTGTTTTATAACGCCTCCCCTGTCGAGTATCGCCTTGACGACTATGCGCTCCTTCTCCGTGAGCACCTCTATCGGGACCCTGTTGGCGGCCCAGCGCTTCTTGGCGTAGTAGAGCGAAACCGGCACCGCGACGGCTAGAGACAGCAGCACCGCGGCGATTACCATGATCCAGTTGGTTCCTTCCTCTTCGGGTTTGGGTACGGTTATCTCTATGTCCTCTTTGAGCCAATACGTTTGGTAGCCCAATGCCTCTATCTTCGTCTGCACGTCCTTTGACATGCCCGCTCCCACTAGGATGACCAGCTCCGGCTTCAGCTTCTTGATAGCATCGGCCGTTGAGTCTGAGAGGGCATCCTCCTGCGTGAGGAGCAGAGGGTAGTTGTAGTTCATTGCCCATCTAGCCGCTGCCAAAGCCGAACCATAGTCGCTGGAGCTGGCCACGACGACGGTCTCCGCGCCGTTGGGGTAGAAATGTAGGGCTAACTTTGCGGCAGTTTCGGTTCTAACGGCTCCACCTATTCTCTCGACTACGAAGCCTATGTTCAGTAGCTCGTCCTGAACATCGTTGCTTACCGCCTGGGAGTCCCCTATGATAAGCACGTGGTTCCAGCCGGACTGGGCATAGGACTGGAGCTGGGCCAACGTTCCCGGATCGAGTTCCTTCGGATCAACGGGCAGAATAGGGACACCGAGCATCTTGGCGTACGGCCACGCCACGATGTAATCTATCAAATCATCGTTCCTCACGATTATCAGGTCGTATTTCGGGGTCTCCTCCTGAGCGGCGGAGAGGGAAAGCATGAGGGGCGAAACCATGAACAGGATGAGCACCAAGACAAGGGCCCTTTTAACCATTTTATCACCTGAAAAAAGAGTAGGGGAAGCTCCTTAAAAGGTTTTTCAAAGCTCCAGGCTCTCGCCGGGTTTGAGTATTACGACCTCTGCCTTATCTCCGACGAGCCTCTTGAACTCCTCAGGGTCTTTGGCAATCGGCGGCCAGGTGTTGTAGTGCATCGGAACGACCTTCTTCGGCTTGAGGAACTCGACGGCCTTGGCTGCTTCCCTCGGCCCCATCGTGAAGTGGCCGCCTATTGGGAGAAGTGCCAAATCAATCGGCCCGTAGAGCTCTGCGAGCAGCTCCATGTCCCTGAACACGAAGGTGTCGCCGGCGTGGTAGATTTTAACACCATCGAGCTCGATGATGTAACCACAGGCGTTTCCAATGCTGTACTTGCCGTCGCTGCTGGAGTGCCAGGCCGGAACCTGAACGATTTTCACGCCATCAATCTCGGTCGGGCCGTAGTTCATGCCTATGGTCGTTATCCCCTTGTTGTTCTCCATGAGGTAGGTGGCTATGTCGTACATCGCCACTATCTTAGCGCCGGTTCTTTGGGCTATCAATACGGCATCGCCAATGTGGTCGCCGTGGGCGTGGGTAACTAGGACCAGGTCGGCTTCAAGCTCCTCGGGCTTTACCGCCGCGGCCGGGTTGCCCGTCAAGAAGGGGTCGATGAGAATCCTCTTGCTCCCCACTATCTCGAAAGCTGCATGGCCCAGAAACCTCACCTTCACCATATCATCACCCCTAGCGGATATAATAACCAAAGCTCACTTAAATCTTTCGACTCTTGAGGAATTGGTTAATAATGGTCTTTTTAGCTCATGGGAGCTTTACTTATTCTCTTCCATGTTCATATTTGCCTTACTGCCCGTTTTGAGAAAGCTTATATAGAATTCCACCGAGTTAGGCTCGGTGATCCTGATGACGTTTGATTACTTCTTCAAACCCAAGGCCATAGCCGTGATCGGAGCTTCTAACGATCCTCTCAAGCTCGGCTACGAAGTCTTCAAGAATCTCAAAGGGTACCAGGACGGCAAGGTCTACCCGGTGAACGTCAAGGACGAGATCGTTCAGGGAGTCAAGGCCTACAGGAACGTCAAGGACATTCCGGACGACGTGGAGCTAGCGGTTATCGTTGTCCCCAAGAAGTTCGTCAAGCAAACGATAATCGACTGCGGCGAGAAGGGCGTCAAGGGAATAGTACTCATCACCGCGGGCTTCGGCGAGACCGGCGAGGAAGGAAAGAAAGAGGAGCGTGAGCTCGTCGAGATTGCCCACAGGTACGGAATGAGAATAGTTGGCCCCAACTGCGTCGGAATAATGAACACCCACAACGGCATGAACGCCACCTTCGTGACCAATGCTAAGAAGGGCGACATAGCCTTTATCAGCCAGAGCGGAGCTTTGGGGGCTGGAATCATCTACAAGACCATCAAGGAGGGCATCGGCTTTTCTAAGTTCGTCAGCATAGGTAATATGGCCGACATTGATTTCGCCGAATTCATGGAGTACTTAGCCGACGACCCTGAGAGCAAGGCGATAGCGCTTTACATCGAGGGGCTCAGGGATGGTAGGAAGTTCATGGAGGTTGCAAAGCGGGTAACAAAGAAGAAGCCCGTCATAGTCCTCAAAGCCGGAAAGAGCGAGAGCGGAGCGAGGGCAGCTTCAAGTCATACTGGCTCTCTGGCGGGCTCCTACAAGATTTACGAGGCCGCCTTCAAGCAGAGCGGCATAATCGTTGCCGAAACCATCGACGACATGCTCAGCATGGCTCGTGCCTTCACCCAGCCCCTGCCTAAGGGCAAGCGTGTCGCCATAATGACCAATGCTGGCGGCCCTGGAGTTCTTACGGCCGACGAGATTGACAAGCGCGGATTAAAGCTGGCTAACCTCGAGGAGAAGACGATAGAGGAGCTCCGTTCCTTCCTGCCGCCGATGGCAGCAGTGAAGAATCCAGTCGATATGATAGCGAGCGCCCGCGGCGAGGACTACTACAGAACGGCAAAGGCCCTCCTCGAGGACCCGAACGTTGACATGCTCATAGCGATATGCGTCGTCCCGACCTTCGCGGGAATGACGCCAACTGAGCACGCTGAAGGCGTTGTCAGGGCCGTGAAGGAGGTAAACAACGGCAAGCCGGTCTTGGCGCTCTTCATGGCGGGATACATAAGTGAGCCGGCTAAGGAAGTTCTCGAAAAGGCCGGCATTCCGAGCTATGAGAGACCTGAGGATGCTGCATCTGCCGCTTATGCCCTCGTGGAGTTTGCAAAGGACGTTGGAGTTTTAAAGAAGGAATGAGGTGATTTTGGATGGCGAAGGTTACTGACATAGTGTTGTGGGACAAGCCGGGGGAGAGGGTTCTCCTCCTCGGCAATCAGGCCATAGCCAGAGGTGCCCTCGAGGCCAACATAGCGGTTTTTGCCGCCTATCCAGGAACGCCGAGCTCTGAGCTGACTGATACGATGGCAATGGTTGCCAAGAAGGCTGGAGTTTACATGGAGTACTCTACCAACGAGAAAGTGGCTTTTGAGACTGCTTTGAGCGCCGCCTGGGCTGGATTGAGGGCCATGACGGCAATGAAGCACGTTGGCTTGAACGTCGCTGCCGACACCTTCATGAGCGCCGTTGGAATGGGCGTTGAGGGCGGCTTCGTCATAATGGTCGCCGACGACCCGAGCATGTGGTCTTCACAGAACGAGCAGGACACGCGCGTTTATGCTAAGTTCGCGAACGTCCCCGTTCTCGAGCCGATTTCGCCGCATGAAGCCAAGGAGATGACGAAGTACGCCTTCGAGCTGAGTGAGAAGTTCAAGCACTTCGTCATCCTCAGAACCACCACGAGGAGCTCCCACGCTAGGGGCGACGTAGTTCTCGGTGAGCTCCCGGAGGAAATAAAGACCGGCAAGAGGAAGTTCGGTGAGTTCAAGAAGGACCCGAGCAGGTTCGTCGATGTTCCCTCCAACGCGAGGCGCTTCCATCCGCAGATACTCGAGAAGATAGAGAAGATAAGAGAGGAGCTCGACAACTGCCCATTCAACTGGATTGAGGGCAAAGAGGACGCCAAGGTCGGTATCATCGCTCCGGGTTTGAGCTACGCCTACGTCAAGGAAGCTCTGGCATGGCTCGGCATCGAAGACGTCAAGATACTCAAGCTAGGAACCCCGTTCCCGGTTCCATACGGACTTCTCGAGAAGTTCTTCGACGGCCTTGAGAAGGTTCTCATCGTTGAGGAGCTCGAACCGGTGGTTGAGGAGCAGGTCAAGACCTGGGCCTTCGATAGGGACATCAGGATTCCGATACACGGCAAGGACATCGTTCCGAGGATCTACGAGATGACCACGAGGAGAGCTGTCGAGGCCATAGCGAAGTTCCTCGGCCTTGAAACCCCAATAGACTTTGCCGAGCTCGACGAGAAGTATAAGAAAGTTAGCGAGATGGTTCCGCCGAGGCCGCCAAGCCTCTGTCCTGCCTGTCCGCACAGGAACACCTTCTACGCCATCAAGAAGGCCGCAACGCCCAGGGCCATATTCCCGAGCGACATCGGCTGTTACACCCTCGGTGTTCTCCCGCCGCTCAAGGCTGTCGATACAACCGTTGCGATGGGCGGTTCGATAGGAGTTGCCCACGGTCTCAGCATAGCCCTCAACGGCTCCGTCGCCGAGGACGAGCACAAGGAGGGCAAGGAGAAGAAGGTTATCGTGGCAACCATCGGAGACTCGACCTTCTTCCACACGGGACTTCCAGCTTTGGCGAACGCCATCTACAACCGCTCCAACGTCGTCATAGTCGTCGTCGACAACCTCGTCACGGCAATGACCGGTGACCAGCCGAACCCGGGAACCGGCGACACACCGCACGGACCAGGCAAGCAGATTATGATTGAGGAAGTTGCAAAGGCCCTTGGAGCGGACTTCGTTGCGGTCGTTGATCCCTACGACATAAAGGCCACCACCGAGACCATCAAGAAGGCCCTCCAGGTAGAGGGTGTGAGCGTCGTCGTTTCGAGAAGGGTCTGTGCCCTCCACAGGATCGGCGAGCTCAGGAAGGCACGCATACAGTGGCCGCTCTACCAGGTCAACGAGGAGAAGTGTACCGGCTGTAAGGTCTGTATCAACGCCTACGGCTGTCCAGCAATCTACTGGGATGCCGAGAAGAAGAAGGCAAAGGTCGACCCGCTCATGTGCTGGGGCTGCGGTGGATGTGCGCAGGTCTGTCCGTTTGATGCCTTTGAGAAGGTCAGGGAGGGAGAGCTATGAGGGAGTACAACATCGTTATCACCGGAGTTGGCGGCCAGGGAATCCTTACGGCCGCAAACCTTCTCGGCTGGGCCGCCCTCCGTGCCGGCTACAAAGTGAGAGTTGGTGAGGTTCACGGAATGAGCCAGCGCTTCGGTAGCGTTATCGCTTACGTCCGCTTCGGCGAAGACGTTTACGGTGCGATGGTTCCGGAAGGAAAAGCTGACGTCATACTCTCCTTCGAGCCTGTCGAGGCTCTGCGCTACATCAACTACCTCAAGAAGGGTGGACTCGTCTTCACCAACGCGAGGCCGATCCCGCCGGTTCAGGTCTCCATGGGCCTCGCCAAGTATCCAAGCTTAGAGGAGATAAAGAAGGTCGTCGAGGAGGACTTCGAGGCCAAGTTCATGGCCTTTGACGCCGAAGAGCTCGCCATGAAGGCCGGCAACGTCATCACCACGAACGTCGTCCTCATTGGAGCACTCACGCAGACCCCAGGCTTCCCGCTTGACGCCGAGCACGTCAAGGAGGTCATCAGGGTTAGTGTTCCACCGAAGGCTGTCGACGTCAACATGAAGGCCTTCGACCTCGGAGTCCAGGCGGCAAAAGAGATGCTTGGGCTCTGAGTCTTCCTTTTAAATTTCCCACCACTCTTTTTGTATCTCGATTATTTTCTCCACAGTTTTGAGGGTTTCGTAGCTTGGATGAACGGTCTCTTCAGTTTCCATCCCGCTTAAGTGGCCCTCAATGAAAGCTGGCAGGCCCTTCCTCAGTCCAACGTCGTAGCCGCCCTCGAGGATTACCGCGAGGGAGTACTTGGAAAGCGTTGAGCCAGCATAGCGGAAGAACCTCTCCGTAAGTCTCAACGTCGTGAGGTGCTCCCCGAGGAAGCCATCAAAGCCCGCAGAGATGAGGATGACCTTTGGATCGAGGTTCTCGACTATGGGTACAACTATCTCCCTCCATACGAAGATGTAGTCGTCGTCCCGTGAGTAGTGCGGCATGGGTATGTTTACTTTGGTTCCTTTTGCATCTCTGCCGCCGACCTCATGTTCGTGGCCGCTCCAGGGGTAGATGTCTGTCTCGTGGATATCGATGTGAATCACGTTTGGGTCGTTCCAGAAAATCTCCTGTGTCCCGTTGCCGTGGTGGGCGTCGAAGTCGATGATTACCGCCTTTCCGTCGAGGGCTTCAACGAGCTTAGCCGCTCCAGCTATGTTGTTGAATATGCAGAAGCCAAGCGTCGGGGCGTTGAAGGCTTTTCCATTCCTGCCAGAGTGATGGCCGGGCGGCCTGACAAGGGCGAGGTAGAGGCCTTTTCGCTCCATCGCCGAAAGCGCGGCCTCGCGGGAAGCCCCAAAGGCCTTTAATGCCGCGTTCCAGGTGCCCGGAGAAACGTAGGTGTCGGGGTCGAGGTTTCCGGAGCTTTTACTCAGCTCCCTTACCCTCTCCACGTAGGGCCTCTCGTGAACCCCAAGGAGGTCGTTAAGGGTGGCTTCCTCCGGCTCCCTGACGTTCTTCCAAAGGTCGTTGGCTTTTAGGCCCTCTATAGCGTAGTCCAGCCTGCTCGGGTTCTCGGGGTGGTATTCCTCAGGTCTGTGCTCCCTGAAGAGGGGAGAGTATAAAACTTCGTAAGCGGGCAAGGCCCGCGCCCTCCAAAGGGATCACCACTCATCCTCTTCCTCGATGAGCCCGTACTTCTCGAGCTCCCTTAGGAGCTTTCTCACGGCTTCCCAGGCGTCGTGCTCGCTCTTCGCGCCGGAGCAGACTATCTTTCCTGATGAGAAGAGCAGTATAACGGCCCTTGGCTCCTTAACGCGGTAGATAACGCCCGGGAACTGCTCTGGTTCATACTCACAGTTGGGCAGGCTCAAAGCAACCGCATCGAGGTTGAACTCCATGCCGATATCGCCGCTGAATACCATGTTCTGGATGTCTATCTGTGGCGCGCGCTGGAACTTGGCCCCTATGCGCTTGAGCATCTGGATGAGCTTGTTGACTGCCCTCTCGATGTCTTCGACGCTCTTTGCACCGGTGACGACGAGCTTGCCCGAGCTGAATATCAGAAGGGCCACCTTCGGCTCATCGAAGCGACATATAATACCCGGGAACTCCTCGGGGTTGTACTTGGAGTTGGGGCATATTTCGATGACTTTCTCGAGGTTGAGCTGCGTGAACAAATCCACAGAAGCGACAATGTTCTCGATCCTGAGCTTTACATTGCTCATGTCTACCAAGGCTTACACCTCCGGATGGTGGGTTTAAAAACCCTTTATAAATGAACGCTCGAAGTTTTTAAAGGTTTAGGTCATGAAAATGTCAAAACCCCAAAAATTGAACGTGGAAGAAAAGGAAGGGAAATCAGAGGTAGGCCTCCACGAGCAGCCTTCCGGCCTCCGTGAGGCTCTTCTCTCCGAGGAAGCCCAGTGCCCTCAGTACCGTTAGGGCCTTCTTGATTTCCTCCTCGCTGAGGCTGAGGTGCTTCCTTATCACGTCTACCTCATCCTGCTTGTAGTCCTTAACCTCTCCCTTCTCCTTCCATATCCTGTTGAAGACCTCGAGGTTCTCGTAGATCACGCGGAGCACGTTGTAGGTCGTTGGCGTAATTCCAAACTTCGTGGCGATGACTTCTTGAACCTTGGCGTTCTCAATGGCCGTCTTGACCTTCTCGCCGAGCTCGGTGAGCTTGACCATGCCGTTCTGGAGCTCGACGATGAAGCCCTTTGCCTCGGCCTCTCCAATGGCCCTTACGATGTCCCTCTCGTCCCCGCCGACGTAGTCCCTCACGAGCTCCACCAGCTCACTCCTTGAGATGTACTTCCTCTTCGGCGTCTTGAGGAGTATGGCGGCATCGTACTTGGTTAAGTATGGCTTCCTCTTTATCTCCCTGCTCATCCTGAGGTAGAACCTGCCCTTATCGGTGATTCCGTTCCTTATCAGGCCCTCCTCCTTGGCCTTGAGCACCCACTCGGCTATTGGGACATCACCGCTCTCGGCGTAGGTGAGGGCCTTCATTCCGTCTGCAGTTACGACGCCGAACTCCTTAGCATTCCTGCCCCAGTCGGTAAGCCAGTAGGTGTCCTTGTTCTTCACGAGCTTTCTCTCGATGAGCTCCTTTGACTCGAGGATGTGAAGCACCGCTCCGAGGTCCTCTACTTTGGCGAGCTTCTCTATCTCCCTGTACGTTGGCAGGATTTCTGGGTTGGTCTTGTATTTCTCTTCTATCTCAGCTATAGCCTCGAGAACCTTGAGCTCGTCTGCCAGCAGGTATATTGGAAGGATCCTCTCCTCTTCCCTGCCTATGGCCTCGTAGGTTTCCATCATGGCTTTTCCAAACTCTGTGATGCCCTTCTCATCGGTGAAGCCCTGGGCATCGCTGGCCGCGCTCCTCTTGCCCGCCTTGAGGGCCTCGAAGTCCTCCTTCCTCAGGGTTATCGCGCCCGTGAAGACGGGTACCATGCTGGCGGCCTTGAGCGCGAGCCTCGCCGCGGGGGTGGCGACGAAGGCCTTCCCCTTCTCGGTGGCGGGCGAAATCTTGAGAAGCCTCATCGCCTGAAGGGCGTTAGTGATGTTGTCTCCGTAGAGCCTGGCGTTCTTGTAGTTCACCAGCTCGTCCAGGGTTCCTATCTTGGGCATTCCGCGGAGGAAGGAGACTATCTCGGGCGTGAGGTAAACGACCGGGTGGGTCTCACGGTATATCTTCAGGAGCTCCCTTCCAAGCTCGTTAACACCGTTCTCGTCAGCCAGCTGCCTCTCCCTGAGGAGCTCCATCCACTCCTCGGGAACCTCTCCGGTCTCGACGGCCAGCTCGAGTATCTTGATTATCTCGCTATCGGCAAAGACGTCGGGCAGTTTTTCAACGTCAAGCTTTTCGACGAGCTCAAGCATCCTCTTTCCTGCCTCGGTGAACCTTATTTTACCCCCCTCAAGCTCGACGAAGCCGAGGATGTAGAGCTCAACAGCTCTTATCTGGAACTCTTCTGGGAGTTTCGCCTCTATTTCGGCCCCGCTCTCGGTGTTCTTCATCTCCTTCAGAATCTCGAGGTGCCTCCTTTTCAGAAACATCCCCCATCCCTCCCCTGCCTTTTCGGACTTTTTTATTACCCACATTTTTTTAAAACTTTCGGTAACTAAAAATGGAGAAGACTTAAAAAGACCACTGATAAGTTGGTGGTGGTGAGAGCATGCTAAACACTATAGTATTGGTGAGAACCGACAACTTCCAGAAGGCCAGCGTAGCACTGGCCGACCTCGTCCGCTACGGCGGTATGCGGATAAGGGGAGACCCGAGGATAATACCCCCCGCGCTCTCTGACTGGGCATTTGAGAAGATCTCCGGAGAGAAGCCAAGGAAGAAGTTCAAAGCTCACGTGGTGGCTCAGATAGACCTCCCCCCAGCGAAGGCTATAGGCAGGCTTATGGACATCCATCCGCCCGCTCACATTCTCGTGATACCTCCGGATACAGAGGTTCACAGGGAGCTCCTCAGGCTCTGGGGAACCTTTGAGAAGCTCCGCGGCTTCCACCCACCAAAGAGAACTAAGGGCGAGGAGAGGGCCAAGAGAAAGGAAGAGGACTTTGAAGAGTTTTAATGAACCTCCAGTTCCCTTTCTTCTCGCGTTTGTTGGGTCATCGTCAAGCGTCGCAGTTACTTCTTCCTCTTCCTGATCCTGATGTTCGCTATATCGCCAAGGGTTGGCTCGTAGTCCTTGGGTATAGTTGCCTTCTCCTTGGGGACTTCCTCGACGCGCTCGATGAGGGTTATCTTGAAGTACTTCTCCAGCTTCTTGGCCTCCTTTATCGTCGGCTCGCGGTAGCCGTGGGCTATGGCCTTTAGATCCTTCATCGAGAGGCCGATCTCGTGCGAAAGCTCCTCGTAGCTCTTTCCGCTTCTCTGTATCGCCTGGTAAACTCTCTCCGCATAGTCCTCGACGATGTCCTCCGTGTAGAGGGGCCTCTCCGTCCTTGGCTTGGGAGCCGGCTTTGGCCTGGGCCTCGCGTATGGCCTCCTTGGCTCTCTTCCGGTGGGCATCACGCTGAAGGTTCCGGGCTTTTTACGCCCGTATTTCTCGTAACAGCGGTCGCAGACGAGGAGCTCGGCTCCCTCGACCCGTATCGTGTGACCCGGACCCCTGATGGTGGCACCGCAGATTTCACATATCTTGGGCTTTGCCTTCCCCATATCAATCACCTTTTGGCTCCACTTGAAGCTTGGAGCTATCTTTTATAAACCCCTCGCCGTAGTCCTAGTTTGATGAGTGAGGTAAGGATAGAGAAGCTGCAAAAACTCGACCAGGAAATTCTTGAGAGGCTCATCGAGATATACATGAGTGGCTATGAGAATATGCGCGAGTACGGCGGCGAGGGCGAGAGCTACGCCAAGCGCTATCTGAGATGGTGCTGGAACAAGGCCAAGGACGGCTTCTTCGTGGCGAAGCTTGGGGATGAAATAGTGGGCTTCATAGTCTGCGATAACGACTGGTACAGCAAGTACGAGGGGAGGGTCGTCGGTGCAGTACACGAGTTTGTGGTGGACAAACGTTTCCAGGGGCACGGGATAGGCCACAAGCTCATGGAGAAGTGCTTGGAATACCTGAGCAAATACAACAACAGGATAGAGCTCTGGGTGGGGGAGAAGAACGAAGGTGCCATTAAATTCTACGAGAGCTACGGTTTCAGGAAAGTTGGACAGAGCGGGATATGGGTCAGGATGGTAAAGGATCTCCGAAAGGATGATAAAGAGCGGAAAGATAGTTAGTTTGTTGGGTGGATGCTATGCCTTGCATAGATCCACCAAGTCCCGAGAAGGTGAGGAAGTTGAACGAGGAACTTAGAGAAGAGAGTTTTATAAGGGAAGGAAAGGGCAGGCTGAAGGTGACGATAGAGAGCAGTGGAGAGACCCTTGAAACGACGATGAGCGGCTCTTTAAAGAGCGTTGGAGAGATAGCGAAGATGCTTGGAGTTGAGGCAAAGGGCGGGAAAATAGAGGCCGTCGTAGATGGCGTTAAGGTCAAGATGGAGCGCGGGAAGCTTGAGCTGGAGTTCGAGAATGGAGATAGGATGAGGATAGAGAAGGCTTGAATCTCGTTTCTCAATTTCCTTTGTTGGACTGGTTTTCTCTTAAACTTCCCTCAAGGATCACCAGGGAAAAAGGAAGTGGAAAAGAACTCGGATCATTTCACTGGCGGCCTGAACTTGTAGCCGTAGAGGATTATTCCGTCCTCCTCGAACTCCCTTATCTTCTTGGTGACGACTTCAACTTCCATGCCGAAGTCTATCTCCTCTGGATCAACGTCCGTGAGCTGGGCCAGAACTATCGGCCCCTCCTCGAGCTCTATGAGGGCGAGGGGATAGGGCTTGTAGTATTCAAAGCCACTGGGCGGATTTCTAACGAGGGTCCAGCTTAGCACTTTGCCCTTTCCGCTCAGTTCTACCTCTTCGATCTCCCTGCTGCCGCAGACTGGGCAGATTGGCCTCTTTGGGAAGTGGACATGACCGTTCTCGCACTTTCCACCGATGAGCCTGTACTTCTCGCGGAAGTGCCTCCAGTAACGGGAAACCTGCATTGGCCTAGACATTTCAGACCCTCCTCAAAACGGTAACCGTTATGTTCGAGCCGGTTCCACCTATGTTCTGGGTCAGGCCCACCTCAGCGTCTGGAACCTGGTTCGGAGCCTCACCGCGGAGCTGGAGCACTGCCTCAACCGTCTGGTAGACGCCAGTCGCTCCAACTGGATGGCCCCTGGCCTTGAGTCCGCCCATGGTCTGTATTGGATAGTCGGCATCGATGGCGATCTGACCTTCTCTGGCGAGCTTCGCACCCTCTCCCTTCTTCGCTACTCCGAGGGCCTCGAGGCTGAGTGCGGCCATGATGGTGAACGCGTCGTGGATCTCGAAGAAGTCGATGTCCTTTGGCTCAACGCCAGCCATCTTGTAGGCCCTTTCGGCGGCAACCTTTGCCGCTTTGAGCGTGAGTAAGTCTTCCCTGTTGGCGAGGTTGATTGTGTCGATGGCCCTTCCCATTCCCGCCACTTCTACCCACTTCTCCTTTGGAACACCGAGCTCCTTGGCCTTCTCTGGAGTTGTGATTATCACCGCCGCGGCACCGTCACAGACCGGGGAAGCATCGAATAGCTTGAGCGGATCAGCGATGTAGGGGCTCTTTAAGACTGTCTCAAGCTTTATCGGCCTCTTGAACATCGCGTAGGGGTTCTTTGCTCCGTTGGTGTGGGCATTTACCGCGAAAAGAGCCAGGTCCTCCTCGGTGTAGCCGTAGGTCTTCATGTAGTAGCGCATCACGAGCGCGTTGAGCGCCACGAAGCTCGCCCCGTGGAAGAGCTCCCACTCAGCATCGGCGGCGTAGGCGAGGTAACGCGTGGCATCGTTCGGCCAGGCATCGGTCATTTTCTCGACGCCGACTACGGCCACGACGTCCTCGAGGCCGCTCAGGACAGCTTTAACTCCCTCCTGAACCGCGGCACCGCCGCTGGCACAGGCAGCTTCGATCTTTACTGCCGGGATGTTTCCTAAGCCAGCCCAGTCGGCTATGAGCGAACCGAGGTTCTCCTGCTCGACGAATGGGCCTGAAATCATGTTTCCGACGTAAAGGGAATCAACCTTGTCTATTCCAGCATCGTCCATCGCGTTGAGAACGGCCTCGACGGCCAGGTCGCGGAGGGCGAGCTTCCAGTGCTCACCAACCGGGGTCATGCCTGCACCGATTATGACGGCTTTCCTCATCTCAACCACCTCACATTATGTACTTCCTTCTCGCCTTCGCGTAGAGGGCGTAGTCGATGTACTTCTTCCTGTTCACGTAGTCCATGGTCTTTGGAGCGAGGTCGCGCTTCTCCTCTATGGCATCCTGTACGACGATGCTGAAGGCATCGCTTCCTGCTCCAGAACCGAAGGAGACCCACAGTATTCTGTCGCCGGGCTTGGCGATGTCGAGAACGGCAGAAACGCCCACCATGGTCGCACCGCTGTAGGTGTTTCCTATGATTCCGGTGAGCAGTCCGGGGAGTATCTTCTCCTTGGGGATTCCAAGAATCTTGCCGACGGTGAGCGGGAACTTGACGTTGGGCTGGTGGAAGACGGCATAGTCGAAGTCGTTGACGGTTAAACCGAGCTCCTCCATCAGGGTCTTGGCGGCGTTGACTATGTGGTGGAAGTATGCCGGCTCTCCGGTGAACCTGTTTCCGTGCCTCGGGTAGTGTTCGTGCTGCCTCCTCCAGAAGTCAGGAGTGTCTGTGACGTATGAGTAGCTGCCCTCGAAGTAGGCAACGGTCTCGCTGCTCTTCTCGCCAACGATGAAGGCGGCTCCACCGGCTCCAGCAGTGAATTCGAGGTGGTCGCCGGGCCTTCCCTGGGCAGTGTCCGCTCCGATGGCCATAGCGTAGTCGGCCATTCCTGAGCCGACAAAACCGATGGCGGTCTGAAGTGCCTCGGTTCCAGCCTTACAGGCAAACTCGAAGTCGGCGGTGCTCACATCTGGAGTTGCACCGATGGCTTCAGCTATTACAGTCCCGGTGGGCTTAACGGCGTAGGGCTTGGACTCCGAGCCAAACCACACCGCCCTGATGAGCTTGGGGTCTATTCCCGCCCTCTTGAGGGCGTTGCGAGCGGCCTCAATTCCTATGGTGAGCGCATCCTCGTCAAGACCTGGAACGGCTTTCTCCTCGATCGGGAAGCTCGAAACTCCCCAGACCCTTCCGATCTCTTCGGCTTTGATTCTATACCTCGGAACGTAGGCACCATAGCCGACGATACCGACGTCCTTGATGGGCTTCAAGAGCTTTCTCATGCGGCATCACCTACAAAAGTTGAACGTAACTCCGCCTAAGGTTGAGGTGGGCCTTATAAAAGTCTTTCGGTGAAAGTGAAAGGCTTTTTCGACGATTGGCGATACCCGGTGAAGCTCATCTGAATTCAACCGAGTCTCTAAGTGACAAGACTTTCAGAAAATGTTGTTGTTTCTGGGATACTGCCGATCCCTTTAATCTCTATTTTCCTTCGCTTTATCTCTCACCTTTATTGCCTTCTCTCTTATGCTGTCATCCATTATCGCATCCACGACTTCATCAATGTTGTCAAAAGCAAGGTAGTACCTTTTCCCGTTTGTATCCTCTATGAGCATCCCTGAATCCGAGATAGCGTATGAGATAACCTCCCCATACCGGCCCGTGTATCTCCCCAGCCTGTACCTGCCGAATCCAAGCCCGTTGGTTCTCACTTCGAGCACTTCCCGGCAATCCCTGACGCTGAAGTCCCTCACTCTGATGCGGGTGCTTCCTCTCTTTGTCTCTATCACAAGGGCCACTTTGCCGTTTTCGTGCCTCACGACCACTTTCCTGGGAACGTATTCATCCAGATACCGCTTTATCATCACTGCCACAAAGGACACCGTCAGGAGAATCGGGGTCAGCACGACCAAAAGGGGCACCAGTGAGCTGTCCGCCATCCCAACCCCCTGATTATCCGGCCCTCAAAATTAAAGACAAAGATGCCCAGAACCCGTGAAGCCTAAGGCTTCCTGACCACGAAGAGTGCGTGGTCCTTCTCGTAGGGCTCGAGCGAAAGCCTCTCGACGACCTCGAAGTAGGTCGCAAGCTCCTTCTCGACCTCCTTAAAGACCTGCTCGGGCTCTTTGGTAACGTCTATGCTCCTGCTCTTGACGGATATCATGGCATAGCCACCGCTTCTGAGATAGACCTTGGCGTTGTCGATGAGTATCTTTGCCTGCGTAGGCTGAGCCACGTCCTCAAAGATGACGTCCACCTGGGGAACCAGCGCGCGGTATTCCTCTGGCTTCGTTGCGTCACCGAGAATGGGAACGATGTTCCTCCTCTCTTCGACGATTGGTACAAGCTCCCTGAGAACCCTCGGAGAGAACTCCACGCCGAAGACCCTGCCCTCCCAGCCGACGATGTCGCTGACGTGGGAAGCAGTGGTTCCGCTCGCAACGCCCAGGTAGAGGACGCTTGATCCGGGCTTAATCGGGAAGTGCTTGAGGCCGTTCAGTATGGCCGCGCCGAGCTTCGAGCGCCTCGGGTTCCAGACCCTGTATTCTTCTCCCTCGAACTTTATCAGCCTCTCGCCGTAGACCTTCTGGCCAGGGACGAGGTTCTTGGTGGCTATCTTCTCGCTCCCGTCCTCATCGATGAAGACGTAAACGCCCGGGAACTTGTGCTTCTTAATCTTCATTCAAATCACCTCTTACCGCCCTTCTTTTTCTTCTTTCCACCCTTGCCGGGCTTCTCGCCTTTTCCACCCTTAGCCTTTTTCTTCTCCTTTCCTCTGAACTTCTCCTTGCCCTTCTTTTTGAACTTCTTGCCCTTCTCTTTCTTTTCAGGCTTCTTGGCCTTCCTCTTGGGCGGGTTCGGGTACTTCTCCTTGATCTCCTTAATCCTCGTCTCTATCTCCTGTTTGAGCTCCTCGGCTATGTATTCGCCTGAGAAGTAATCAACGCGCGCTGCTATGGCCAGCTTTCCAGCAAGGGCCCTCGCTATCTTACCCCTCTGCCACCACGGCGAGCGGTTTATGGCTGGATACTGAAAGATGACACCGTGCTTGGGCGGCTTGGCACCGCTCCTTAGGTGTCTGAAGAGGGCCTTCTCTGCACCGAGCACCTGTATGGTTGAAGCCGGCATCATGGCAAGCTCCCTTAGGCCTCCCGCAAGGCTGATGAGCCTGGCTCCGAGCTTCGCTCCGACGAGGGCCTTGAGGTTTGGCGCGACGTCGTCCATGGCCCTCTCGAGGTAGTCCTCTATCTCGGCGCGGAGCCTGTAGAGCCTGTCTATCTCCTCGGCGAAGTCCTTCACGACCTTGAGGTCGGTCTCGTCCATCTGCGCTCCCATGGTGGTCTCTTTGGCCTTGAGTATCTTCTCTATCTTGCCCTCGCTCAGTCCGAGCTCTTCGAGCCTCTCCCTCGTTGCGTTGTCCCTGTGTCCGATTGCCTTCACGAAGGCGACGTACTGCTGGTGCTTCGGCAGGAGCTCGTCGAGCTCGGGGAAGTGCAGGCTGTACCACTCCCTAAGCCTCGAAACGAGCAGATTGACGACCTTGTCTATATCATCCAAGGCCTCGATGGCCTGGATTATCATCTTGTCTCTTGCTCCGCTCTGCTCCTGTATCCTCATCCTGGTGAGGGCGACGCCAACGGTGAAGTACTCCTCAAACCAGTCCTTTCCGAGAAACTCTTCCGGGCTTTCACGGAGCTTCTTGCCGGCCAGGTTGGGGAACTCGCTCACTGCGTTGTAGCCAAGATCCTTGAGCTTTCTGCTCAGCTCCGCATCCTCGACCACGAACTCGTCGTAGCCTTGGCTTTTGAGCTCCTCGAGAAATGAGAGCAATTCCTCACTCGGCTCGCCCTTCAGGAGTTTGTCCAGGCTCGCCTCTGGTCTTCCCGAAAAGACCTTCTGCCCAATGAGGTCACCGCTCTCGTCAAAGGCGTAGATGCCCCTGACGTTCTCGGCCAGATACGCTTTCATCATCATCACCCTCTCAGTTTTTGTCCTGGGAGTATAAAAGGGTTAGGCGTTTTAAACCCTTGCGTGTGTTCGTTCGGTATTAACCTTTGTGGGGATGCGCCGGACATTTGAGAAATCTGACTGGTCCAGGTTTTAAAGGGGCATTAATCTACATCACACGAGGTTATATATGTGCAATGGTCTGACGTTCGTACTAGTATAACTTGATTTTATCTAGAGTTTCACTTCGAGTAATAGAAAGGGTTAAATAATCCAGTGGCATATCTTGTAATGCAGTTTCCCTTGGAGGTGCAAGTCGTGAAATGGAAACCCCCACTAGTGTTACTCTTGGGAATCCTCCTATTGGGGGGAATCGTGACGGCAGCACCGGTTGAAAAACCAGAAGCAGTACCATTAGCCACAGTCAAAGCACTGGCAGTCAGGGAACTTCACAAGTTCCCGGAATTCAACGGGGCAGTCCCAACCAACCCAACACCCCTCTACTTCCCTGACGGCAGGTTGGCAGCTTACGAATTCAGAATGGTCAAGAATGGAAAAACCCTAGGCTACATAATCGTCTCAGCCAACAGGAACCTACCACCGGCAATCCTAGAGGCAGGCTTTGGCGAGAAGACTCCAAGCGACCTAATGAAAGAACTCGCCACGAGAAAAGGAGTAAAAACCTACCGCTTCGTGTACTTCAGCGGACTGAACTACGGACTCCTAACAGGAGAAAAAGTCATAGACATGAAAGGCAAGGAATACAAAAAGCCAGAAAGATACAAATTAACAATGGAGGACAAATCCCAAGAAAACCAGAAAAAATGGATGAATACTGAAACTTATGAGTCTCAAGTTAGTACTGTATCATACAAAGTTCTGTATACCGTTCCAGCATGGACAGAAAGTGATCCCGGGGGAGCCAGTGATTCGCTACCGCCAGGAACCAACAGCATTGGCCAAATATCAACACTTGCGAGCTCATATGATTACATAGGCCCAAATGCAGATCCATGGGATGACTGGGATGGATGTGCTCCAATAGCAGCCTCAATGATTATCGGTTACTACGAAATTCAATATCGTGACAGCTGGTACAAGGAAGCTGTAATAGACATACTACATGAAACTATGCTGACAGATGATGAAGGATGGACTTCAACCTCAAATATCGGCCGAGGCATAGAGAATTTCTATAACCGAGCAATGTATCTTCATTCTGAAGGTGTTCTATACTATGCCCCACACTATACATACACCACTAGCACAGTTGACAATCCAAGTAATTCATTGTTGTTTACCTACGTTATGCTGGAAATAGGGAACAACAGACCCCTGATTTTAACAGCTAGTAAAGCTAGTGGAGAAAACTTCGGATGGTCCGGAGCGTTTCATACAACTACCGTTGCAGGATACAGTTCACATAGCGATGGAACAAAGTATTTGTATATTCACACTACATATTCAGATCCATACACAGCTTGGATACTATTAGATAGTATAAGCAGTGAGCGGACGTTGACTCTAGTAAATCCTGTAAAGGTCAGTTGAGGTGAAGGACGGTGAAAATAAAACCATTAGTTTTCTTTTTTGTGATACTTTTAGTTTTTACAGGGATACTCTTTTTGAAAACTGTTCCACAGAAAACTAACATAAATCTTCTGGATGAAGATAATCTCCAATTGAACTGCAGTTTGAAAACGGAACCACTATTTACTCCAATAAACGCGTGGGTGGGCTGGTCCATCGGACAGCTAAAAAATGGAACAGTCTTGAAGTTTGCGGATCTTCCAGACTATGTGCCCAATGTGTCACTAGGTTCCGAAAAAAGCACAGGTATATTGTATGGAGATGACTGGCCTGCAGAGATGGGCATTCGCCCAAAGTGCATCATTGCGGGCAGTTCAACATTCTTTCAAAATAATGGAACAGCGATAGGCATGTATTATCCATATCCCATGCCTTCAGGGACGCCCTGCAAAGATGTAAAGAGGACAAACGTTTTGCTACCAGCAGGCAACATTTATTTTGCGGACTACGTTATCCCAACAGCAAACAGTACTTGGGAAATAAGGGAAAATATACCAAACGGCAACTGGACGGATTTCTTGAAATCCGGTGGAATAAGGGGAATCCGAAAAACCCGGATTACAGGGGGGTGTACCTGTCCAATTGACGTGGTAATGAGACAATTAGACAAGGATATAAAAGCGAAGGGCTTTGGGGAAGTTCCCCTCTGGATGACACCAAAAGAGAACGACTGCTTTAAGCCTCTCAGCGTTAAACTTTACCGCAAAGACGACCAGTACCTCTACGTTGAGTTCGCACGGGTTAAGGGCATGGATCTCGTTAGAGTTCTCATGATAATGGGCAGCGAGGAAGTCGTAAAAGCCTACGCGGAAGCCTTCACTGCGGGGAGCATCGAAGACTAATGCCTTTCATTTTTCACACTTGAAAGAGCAAAGAATAAAAATGCCTCAATCCTCCCAGAGTTTGAGAAATTGAGGCATGAAGCTAACAACAACGGGCCAGGATTATTCAGAACATTCCGGCCGTATTTAGAAGAAAGTGGCGGGTGGATAACATAGCCTCATGTAATGACTTTCACAGGGTATAGAGTTTGACAGTGATGGATGTGAATCCTTATAAATCCACATGGAAGCAAGAAATCATGTGGCATTGAGAGTGGATTGAATTTTGGTAGGAAACTGGCAAAACGCGGATTTATACGTAATATACCCGACATGCAGAAGCGGGCCGGAATCATTATTCGTGGGGGATGGTAGTTGAATGGTAGGACTCTCACAAAACTGCTTGTATTTTCCATAATTTTACTTCTCCTTATAGTGATGTTTTATTTTAGAATACTTCCTCAGAGGACGGAGCATAATGAAGGCTCTAAAAATTGCCTTCTGACTTCGAACGCAACCTACTGGCCCTCAATGCCCGTGGTAACTGTTCACCGCTATCTATCGAACGGTTCGATTGTAGAGTACGGAGAAAGCTTTACCCCGTGGCCCCATGAAGATAAGGGCTTTTACGTGATCGAAGACTGGGCTGAGGAACTGGGGATAAGCCCACCGTGCTACATCACCAAGGCTACAGGAAAGGCAGTGCTGGAAGCGGAAGGGAAAGCTGGCTATGGTCTATTCCTTCGGTGGAGAGTCAAAAACGACGGGAACTCTTGGAGCGATTTGAAGAGGGTGGACAAACGGAAAGAGACCGCTGTCTCCGCGGGTTCAGTGAGAATAGCAGTTTACACGATACCGATATCCAACGGAAGCTGGAAAATCGAGGCAGGTGAGCTCTTGGAGAACCCTTACTGGTTCAACAGCACTGGTGGAGGACGGTTCGTTTCCACTTGGTTCAACGGAACCTGTACCTGTAAGCCCGAGGAAATTTTAAAGGCCACTCTTAATAAAATCAAATTCTCTGGCTTCAAAGAAAAGGAACATGTGGAAATCTTAGAAACAGAGGCATTAAAACCCATGTATTCAGCTTTTTTCGTTAGAGACAGTCAGTACCTCTACGTGGAATTTGCCCAAGTGAAGGGCATGGATCTCGTCAGAGTCCTCATGATAATGGGCGATGAGGAAGTCGTGAAGGCATATGCCGAAGCGTTCACCGCAGGAAGCGTCGGAGGTTAAAGCCTTTCATTTTTCACCATCAAATGACGAGAAATAAAGAGACAAGGAAAAACCTCAGTCCTCCCAGGGCTCGGTGTACTTGAGGGCCCAGCCGAACTCCTCCTTGAGGATGTCGATTGCCGCGCTCGGTGGAATAACTCCGCGCTCGGTTATTATGACATCCACGTATTCAGGCGGGGTAACGTCGAAGGCAGGGTTCCAAACCTCGATGTTCTTTGGCCACGTTTCAAGCTCCTCCTTTGGTATGACCTCGTAGGGGTCGCGCATCTCTATCTCGACGAGCTGACCGAGCATGGTCTCTGGGTGGAACTTGTAGGTTTCGGCGGCAATCATATTCCATACCCTGTGCTCCTTGGCGGTGAGTGCTATTAGGGCAGTTCCAATCTTGTTTATGACGGCACCATTCACGGTTATGCTGTCCGCGCCCATGACGACCTTGTCCGTCATCTTCATGTAGTGCCTCGCCGCGGAATCAACCACGTAGATGACAGGAATGCCATACGAGGCTAGCTCCTTCGCGGTTAGCTTGCCCTGCCACTTGGGTCTCGTTTCCGTAACGATGACCTTTATATCCTTGCCCTGATCCCAGGCAGTTTTCATGACGCTTATCGCCGCCTTGCTGTGGCAGTGGGTCATTATGATGTCGCCGTCCTCTATCCTCTTGGCTCCGAACTCGCCTATCCTTATCACCGCGTTTTCCGAGTTGTGGATGAACTCTTTAGCAGCATTGATGACGACGAACTTGAGCTGATCAAGATCTGCACCGCCGGCGTATGCCACCTTTCCGCGGTGCATGACGTAACGGAGCGCGTTAGGCAGGGAAACCGCTGTGGGCCTTGTCTCGAAGAGTATCTTCGCCGCCTGCTTCATCTCGCTCCAGAACTCGTCCACGTTCGTGGCCTTGCTCTTCTCGGCTTGAACCTGAAGCGCGTAGGCGGCCGAACGGGCTATCTTACCCGCCCCCCTGATCTCCATATTCCTAATCTTCTCTGCTATCTCCAACACTTCTTTCACTACCACCATCTCTATCACCCCTCACTGGTAACCCCAAATTATGCTGAGGGGGTTTATAGAGCTTTTTATGTTCACTGATGAAGTCCCCTGTGCTTTGATGTTCATAAAAAGGCCTAGAAATTCCCTTTTACAAAAGTAAAGGGCTCTAACGACCATTGCAGAAAGATTTATAACCAATCGCCGCCACTTCTTAAGTGTATAAAATTGATGACGTAGACAGTATTGTTCATCTAATGGGGGGAAGGGAAGTGGAGGAAAAGCTCATGAAGAAGCTGGGTTCAGGGTCACTGGATTTTGAGTCATACTTCTCGGAGAAGGCAATAGAAATGAAAGCCTCTGAGATTAGAGAGCTTCTTAAGCTCGTTGAGAGCTCGGACGTAATCTCGCTCGCCGGTGGCCTTCCAGCGCCCGAGACATTCCCGGTGGAAACAATCAAGGCCATAACGGAGGAGATCCTCAAGACCCACGCGGATAAGGCCCTTCAGTACGGAACCACCAAGGGCTTCACGCCGCTCCGACTTGCCCTCGCCGAGTGGATGGAGAAGCGCTACGGAATTCCGATGTCCAAGGTTGAGATAATGATGGTTGCTGGCTCGCAGCAGGCCCTCGACCTCATCGGAAGGGTCTTCATCGATCCTGGGGACATAGTCGTCGTTGAAGGCCCGACTTATCTCGCTGCTCTCAACGCCTTCAAGTACTACGATCCGGAATTCCTCTCGATCCCAATGGACGACGATGGAATGATTGTGGACATCCTCGAGGAGAAGCTGAAGGAGCTTAGGGCCGAGGGGAAGAAGGTCAAGTTCGTCTATACCGTATCGACCTTCCAGAATCCAGCGGGAGTTACGATGAGCCTTAAGAGGAGGAAGAAGCTCATAGAGCTCGCACACGAGTATGACTTCCTTATCGTCGAGGACAGCCCATACAGCGAGCTCCGCTACTCCGGCGAGCCGATTCCACCCATCAAGCACTTCGACGACGAGGGCAGGGTCATCTACCTCGGCACATTCTCGAAGATATTTGCCCCCGGCTTCAGGCTTGGCTGGATAGCGGCTCACCCGCACTTCATCAGGAAGATAGAGATAGCCAAGCAGGCCGTTGACCTCTGCGCCAACCCATTTGCTCAGGTCATAGCCTGGAAGTACGTCGCAGACGGCCACCTCGACGAGCACATCCCCAAGATCATCGAGTTCTACAAGCCGAGGAGGGACGCTATGCTCGAAGCTTTGGAGGAGTACATGCCAGAGGGAGTCAGGTGGACCAAGCCGGACGGAGGAATGTTCATTTGGGTAACCCTTCCAGAGGGCATTGATACCAAGCTCATGATGGAAAAGGCCGTCGCCAAGGGAGTTGCCTACGTTCCTGGCGAGGCGTTCTTCGCTTACAGGGACGTCAAGAACACCATGCGCCTGAACTTTACCTACGTGCCAGAGGAGACGATACGTGAGGGCGTTAAGAGGCTCGCCGAGGTCATCGAGGAGGAAATCAAAGCTCTTAAGGGCTGAACTCCCTTATTTTCTTCTGTAAATCTTTTTATACCCTACAGCGTTTCTCTCTCTGGGTGGTTGTGATGAAGCCCTTAATCGGTATAATCGGCAGTATGGACTACTCCAAGAACCGCCTTTTCCTCAACAAGGCCCACTTGGAGAAGGTACTCAATGTTGGGGGAATTCCCGCTGTTTTCAGCGCAGATTCGTCCCCTGATGAGGTTCTAGAACACGTTGATGGAATCCTCCTCATCGAGGGTCCGGATATACACCCCCACTTCTACGGGGAGGATCCTTCCGGTGTCCTCAAATACGTGGATGTTGCGAGGGATGAGTTCGAGATATGCCTGGTGAAAAAAGCCGTTGAGAATGGGGTGCCCATTCTGGGCATCGGCAGGGGGATGCAGGTGATAAACGTCGCCCTCGGTGGAACGCTCTACCAGGATGTTTCAACGGAGATTCCCAAGGCGATAAAACACGACTGGGACCTTCACCTGATGGGACCAACGCAGCGTGTCCACGGGGTGAGGATAAAAACGAGTTCGAGGCTCTACGAGATACTGAAGGAAGAGCTGAACATAGAGGGCACCAGCGACGTGTTCCTTCGCGTGAACAGCTTCCACCATCAGGCCATCAAGAGGGTCGGGGAGGGAATAAAGCCGGTCGCCTATGCCGTGGACGGCCTCATAGAGGCGATAGAAGGTGAAGAAGGCTTCATCGTGGGTGTCCAATGGCAGGCAGAGTACCTCCCAGAGATGGAAAGGCTCTTCGAGGCCTTCGTCCTCGCTGCGGCTGAATACCGTGCCAAAAAGCTCGATATGGAGATGCGGGAGATAGAAGCTAAAGTCAGGGAGGGACTAAGTGAGAGCCATCGCAGCTCGGAAACGAGTAGTAACCCTCCCGACACGAGCCAAATGTGATTCCCCTCTTCTCTATCTTTCTCCTCGCCTCTTCGAGGATTTTCATCCTGAATTCTTCCGGCAGGTAATAGTAGCCTCCAATCCTCTCACCTTTCTCGTAGAGGGGCTCCAGCCTCTCCATAACCTCTGGCAGCTTTGCCTTCATTCTACTCAATCCATCGGGCCTCAGCTTCAGCGTCGAGACCGTTATGTGGCTCACAAAGCTCAGCGCGTCTAGGGTCTTATCGAAGTCTTCCCAGGTGTAGAATGGAATTACCGGATCTATGCGCGCGTAGACTGGAATTCCTGCACTCTTGGCCTTTTTAAGCGCCCGTATCCTGTCCTCTGGCTTCGGTGCGTTCGGTTCTATGAGCTTGGCCTTTCTTTCATCAATGGTCGTAACGGTGATCCCCACGGCACACTTCAGCTCGCTCAGAATATCGAGGTCGCGCTCAAAGATGTCTGATTTTGTAAGCAAAAGACACCTCACGTCGTATCGCCGGAACAATTCGAGCACCTTTCTTGTTATGCCTAGCTCTTTCTCGATGGTTGGGTACGGGTCGGAGGAATAGGAGAGGGCTATTATGTACCTTCTATCGAACTTCCTCAGCTCGCGTTCCAGCTTCGGCAAAAGCCCCTCCTTCGTCCTCACGCGGAAGGCCTTGGGGATGTAGCTCGTTATGTAGCAGTAAAGACAAGCATGGTCGCAGCCGGTGTAAACGTTCAGCGTATACTTGAACGGGCATGTGCAGAGCTTTGCCTTCCATGGGTCGAAGGGTCGGATGTACATGTTTCTGTCTACGAAAATGCCTTAAAATGGATTGCGTTTCCACTTACGGGTGAAAAAAGTGCCAAGCGAGGTTAGGGGTCGTGTAAAGTGGATTGAAAAGGGGCAGTTCATCGGCAGGGTGGAGCCTGATGGGTGCTCGATCGTCCTTGGGGACGGCGGGATAAGCCCGATGAAACTCCTTCTCCTCGGCGTCGCTGGCTGTACTGCCTATGACGTGGTTATGATACTCCAGAAGATGAGGGAACCTATAGAAGGGCTTGAAGTGGAGATAAGCGGCGAGAGGCGCGAGGAGCACCCGAGGATGTATGAAAAGGTTCACATCCACTACAGAATTTACGGCGATGTGAAGGATGAGAAAGCAAAGCGCGCCATAGAGCTCAGTCAAGACAAGTATTGCTCCGCCTCGGCCCACATAAAGCTCAGCGGTGCAAAGCTCACGTACTCCTATGAAATTATCAAGGGTTAACCTTTTAACTTCCCCTTCTTAGCCAG
The DNA here is from genome assembly GCF_012027555.1 of Thermococcus sp. CX2. NCBI lineage: Archaea > Methanobacteriati > Methanobacteriota > Thermococci > Thermococcales > Thermococcaceae > Thermococcus > Thermococcus sp. CX2. Next base: position 75,142 of record NZ_SNUQ01000002.1, on the reverse strand, counting down.
CGCGGGTGGTCGCGTGATAGAGATTATCAAGTACTTCGTGCTCCTCTACGGTGGACTGTTTGCCATTACCAACCCAGTCGGTGCTGTCCCGGTCTTTCTAAGCGTTACCCACGACCTTTCCATGGAGGAGAGGCGCGAGATAGCGGCCAAAACTGCCATAACTGTAGTCATAACCCTCATTACCTTCGCCCTCATCGGTCAGTGGATATTCAGGTTCTTCGGCTCGAGCGCAGACGCGTTCTCGATAGCCGGCGGTATTCTGCTCTTCCGCATGGCGATGGATATGCTCTCTGGAAGTCTCTCCTCGATTAAGATAAGTAGGGAAGAGACGGAGGAGTTCGACGAAGAGGTCGTTACCCTTGAGGAGGTCGCCATAATTCCACTCGCGATTCCCCTAATCTCTGGCCCGGGCGCGATAACAACCGTTATGCTCTACATGGCCAAAAGCCTCAGCGTATCGGAGAGGGCTGCGGTAATAGCGAGCATAGTCGCGATAGGTTTCACCGTCTGGCTCGTACTATGTTCAGCCAACAGGATAAAGACCAAGCTTGGAAGGGTTGGAATCAAAGTCATGACGAGGATGATGGGCCTAATTCTGACATCTATGGCAGTGCAGATGATAATCAACGGCATCAAGGGTGCCTTTGGCCTTTGAGGAAGGCTTTTTAAGTCTTTTTTCTAACCTTCCTTGGTGATGGTATGCGGGGAGAGCTGATTAAGATTCTCAGCCTCATTGAGGAGAAGGCCAACGAGCTCAAGCTCGACGGTTACGAGCCGGATGTCGTTCTCTTCGGCTTCGAGGCCTACGAGTTCCTGAAGAACCAGGTGAACAAGGAGTTCGGCGGTGAGGAGGAGGTGCTGGAGCTTTCTGGCATGAAGGTCCGCCTCCTCGACGAGCTCGGAAAGGACGCGGTCGTCGTTGACAGCAAAGCTTTGGGCCTTGGCCTGGGGGGAGCGAAGCGCTTTAAGGTTCTCGAGTGAAGCGGTAGCCCTTGAGAACGAGCAGGCTCAGGGCGATGGCCATTATATCGGCCAGACTTCCCGGATTCCTTAAGTCCTTCTTTTCTCTCAGGAAGGCGTCGAACTCCTCGAGCGTGAGCCTTCCCTCGAGGACTTCCCTGGCTCTCTCCCGGACGAGTTCCGCTTCCTCCTTTCCGGCCTTTCTCACGATGAGGGTGTCGGTGTTTTCGGCCAGAAGTTCGACGAACGCCCTCTGAACTGCCTCTTCGAGCGTCATCTCTTTCGTCAGCTCGTAGAGCCTCGCGAAGGTTTTGTAGCTCAGCTCGTAGCCGTTGAGCCACTCGCAGAAGATTAACTCCCTTTCACAGCTTATTTCGGCCAGCCTTTTCAGGTTGATGCCGTCCCTAAACAGCTCCCTGAAGGAGTCATCGGAATAGACGTCGTACTTGACCCCGCTCGGGATTCCCTTGGGGTTCGCTATTCTTATCGCCCGGTAGAGCTCCATCGTGTCCCGGACAGTGGACTCGTCTATGAGCCTTCTGACCCAGTCCCGAGCCTCGAGCATGTTCTTGCTCATTGAGAGGGCTATCACGAGCGGGATCTGGAGTGCCACTATCCCGAAGTTCGGGTTTGCATCCTGAACCTCCCTTGCGTTCTGGACGGCACGCTTTATCAGCTCGCCTATTCCGGCCTCATTGAGCCGGTAGGTTCCCCTTCTGAGCTGGTCACCGATCTTAGTGGCCTCGTGGAGTATGTCTATTGTCCAGGTCTCCGCGAAGATGAAGTGGTAGAGGGTCAGATCTTCGAAGTCAGCGTAGCGGTTCACGTTGCCCGGCTTCGGGATGGCCGCCTCTAAGAGGGGCCCGAGGGTGAAGGCCTTTATGATCCTCCACCGCTCCATTCAGACCACCAGGTAGAGGAGAAGGTAGATGAGGTACGCTATGAGGACGAGCTTCCTAGCGGTTCTTCTGGTGAGCATGTAGAGACCGAAGGCTATCAGCGTAACGCCCCAGAAGGCGCCCTTGATTTGGTGAGCGTAGGGTGCAAGCCACGAGATAAATGCTGGATTGAACTCCCTTACCAGAAGAACGATTCCGAGGAAGACGAGTATTATCCCGAGCGTCCGCATCTCAATCACCCCTCGCAAGCAGTATTATGCCTATTACCAGGAGGGTGAGGGCTAAGAGTGTAGTTCCGCCAATTGGGCCGATCAGCGGGAAGAGCGGCTTTGCTACAATAGCTGCACCGATGGCTATCAGTATTATTGCGAGGGTCTTTGTGCTGTCGCTGCCCGAAAAGATATCGTTGATCTTCTTTTCAGTCTCATCCGCCAGCTTGTTGAGCTTCTCCTCGAGCGACGTTTCCCCGTTCTCTTCCTCTGGCATGACCAGCGCCAGCAGGAAGTACAGCAGGACCATCGCGAAGGGGTTGAATACGAGCAGAACTACAAAGATTACTCTCACGAGCGTCGGGTCTATCTCGAGGTGCTCGGCTATCCCTCCGAGAACCCCCAGGAAGACTCTGTTGTCCTTTGAGCGCATCAGCTTCTTTGCCATTTCTCATCACCGGTTGTAAGAAAGGGAAAGGGGCTTAAAAAGTCATCCCCTAATGTTCACGTCTCCAACCACGTTGGAAATTGAAACGATTATTGTGCCATTTTCTCCGCCCGCGGTGTTCCTAACGTTTCCCAGCACGTCCTCCGCGTTGAGGGCCACACTAAAGTCCGGCGGGACGATGACTGTAATATCGCCCACCACATTGTTGATGCTCACGTGATCGCTGGCGTGGAGCGTTATATCCCCTACGACATTCTCGACTGTGTATTCTGCCCAGCTCTCGCCTTTAAAATCGCCGACAAAGTCTCTTACGGTCACTCTCTTGGCCCCTGCCGAGACTAAGAAGTCCCCGACGGCGTGCCCTATGCTAAGATAGTCGAGCTCTCTACCGACTTCTACCACAACGGTGCCGTTCCTGTAGTCGTTGCAGACGTTCCTCCTCCCGATAATGCTTTCCTTGATCGGGCAGTACACTTCGAGGATGCCGTTTTCAAAGCTGACGTTTATGGGGAGGTTGCTCTTGACCACGAGGCCGCTCACGTTTGCCTTAACCACGTATACATCTTCCACGGTGCTCCTGATGACAAGGGATGATGCGTTGAACTCTCCAAACTTGACAAGCGCTCCGGCGGTCTTTTTCGGGGTTATACCTCTGATCTCGATGTCACCGTGGAGCGCTAAGGCTAACGTCACAGCGGCACCCACGAGAACCGCCACGAGGATGAACGTGATGAGTGTGCCGAGAGCCCCGCCTCGCCTTTTCATGGACTGCACCTATAAAACTCTCATCACTTTTCTGTATAAGGCTTACGCTCAAGAAAAGTTAAGGAATCAGCGAAGGAGCTTCACGAACTCCCTCATCCAGGCGTAGAGGTCGCCTGGGTGCCTCGAGCTGACCCAGTTGCCGTCGACGACGACCTCTGCATCTACCCACTCGGCACCGGCGTTGACCACGTCGTCCCTGATGGTTATCGTGCTCGTTCCCTTCCTGCCCTTAAGCACTCCGGCGGAGATGAGTATCTGCGGCCCGTGGCATATGCTCGCTACCGGCTTTCCGTCCTCAAACATCTTCCTGGTTACCGCTACGGCCTTTTCGTTGAGCCTGACTATCTCCGGGGCCTTCCCACCAGGAAGAACGAGGGCATCGAACTCATCAGGATCAACCTCGTCAAAAGCTAGGTCAACGTTCACGGTGTAGCCGTGCTTGCCCGTTATCTTACCCCTCTGAAAGCTCGCAACGTAGACCTCGTGGCCCTCCTCTTTAATCCTGTGGAGCGGGTATATCAGCTCCAGATCCTCGAAGCCATCCGCGCTCAGAAACAGCACTTTCATAGAAACACCTCCGTATTAACGCTCAGAGAGAAATAGAAATGGGACACTTATAAGCTTTTGTGGACAGAGATGGGCAATTAGAGGGGCAGCTCGGTGGTCTCTTTGTGGACCTTGAGCACGACCATGGTGTGGGTCGCTTCAACGCCCTCGATTTCACCGATGGTGTCAAGGAACTCGTTGAGCTCCTCGCTTCCCTTGGTTCTGATCTTCACGAGCATGTCGTAGTCGCCCGTCGTCTCATAGATTTCGATTATCTGCGGGTACTTCGTGAGTTCCTTGGCGACGTGGGAGTATTTGCCGGCCTTCGACTTTATGAGGATGAAAGCCAGTATCCTGAAGCCAAGGGAGTCTGGATCGAGAATGACTGTGAACTTCCGTATGATTCCCCTTTCCTTTAGCTTCTTTATTCTCTCGTAAACGGTCGATTCGGCCAAGTTGACCTCTTTAGAAATCTCTCTCAGGGGCGTTCTGCTGTTCTTCTGAAGTATGGTGAGAATCTTCTTGTCGATTTCGTCCAAACCCATTCGCATGAGCACCACCGCCTGTAAAAAATTTTCGGAAGGTTATATAAACTTGCCGATTTCCGGGAACCATACTTTTATAAAATACCCCCCTCTCTTTAATTCAGAAACTTCTGGAGGGTCAGCCATGCCAACCAACGTTACGGCAGAGTACTTAGCGGCCGAGGAGGAGTACAGGAACGCCAAAACTATCCCAGAGAAGATAAGGGCGCTCGAGAAGATGTACGCCACCGTGCCAAAACACAAGGGGACTGAGAAGCTTAGGCTCCAGATAAAGCGAAAGCTGGCCGAGCTGAGGAAGGAGCTTGAAAAGCAGAGACAGGTTCAGAAGAAGGGTGGTGGCTACTCCTTCAGCGTGAGGAAAGAAGGGGCGGCACAGATAGTTCTGGCTGGCCTTCCGAACGTTGGGAAAAGCTCGCTTATGAAGGCACTGACCAACGTTGACATAGACGTTGCTGACTACGCCTTCACCACCGTCGAGCCAATCCCCGGAATGATGCACCATAAGGACGTTCAAATCCAGCTCGTTGAGGTCCCTGGCCTCGTTGAGGGGGCCGCTCTCGGTAAGGGTATGGGGCCTCAGCTTTTAAGCGTGATAAGGAACGCCGATGCGATAGCCATCGTTGTGGATCTCTCCCAGGATCCTGTGAAGCAGATGGAAATCCTCCTGAGGGAGTTCGAGAGAGCTGGAATAAAGCTCAACAAGCGCCGCCCGAGGGTCGAGATAAAGAGAACCGCCAGCGGCGGAATAATCATCAACGGCCAGGAGAACATAAAGGGCGACATTCAAGAGGTCATGAAGATGCTTCGCGAGGAGAGAATCCACTCCGCGGAGATAACCGTCAAAGAGCCCGTAACTCTGGAGGAGTTCGCCGATGCGCTCGACGAGAGTCTGGTTTGGAGAAGGGCGATGATAATAGCCAACAAGGGCGACGCTTCAGGCAGCAAGGAGAACTACGAAAAGCTCGTCCAGACCTATGGAGACAGGTTCAAAATCGTGCCAGTCTCGGCGAGGAGGAAGATAAACCTCGACAAGCTCAAGGATGAGCTCTACGAGTTAGCAGGAATAATCAGGGTCTTCACGAAAAGCCCGGGAGAGGAGCCGGCTTATCCACCAGTCCCGCTCAAGAAGGGCTCAACGGTTATGGACTTGGCCGAGAGGATTCACAAGGACTTCGCCAAGAACTTCCGCTACGCGAGGGTTTGGGGCAAGAGCGTCAAGTTCCCGGGCCAGAGGGTCGGAGCGGATCACGTCTTGGAGGACGGAGATATAGTGGAGATTCACGCGCGGTGATCTTGTCACCTACATCTCAGTCCGCGGCATGTTGGTCGTCTTTCTATTCTTGTTAAATCCCTCAGCCTGAACTCCTTCCCGTCCAGGCTGTCCATCACGAACTTTTCTCCGTCCCTCTCGAACACCCAGAAGACCTTGTAGGCCATCGCCTCCCTTACTATCTCAATCCTAGGTAACCACCAGGAGATTATCTTAATGTTGCCCCAGTGGATGGCGCTCTCAAAGGCCTTGATTTTGGCTTCTTCGTAGTCCACGAGGGGCTCCATTACCTGCCTCTCGTCGACGTCCCACTCATAGAGCTCTATGAAACCGTCGCCCCTCTCGGCGCCGAGGCGGTAGAGGTCAACGTAGACATAGTAATCAAGAACCCTGTCGCTCCTGCCGAGGCGTTTGTAGAAGAGCTTGAGGTGAAATATCCAATAGGGGTAGAGCACGAACTTAGAGTCCCCTTCAGGCTGGAATATTGGACGCATGACTTTAACCATCATCTGGGCATCCTCCGTTACAATCTGTTACAATCTATTGGGCCCAAATTAACTCGCAATCTCAACCAATAGTTTTCAACGATAGGTTTATAATATTTTGGTGCCTATTGAATGTTGCTGACCATCGGTCAGCATATATATTCAGGAGGGTTCAAAATGGGCCTAAGTAGTGCAGCTTGGGCGACCCTTCTGGTTCCAACTATTTTGGGCATTTTGGTGATGGTGCTCTACGGCTACTGGGACAAGATAACGGGCAAGGAGTACTACGTAGACGACGAGATTCTGGCCTATGACGAAGACCTTATGGAAGAACTAAGGAAGGAGGGTAAGGCATGAACACGGGAATACTCTTCGGTTTCCTGATTTACCTTGCCCTCCTTGCTTATATAGGCTGGTGGGCCAACCGCTACACTAAAACTGAAGACCAGTACTTCGTCGGAGGAAGGAGGGTCCATGTCCTGGCAGCCGCCCTGAGTGACAAGGCGAGCGACTTCTCTGGCTGGCTGATGCTCGGCTATCCCGGAGCGGCCTTCAAGAGCGGTCTCGGAGCATTCTGGGCGGCAGTTGGCTGTTTCTTTGGAACTCTGGCTGACTACCTCCTTATAGGGCCGAGGCTCAGGATATACACCGGAAAGTTCAGGGCCATAACGGTTCCCGACTACCTTGAGGCGAGGCTCAAGGATGACACCAAGCTCATCAGGATTCTCGGAGCGCTAATCATCGTGATATTCATGACGGCATACGTTGCGGCCCAGTTTACCGCCGGAGGAAAGACCTTCGCGGAGGGCTTCGGGATAAGCGACAACATGGGCATAATCCTGACGGTGATAATCCTCACTGCCTACGTTATCACCGGTGGCTTCTTCGCCGTCGTCTGGACGGATGTTGTTCAGGCCATGTTCATGCTACTGACCCTCATAATCGTCCCGTTCTTGGCGCTTGCAAAGGTTGGCGGCTTTGGAAAGGCCACGGAAATCATAGCCGCGAGCAACCCAACGCATCTCGATCCATTCGGCGGAGCAACGGGATGGGCTGCCCTAATCTTTGCCATAGGCTACGCCAGCTGGATAGTTGGCTACCTCGGACAGCCGCACATAGTTACGCGTTACATGAGCGTTGAGGATCCGAGAAAGCTCAGGAGGCCGGGTATATTCATCAGCGGCATCTGGACGATAATAGTCCTCTGGGGAGCCTTCTTCGCGGGCTTCCTCGGCTACGCCATGTATCAGACGGGCATCCTCCAGGTCAGTGACCCGGAGAAGGTCATCCCTGCTATGGCGGTTGAACTGATGCCCAGCTGGTTGGCGGGCTTCGTCATAGCGGGCATAATCTCGGCCGTCATGAGCACCGCGGATTCCCAGCTCCTAGTGGCTTCATCCGCCATCGCGAGGGACTTCTACCACAAGGTTCTCGGCAAAGAGCTCGGCAAGAGGCAGATGGTCAATATGGCGAGGATAGTCGTTACGGGCATCGCCCTGGTGGGCCTCTACTTCGCCCTCACTGGCAACAAGGTCGTCTACCAGATGGTCGCCACTGCCTGGGGCGGCCTCGCGGTCGGCTTCGGCCCGATACTGACCCTGAGCCTCTGGTGGAAACGCGTTACCAAAGAGGGCGGAATAATAGGAATGGCCTACGGTCTCATCAGCGAGGTCATCCTTGAGGCTAAGATATACGGCTGGGCATTCAACCCGGATGCTCCTGGCTTCTTCGGCACCCTCGGCCAGTGGTTCAACGCCGTGCCGGTGTTCTTCATCAACTTCTTCGTGACGCTGTTCGTCATAATCGTCGTCAGCCTGCTCACTAAGCCGCCTGAGGAGGTAGTTAAGCTCCACGAGGAGATATTCAGGAAGGTGCCCATCGAGAAGGGCGGCAAGACTGTTATGCAGGCCAGGGCCAAGAGCCAGGTCGAAAACGTCGCGGAGTTCGTCCTCGCGAAGGGACTCGCCTGATTTCCCTTCATTTCTATTTTGGGGGGCGATGAAATTTAACCTAACGTTGAGAACCATTTTTGATCAACTTAACATTTATAAGCATTGGTGTATATCTAAGAACGTCCGTTTCGTGGAATCTCTGGGGTGGGAGTATGAGACTCCTTGATCTAACCGAGAAGGACCCTTCTAAGAGAATTACCATATATTTTGAGGGAAAACAGCTCGAAGCGTACGAGGGAGAAAAAATCACCGTCGCGCTTCTGGCCAACGGCATATACTGGCTCACCACGAGCACTGACGGCAGGAAGAGGGGGGCCTTTACATTTGGGCCGGTTCCTCTTGTAATAAACGGCGTGAAGAATGTTAATGGGCGGAAGGCCATTGTTAGGGACGGTATGAAGATAGAGAGGCAAACCTACGGGGACTTCCAGGAGACTGTCGAGATTGACGGGGGTAAGCCCGTTCTGAGGCAAGTCGTTGACGTCGCTATAATAGGTGCTGGACCCGCCGGAATAGGGGCAGCGTTGGAGATTCAGGAGCATCTGACCGTTGCCCTCATCGAGGAGCGCGGCTGGCTCGGCGGCGACATGTGGCTCAAGGGCCTCCCCCAGGAGGGCTTTGAAGGCGAGCCGAAGGAGGTCATCAAAGGGCTCACCGGGAAGTTCAACGAGAACGTTAGGGTTTTCAGGAAGACTGTAGCCTTGGGAGTCTTCGACGAGGGCGAGTACTTCCTCGTTCCAGTCGTTAGGGAAAACCAGCTCATTGAGATAATGGCCAAGCGCGTCGTTTTGGCCACTGGAGCGGTGGACAACATCCTCCTCTTCGAGAACAACGAGTTCCCGGGTGTCTTCAGGAGGGACTTCGCGCTGGAGGTTATGAACGTCTGGGGAGTCGCTCCCGGGAGGAAGGTCGCCGTCGTTGGAAGCAGGCCCGAGGATGTAACCCCCGAGCTGGAGCGCTGGGGAATTGAATACATCGTCGTTCCCAATCCAAAACGCGTCGAGGGGGACGAGAAGGTTGGAAGACTCATAGACATGAACGGCAACGTTTACGAGGTTGATGCCGTCATTGTTTCCGACGGCAGAAGACCGGACATAAACCCGATAACCCAAGCTGGAGGAAAGCTCCGCTTCAAGAGGGGCTATTACACCCCTGTTCTCGACTCAAAGCACAGGATAAGGGATGGAATTTACGTAGCGGGAAGCGCCGTCAGCATAAAGCCGCACTACGCGAACTACCTTGAGGGAAGGCTTGTTGGAGCGTACATTCTCCAGGAGTTAGGCTACGAGGCTAATCCCTGCATCTACGAGGAGAGGCTGAAGGAGTACGAACCTGAAGCGGTTACGATTCACAGGATACCCTTCGAGGAGTTCAACCTCGAGGACGTCCAGATATGCGGCTGCGATGTAAGCCTGAAGAAGGTCGACGACGTCGTCAAGCAGGGCATAACGGACTTGCAGATAATCAAGCGCCTAACGCACCTTGCCATGGGCTTCTGCCAGGGCCGCTTCTGCCTCTTCAACGGCGCGGTGGTGGTCTCCCAGAGAACGGGAACCGACATGGCGAAGATCGATCTGCCCGTTGCGAGGCCTCCGCTCAAAAACGTGAGGATGAAGGTTACCGCCGCCAGGGGATGATTGCCATGCCGACGAGGGAACTCCCCGAGAAGAGTGAAATCGTAATCATCGGCGGGGGGATAATAGGCGTTACCCTCGCCCACGAGCTGGCCAAGCGCGGTGAGGAAGTTACCGTCATAGAGAAGCGCTTCATCGGCTCCGGCTCCACCTTCCGCTGCGGAACGGGCATCAGGCAGCAGTTCAACGATGAAGCCAACGTTCAGGTTATGAAGCGCTCAGTGGAGCTGTGGAAGAAATACAGCGAGGAGTATGGTTTCTCCTTCAAGCAGACGGGTTACCTCTTCCTGCTATATGACGAGGAGGAAGTCGAGGAGTTCAAGAGGAACATAGCGATACAGAACCGCTTCGGCGTCCCCACGAGGCTCATAACGCCAGAAGAGGCCAAGGAGATAGTTCCCCTCCTCGACATAAGCGAGGTGATAGCTGCATCATGGAACCCGACCGACGGTAAGGCCAGTCCCTTCCACTCAACCGCTGCCTTCGCCCTCAACGCTGAGAAGTTCGGGGCAAAGCTGGTCGAATACACCGAGGTCAAGGATTTCATCATCGAGAAGAGCGAGATAAAAGGCCTTAAGACGAGCAGGGGCGTCGTAAAGACGGGCATAGTCGTTAATGCCACCAACGCCTGGGCCAAGCTCATCAACGCGATGGCCGGAATAAAGACGAGCATCCCGATAGAGCCCTACAAGCACCAGGCGGTGATAACCCAGCCCATCAAGAGGGACACCATAAAGCCCATGGTCATCTCATTCAAGTACGGCCACGCTTACCTCACCCAGACCAGCCACGGCGGAGTCGTTGGTGGTGTGGGCTACGAGATAGGGCCGACCTATGACCTCACGCCGACCTACGAGTTCATGCGTGAGGTGAGCTATTACTTCACCAAGATAATCCCTGCCCTGCGGGAGCTCCTTATCCTGAGAACCTGGGCAGGCTACTATGCCAAAACGCCCGACAGCAACCCTGCCATAGGAAAAATCGAGGAACTGAGTGACTACTACATAGCTGCGGGCTTCTCCGGCCACGGCTTCATGATGGCGCCGGCCGTTGCCGAGATGGTGGCTGACCTGATAACCAAGGGTAGGACCGACCTTCCAGTCGATTGGTACGACCCGTATCGCTTCGAGCGCGGCGAGCTCAGGGGACAGGCGCTCCAGATGGGCTGAGTCCCTCCTTTTCTTTGACTTTCCAAGCGTTTCCAGCGCTTTTAGAGCCGGAGAAATTTTATAAAGGAGAATCTCCTAGGCGCGAGCGATGAGCAGAAGGGAGCTCGTCGTAACTCAGGGAAGGCGCGAGAAGGCAGGGAAGGTTCGCAGAATAAGAATCAAGCGCCGGAACGTGGTTCTGTTAGCTGTAGGCATGTTTCTGGCCAACGTCGCCTTTGGCATGGCCTTTCCCTATCTGAGCGTCTACATGAGGCTCCTTGGCGGCGGCATGCTTATGGTGGGTTTACTGAGCGTGGCCTTCAACCTGACCTCGACTGTCTTTCAGTACCCCTTCGGCTACCTCTCAGACAGGACGCACAACAGGAAGGCCTTCATATCCTTCGGCCTCTTCTCCACCGGCGCAATCTACGCACTCATGGCCTTCGTATCCACTCCCATCGCCCTGCTCGTCCTGAGGACTGTTCAGGGGACCTTCGGCTCGGCCATGATGCCTGCTCACTCAGCTCTGATAGCAGAACTATCCACGAGGGTAGGCTCAGCTTATGGGCTCTTCGGCTCGATTGAGAACGCAGGCTACATGCTGGGCAACTTCATCGGCGGGTTCATCATAAAGTACGTCGGCATTAGGGGAATCTTTCTCATAGCAGGGGCTCTCCTCGTCCTTTCCTCTGCGATAGTTCTCCTCCTCAGGGAGAGACCCAGGCCGAAGAGGGCTCCAAGAAAGCTTATACTCGTCCAGGAAGGGCGGGAAAGCGAGAAGGCAACCTTCCAGGGTGCGGCATTCAAGCGGCTCATGAGGGGCCATCTGGGCCTTTTCTATCTCACAGTTCTGCTCGTGATGATAGCTTCAGGTCAGGTCTATTCGGTGGTCTCGGTTTACTTCGAAGAGACATTTGGCAGCGAGTGGGTCGGCCTTCTCTTTGGCATAGATTCTCTGGCAGCTGCTTTAAGCGGCTACCTCCTCGGGAAGCTCATAGACAGGTACGGTGCGAAGAAGTTCTACCTTCTGGCGATAGCGGGCTATGCCATTGCCTTCCTCGGCTACGCCTTCGCCAAGAGCCTGCCCATAATGGTCGCCGTGGCGATTCTCTCGGGCGTCAAGTGGGCCATGACCCTTGGAGCTTCGTCCACATACGTGGCAACTAAGGTAAAAGCCGTAGAGAGGGGCCAGGCAATGGGCCTGCTCAACGCGGTGATGAGCCTTGGCTGGGTGATTGGGCCGTTCATCGGAGGCTATCTCTCGAGCATGAGCTTCGAGCTGAACTTCACGAGCACGCTCGTTCCCCTTGGCCTGGCCTTTCTCCTGGCGGTCAGACTTCCAGAGTGATGCACTCTGGCGGAACCCTCTCGACTATCCTGACGTTCTTCCCGGCTTTGTAAATCTTCAAGCCTTTCTTTCGAAGGCATTCGGCGTCTATTACCAGAAGAACCACGTCCCGCCCGTGCCGCCTGCCGGTTTCGATTGCCTCGCTTTTGCTTGTACTCAGGTGGACGAACTGCCTCTTCATGGGCTTCAAACCCTCGCGGAGGATGCTCTCGAGGTTCCTCCTCGGCGTGCCGTGGTAGAGAATCCTGCTTTCTCTGTCCTCCTCGTGGTTCAGGCTCACCGGAAAGCTGTGGCCGTAGCGGGCGCGGATTTTGTTTCCCCTGATTTCATAGCGACCCTTGGAATCGAGTTCGACTATCCTTCTTACGAACTCCTCCGTAACGTCTGGATAGACAGTTTTTAGGGCCTCGACGAGCTCGGAAAGGGGCACGAAGCCCTCCACGTCAGGCCTCAGTCCGAACTCTTCCGGCGAGTGCCGCAGGATGTAAGCCATTAGCTTGCTGACCTTCACGCGGTTCATGGTTCAAGGTTGGCGAGACGTTTTAAATGCTCTACCCTCTTCTCAATCGAAGGGTGTCTGTTCAACAGGTTAAACCATTTCCCCGTTTTTTCCGGCAGCAGGTTGAGCTCGGCCAGCTTTTTAAGCGCCCTTAGGGTTGGTTCAAGCCCCACGACATTCGCCGCGAACTCATCTGCCTTGAACTCGTTCCTTATGGATATCCTCGATTCAATAACAAAGAGCCAGAAGTAGAAGGCAAAGAAGAAAACGCCGAAGAAAATCCACGGTGATGAGAACAACTGAACGTTGAATTTGTGGAGGATGTAAATGAGTCCTATCCAGAAGAGGAACCAGCCAATGCTCAAAGCCGCGTTTATCCAGAGGTGCTTTCCTTTTATGTGCCCTATCTCATGGGCTAAGACCGCTTTAATCTCGTCCTCTTCGAAGTTATCAACCAAATAGCGGGTTAAAACAACGTAGCGGTAGCGGGGGATTATACCCGTAACCATGGCGTTGGCAAGCTTTTGGCCGGGCTTTCCTTTAACGATTATGTCCCTGACTTTAACTCCCTGCTCCTCACAGAACCTCATGAGCTCGGCCTTAAGCTCGGGGTCGAGCTCGCTCCTTGTCCCGACTCTAATTAGGATGAGGGGAAAGAGCGCAAAGAAAGCGAGTATTAGGATTGAGTACACGAGCAGGTCAAACCACCACTTTGAGGTTAAACTCTCTGGCAGGTAGAGCATCAGCAGCAGCCAGATAAAGGCAAAGCCGATGATCGGGCCCAGGATCAGTGCGAGAGCTTTCAGAACCTCCTTTTTTGGATTTTCAATCTTTTCCTCTGTAATATTCACTCCTACTTTAACAGTCTCGTAGATGATGAGGAAGATTGACAGGAGAAGCGGGAAAAGCAGGATTGCTGCAAATGCAAATACCTTGAATATTTCAGGTAGGGGAAGCTTATCTACCACGTCAGAGGCCCAATCGAGGGCTCCGAGGGCTATCATCGCCGGGAAGTAGAGTATGAAGGCCCCAAAGATACAGATGACCTCAGCCTTCAGCAGATTGTAGTTTTTCTCTTTCTTTGGTAGTTCTTCCCTCAGGATTTTGCGGCCCCAATACCTCATGATGATGGGAGGAACAAGGACGGTTGCAATGGACACCAGAATCAATGAAATCTCTTTCATATTTTCACCGGACAGAGATACGTCTGGTTTGGAATTTAAGAGTTGTGGTTCAATTTTCGAAAAAGGTTGGAAGAGTAAAAACCTCACGGCAGCTCGATGATGGCCCATATGGGCCTGTGGTCGGAAACTTCCACATCGCAGAGGCATCCGTAGTCTTTGACCTTTGCCGGCCAGTCCTTCTTGAGCAGGATGTAGTCGATGTTTTCGATGTCGATGTTGCCCCAGTTGAAGGTGTAAGGCGGCCTCTCCTCAAAGGCGTCATAGTAGTCGCGCGTGAGTATGGCTATCGCCTTCTCATCCGGCTCGGCGTTGGTGTCGCCTGCTATTATCTGGGCTACCGGCTCACTCTCCGTGAACTTGAGGAGCTCTTCCGCCTGCATCGCCCTTTCCTCAGGTGAGAGCCCCATGTGGACGTTGACGAGGATTAATCCGAGCTCATCGATGGTCACCTTCTGAGCCGGCCTCGCCTGTCCGACGCTCTCGAGGTTGAGTTCACTCTCCGTCTTCATGTGCCAGTGCGAGAAGACCGCTATGCCGTAGGTTCCTTCAACGGCCGGCTTGTACTCGTAGGCGTAGCCAAGATAAGCTGAAATCATCAGCGGGACGTCCTGGTAGCCGTTGCCGATCATTCCACCGACGACCTCCTGCGCCGCCCAGATATCAGGCTTCTGCTCCTTCAGGAGGCTAATCAGCTCGTAGCCGTTGAACGCCCCTTGGTAAGGCCCGAAGCCCTGGTGGACATTGTAGCTCCAGATGAGGACGTCCTTCTTGGCCTCAACGTAAGTCGGGCCTGCGTTGAAGAGGGCGAGAACTATTATCGAAACCACTGCGGGGCCGAGGAGCGAGCCCGCTATTTCTTTAGCGTTTGGAAGCCTAACCTCAGCACTTCCACCGTAGCTCGCGAGGGCGTAGATCACGGAAGCGGCTAGAATTAGGGCTTCAAGGTTGTCCTCCATGAAGGGCAAGCCGATGTCCCTGCCGACGTAGGCGCCCAAAGCCAAGGTTGCCACGAGGAAGAGGTAAACCGAGCCTATTACTCCGAAGCGGCTTCCCTTGGCGTTCTCAAGGAGTGCCATCGAAGAGGCCAGCGCGAGCGGGAGGCCGAGGAGGCCGAGCGGTTTAACGAAGAGCGCCGCCGCGCCCAGAACCAGGAGGAGCGATGCGATGCCCGGCTTCTTGGCCAGGTAGGGTCCAGCGAGAATTGCCAGAGCAATCACGAAGGAGTGGGCAACGAACTGGGGAAGGTAATAGACGGTAACCCCGGAATACCTCAGGACAGCGTTGGGATAGATTAGGCCAAGCTCGATTAGGGCCGCGAAGGCGTAAAGGCCGAAGCCAGGCTTTTTGAGTGTTCCCGCTTCCTTCCAGAGCGCAAAGGCTCCGAGGAGCACCAGAACCGCCAGGAGGACCCTTGTGTGGAGGAAGTCTATCGGCTCACCGCCGACGGCAAGAACCCTTAAGCTCAAATCCGCCACGAGGCCGATTGCGAGGTATTTAACGTCCAGTTCCTTGACGAGCGCGAGGGCTACTGGAATGGCCAGAGCTGCTATGAGGTGGGTGTATTCCGTTGCATCCGTGAGGAGCGACGCTAGAGCGTAAGCGACCATCACCGCTGCTCCTGCCTTCCTGCTTATCTTACCCACTAAGAACGCTGCGATTACGAAGAGGACTATCCCCAGCGCCGAGGGAAAGTTGGCACCATAGAAGAAGGTCTTCTCCAGACTCGAGTAAGCGCCAGCGACGAAAACCCTCAAACTCGATGCCAGCAGAACTCCAGTTCCTATCCCGAGCAGCACCCTGTCCTTCTCGCTCACTTTCATGGTATCACCTAAGGATGTGGTTCAACCTGGGAGGACTTAAAGTTTGCCCGCAGTGGCCGTCTCGATTGGTCTCACGAGGGATATAGAAAAGAAAAGGGCTCACCTGAGCTTTCTCAAAGCCATCTCGGCCGCAACGCTTATCGGATCTATCGTCGGGCTTATCGGCGGGGCGTAAGCCGTTTCGAGGTAAACGACGTCATCAACCGTTGCGCCCTTCTGTGCCAACGCGGAGAGGGTCATTATCCTGCCCCAGACGCGCTCGCCGCCGACTATCTGCGCGCCGATGAGCTTCCTGTCGTCTTTCCTGAAGATGACCTTAACTGTTATCGGCTTGCCGCCGGGGTAGTACTCGGGCTTGGTGGAGCCCTTGAACTTACCGACGGCTATTTCAACGCCCTCTTTCTTCGCCCTATCCTCCGTTATGCCGAAGGTGCCAATCTCAAGGCCGAAGAGCTCGGTTATTGCCGTGTTGAAGACCGGCCTGAAGGAGACGTCCTTTCCTGCTATGTGCTCGGCGGCAACCTTGGCCATTCTAACGGCGCTCGTTCCGAGCTGGCTGAGGATTCTCTGTCCGGTAACGGCGTCAATAACTTCCGCACAGTCGCCTATCGCGTATATGTCCGGGTCGCTCGTCTGGAGGTGCTCGTTGACGACTATTCCGCGGTTCACCTCAAGTCCTGCCGCCTTGGCGAGGTCAACGTTGGCCCTCACACCGGTGGCGACGAGAACCAGATCAGCCTCGACTTCCTCATCGCCTATCTTAACCGCCTCGACCGGGCTTCCGATTATCTCGCTCACACCGACGCCGAAGCGGAAGGAAACGCCGTGCCTCTCCATCTCCGTTTGAACGAGCTTGGCGGTATCCTTGTCCAGCATCGTGGGCAGAAGCCTGTCCAGCAGCTCGACGACGAGGACCTCCATGCCGAGCTTTGCGAAGGCCTCGGCACCTTCAAGACCGATCAGGCCAGCACCGATGACGACGGCCTTCTTCGGCTTTCTCTCGGCTATGTAGGCCTTTATCTTCCTCACGTCGTCGAGGCTCTTGAGCGTGAAAACTCCTTCGTTCTCGACGCCCTTGATCGGCGGAACGAAGGCCTTTGAGCCTACAGCCAGAACGAGCTTATCGTAGGGAACTTCGCCCTTGTCTGTAATGACAACCTTCCGCTCCCTATCTATCTCCTTGGCCTCGGTGCCGAGCATGAGGGTTATTTTCTGCTTCTCGTAGAACTCGTTCGGGAAGACTATAACATCCTCGGGCTTCTCTATCGTGCCGCTTATCACGTGGGGGAGCGCGCACGGAGAGTACTGCATCGTCTCCTCCTTTCCGATAACGGTTATCTCAGCTTTCCTGTCGAGCTTCCTCATGAAGAGGGCGAAGTTGCTCCCCGCTGTGCCAGAACCGATGACAACGATTTTCATAGGTACCACCGGAGAAAAAGAGGAAGGAGGGATATAAAAATCTGCCCTTAACCGAAGGTTAGTTAGCGCATCCATTTGCGAGCTATGACCGGGACGGTGCCCTTATTCAAACGCCTTAACAAATGATGTAAGAAATCAGGGCTCCACAACCGTCCCGCTGTGCTTCCCCTTTATCACGTCGAAGAGACTGTAAGCGTCCTTCTTGCCCACGATGTACGTCCTTATCTTTCCGCGCTGGATGAACTTGGCAGCGAGAGCATCGACGACGCCGCTTCCTCCGGCTTTGGCTTCTCCCTCCATCGCTATCTCGACGAGCTGGTCAACGGTGACCTTCGGCAGCTTCTTTGCGTCAGGGTTCTTCCTCGGGTCGCTGTCGTAGACGCCGTCGACGTTGGTGACCACGACCAGAAGGTCCGCCTGCAGGTACTCCGCGAGAAGGGCAGCGACTGCATCGGTCGTGTGGCCTGGGTGAGTTCCGCCCATTATCGGTATCTTCTTGAGCTGTATGACCTCCCATGCCTTCCTGAAGTCCTGGACGACGAATGGGTAGGCTTTTTCACCGAGGGCTGCTATCAGCAGCATCGCGTTGGCCCTCGTGATGTGTATGCCTATGTAGTCCTTGAAGGTCTCGTTGGGCGTGAAGGTCTTCGCAGCCTGGATGTACTTGCGCGCCACTTTGCCGCCGCCGACTACCACAGCCACCTCGTGGTCCTCGCTTATCTTGGTGAGCTCGTACGCGATGGCCTTGATGAAATCGATGTCGGGATCGTCCGGAACGAGAACAGAGCCTCCGATGTCAAACACTATCCTCATGATGACCCTCACGGTGCTAATCGGCGGCCCTTTATAACCTTTTTCTTGCCGAGAAAATAGCAAAAAGATAAGAAGTCAGTAGTAGTACCAGATGGTCTCGTAGTCCTCCCTCTTCTCCCCGATGCTCTCCAGGTAGCGGAGGTACTCCTCTATCGGGACGTCCGTGTAGGTGTAAAGCTTCGTCTCGCTGATGCCCTTCTCCCACGGGTGGAAGAGGTACACCCTGCTTCCGTCGGGCTTTATGGCTATGAGCTCCCTGTCCTGCCAGGCCCTCAGGTGGTTCTTGCCCATCCTCGGCACGTTGAATATCGGCTCGTCCGTCCTGAACTGGCCCGGTAAGAGCCTCGCCTCCTCCTTTCTCTCCTGGACGACCCTCGCTATCGGCACGAGATAGTCCCTCTGCTCGGTCTTGCCCTTTGGATAGAAGGTGTAGTAGGGGTCGATGCCAATCTTCTTGAGGGCTATCCTCAGCGCGACGTTCTCGAAGCGCCTGCTGACGTTTCTCTGGTAGACCAGCTGGTTGTAGATGTAGATGCCCTGCCTCCTGAGGTTGTAGGCTGCCTTGGCCATCTCGGGCGTTACTTCGTAGGCAGTCTCAACGTGGGTCGAGACGGCCACGTTCCTCTTGCCTGGCTCGATGTATGATCCGAGTATCTCGGCCAGCTCCTCAGTTATGCGCATTGGAACGGTCACTGGAATCCTTGTTCCCCAGCGGATGTTAATGACGTGGTCGAACTCGCTCAGGCGGGACATCATCTTGTCTATGATCTTGTTGCTCAGGGCGAAGGGGTCTCCTCCGGTTATGAGCACGTCTATCATCGACTCGCGCTCGCCGAACCACTCTATGGCCTTCTCTATCTTGTCCCAGCCCGGGAAGGAGCCGGCCATGAATGGCTCAAGGACTTCCCAGTTCCTCTGACAGTAGACGCATATCTGCGGACAGGTGTCGAAGGCCTTGAGGATCGCTATCATCACGTACCTCCTCGTGACGAGGTCTATCGGAGAGGTGTCGTGCTCGCCCATGAAGTCGAAGGCGTACTCCCTGTCCTCGCGGTGGAGTATCATGTTGTCCATGTACCACTTGGGCGGCATCACCTGCCTCCTGACGTGTCTGTCCTCCTTGTAGGGCTCCTCGAAGTCCCAGAGGTTGAGGTAGTAGGGCGTTATTCCCCAGGGGATGCGATACTTGACTGCCTTCTCGACTTCCGCCAGGTCACCCTCCGGGATTTTTACTATCCCGAGCTCGTTGAGCTCCCTGAGGGTTTCGAGGCCCTTCCTGCCCTTGAGGACGTGGCTGAACTGCCACCTGTAGTCGAACCACTCCTCATCGCCTATGCCCCAGTACTCCTGGAGCTGCTTCCTCTGCTCCTCCCTCTTCTTGATTATCCTCTCGTCGAGGCCACTCGGATAGCGGTTCAGCCAGGTCTTTATGTATTCGTAGACCTTGTCGAGGTAGTCTGAGCGCAGCTTCCCCGCTTCCCTGCCGTGAACCTTACTGAAGTCGGGTGAAACTATGCCGGCTTTTTCCAGCTTCGGCCCGAGCCATCCCTTGGAGTAGTTGGCCTTGCCAGACATGGCAAGGAAGAGGTGCCTGAACTCCTCGAGGAAGCCCTTGGTGAGAACGCTCAGGGTCTTTTCGTCGCCCTTAGCGGCCTTCCAAAGGTATTCCAGGGTTGAAAAACCAGCGGCTTTTTCGCTGTACGGAGAGAGTATGTTCTCGAAGACGTCGCAGGCGTAGACGGCGAGCCACCTGTCGATGGGGTTGGCTTCGATTTTACCACTCCGGAACTTCCATCTGAGCTCTCTAACGAACTCAAGAAGTTTCTCTCTGGCTTCCTCTGGGCTTTTGCTCTCCTGAAGAATCCTGCCAATATCTGGCAGTGGCTCAAATATTTTCATGAATTCTCCGTGTCCCACCCCCTGCTCAAGGCCCCATGGAGACTCCTCAACTCCAAAGGCCGAAAGGGCACTCTCAACCTTAATCACGGTAATCACCTCTAGACTTTTAAGAGGACAGAAAGAGGCACTAAAGCCCGTATACGGGCGTTAATTCTAAGAAGGCCTATTTAAATTTTGCCCTTATCCCCGAATAACATGCATTACATTGTGTAAAAAACAAAAGAATATTTAGCAAACTTTTGGAATATGTCAGCCTATCTGGAAGGCCGAGCTCCTCAGCTCCCCCCTCTCGAAGCGGTAGGGGTCGTACCACTCCCAGTCGAGCGGAACCCTGCTCCTTCCCTCCGCTATTAACTCCGCCATCGCCTGGGCAACGGCGGGAGCCATCATGAAGCCGTGCCCGCTGAAGCCGGCAGCGATGTAGAAGTTCTCGAGGAGCTTTCCGATGGCAGGGTTCTTGTCGGGGGTTTTGGCGTAAAAACCTGCCCACTGGCGGACGATGTGTGCGTGGCGGATGGCCGGGATTATCTTCACTGCGTATCTCAGCACGCCCCTCAGGAAATCGTAGGTTGGCTCGTAGTCGTCCAGACTTTTGGCCTCGTGCTCTATTCCCGAGCCGCAGATTATTCCGCCGTCCTCGCCGTCTTGAATAACGTAGCTGTCGTTCCAGCTCGGTGGGCAGACGAGCGGCTCGACCTGGCCTTCCTTAAGAGGCTCGGTCTTCACGAGCTGGTGTTTGTAAGGGGTTATCGGGATCAGGTCCTTCTTAAGTCCTGCCATCTCGTTAATCAGCGGCGCCCAGGCGTTGGCCGCGTTTAGAACCGCATCGACCTTAACACTCTCAACCTTCCCGTTGCTTCTGAACTTAACCGCCTTAGCCTCATCACCTTCGCGCTCTATTCCGATTACCTCGGTGTGCTCCCTGGCATCGACGCCCAGCTCCTTGGCCTTGGCCAGATACGCGAAGAGCGTCTTGAAGGGATTTGCTTTACCATCCATGGGGTTCCAGGCCCCGGCCAAGAACGGCTCGGTGTTCAGGATGGGAACGATTTCTCTGGCCTCGTCCATGTCTATGAGCCTCGTGGGGACGCCGAAGCGGTTCTGGAGCCGGATGTTGTTTTTGAAGGCTTCGACCTCCTCCTCGCTCGTGGCTAGGAAGAGGTATCCCGAGTGCCTGAACCCTATCTCCGCTTCGAGTTCCTCTCCAAGCTTCTCCCAGCGTTCGATGGAGTACTTCATGAGCCTTATGTTCGCCTCATCGGTGAACTGTGCCCTTATACCGGTTGCACATCGGAAGGTGGAGCCAGAGCCGAAGTAGTTCTTCTCGAAGAGTATAACGTCCACGCCGAGCTTCGCCAGCTCGTAGGCCGTAGCAACTCCGATTATCCCGCCGCCGATTACCGCTACCTTACTCATCGTCACCACCCACGAGAACTTCGACGCGAACTGGCATTATCGGCACCCTGGTGTTAGGGAGGGGTATATCCTCGGGCTTCTTTCCAGTCTTCCTTGCGAGGATGGAGATTACTATCGGGATGCACGTCCTCCCCTGGCATGGCCCCATGCCTATCCTGAGGAGGCGCTTTATTTCCTCGATGTCGGTGATGCCAGAGTCTATAAGCCTCTCCACGTCCTCAACGGTTACATCGTTACAGCGGCAGACTATTCTCTGACCGTCAGTCATTATTACCACCTCTCTCAACCCGGACGGCCCTCACTTCCCAGGCGAGCTCTGTGGGAATCTCCACGGTGATTATCGGGGTGTCTCCCCTGCTCTTCTCCCTCGGGACTACCGTGAGAACTTTTCCCTTACCAACAGGCTCTCCGACGCGATTGAGGAGAATGACCTCCTCGCCCCGCTCTGGAAGGAGCAGAAGCTCGTGAGGCATCGTTATCCTCGCCTTATCGCCAACGTAGTGTATCATGAAGAATGCCAGCCCAGGGCATATCTGAACACAGAGGGAGCAGCCTATGCACTTCTCGTAGTCAACTATCGGCAAATCGTTCGGCGTGGGCATGCTTATCGCCCCGGTGGGGCATATCTCTCTACAGGGAGCGCAGGGTATCTCCTGTGGGCATTCGGGGACGGCAACTGGTCTTTTTCTTAGACGCTCCTCGCTCGGCCTTGGAATTATTTCGAAGAGCTCCTCGGGAGTGATGTATCCCTCTCGCAGGTAGTTGGGCATCTCGCTCATTCTCTCACCACCAGAGCCTTCTTTATTCCCTCAAGCACGTGTCTTCCGAAGGGCCCGCTTCTGAACTCCTCCAGATCCTTTTGCGCTTTTTCAAGCTCTTTCAGCCAGCCCTCGTCGGCTATGCCAAGTCTAAGCGCGGCTGCTATCCCTGCTATCTTGCCTTCGAGCATAGCTGTCGTCGCTTCCTCTATTCCTGCGGAATCTCCAGCCACGAAGATTCCCCTCACGGTCGTTTCCATCCACTCGTCCCTTACAGCGACGTGACCGCTGAGCTCTCTGATGTACCTTATCTGACAGCCGGCCTGGTGGAGGAGTTCTATGCTTGGCCTCAATCCTACGGCAAGGGCTATGACGTCGACCTCGAAGGTCTTCTCCGTTCCCGGAATAACGTTCCAGTTCTCGTCGAGCTGGGCAACTACAGCTCTCTCGACTTTTTCCTTCCCTTCGGCTCTCAGAATCGTGTGTCTCGTGAGTATCGGGATTCCCAGGCGCCTGACCTTGGCCGCGTGGACGAAGTAGCCTCCGACTTTGGGCATCGCCTCGACTATCGCGGCAACATCAACGCCCGCTTGGACGAGTTGGTAGGCCAAGATAAGTCCGACGTTGCCTGCTCCGACAATGAGAACCCTATCGCCCGGCTTCACACCGTAGGTGTTCATCAGCGTCTGAATAGCTCCGGCCCCGTAGATTCCGGGCAAATCGTTGTTCTCGAAGGGTATCATCTTCTCCATAGCGCCGGTTGCCACTATAACCGCTTTTCCATGGAACTCGATCAGCTCGCGGTTGTTTTTGACACCCAGAACGAGCTTTTCGTCTCCTTCCTGAAAGATGCCGATGGCAGAGGTTTCTAAGAATATCTCGACGTTCTCCCTCTTCCTGATTTCGTCCTCCAGAATCTTCGCTATCTCGACACCCCTAACGCCAGCGAACTGCTCTCTCTTGCCAAAGAACTTGTGGGTCTGCTTGACCAGCTGGCCGCCGAGCATTGGATTCTCCTCAAGCAGGATAACTTTGGCACCGGCATCGGCCGCATGGATTGCCGCCATCAGTCCGGCTGGCCCCCCTCCGATGATGACGATGTCTGCCTTCACGACCTTGGCGTCCTTCCACTCTGGCGGCTTTGCGTTTTTTGGGAGTTCAGCTTTTCCCCTCTGGCGCTCAATGACCATGCCGTCCTCGACAAGGGTTATGCACGTCCTGACGTTCGGTATTCCATTTACGACCATTAGACAGGAGGAACACTTTCCTATAGCGCAGAAAAGCCCCCTGGGACGTTGATTATTTGCCGAATAGTTCAGTATCCTTATTCCAGCGGCGTGCAGAGCGGTTGCAATGGTTTCGCCCTCGTAGGCCTTGATCGGTTGGCCATCAAAATATATCGTGACCTCTCTGCCACGCTCAAAGCGGAGAACAGGATGTTCTTTAAGGCGCATGGTAATTCACCTAGGTGTTAATAGATTATGTCTATTTATGAGTATTTTTTAACAGTAAGGTTATTCACCTTTGGTTTAGGAGACATAAATGTTCATGGATGAGCACTTTTGATTCACCAAACCTTTATATATCCGGGTAGTTTACCTTACTTGGCGGCGGGCTAGGCCGGGGGGTTCGGCGTCCCCTGTAACCGGAAACCGTCGATATGCCGGGGCCGAAGCCCGGGGGGCGGTTCCCAAAGCCGTCCCCGGAAGCCGGGGCACAACGATGAGCCCTCGTCCCACGGGGCCGGCGGTGGGCGGGGCGGAGCTGGAGGGCTCCGCTAACGCCCTTTGCCCGCCGAACCCCGCCAGGCCCGGAAGGGAGCAGCGGTAGGCGGGACGTTCGGCGCTCGTGGGGTAGCGGGGGTGAGCGAGCCCCGGTGGAAGGGAGCGGTGGAGGGTTCCCACCCCCGGGCGCGCCCGCCGCCGTTAGAAATCCACTCTTTTTTAAGGCTGATGACAAAAACCTTAATAGCCAACCGAATCTTTTGCCTTTGAGGTGTTAAAGGTGGCCAAACTTGAAGTTGAGGTTGCCGGGATTAAGCTTGATAACCCGCTCATTCTTGCCTCCGGCATAAACGACAAGACGCCTGAACAGTGGATAAGAGCCCACCGCGAAGGAGCGGGCGGAGTTGTTACAAAGTCGATAGGAATCGAGCCGAGAAATGGCTACGACAACCCCACTATCGTGGAGCTCCCCTATGGACTGATAAACGCGATGGGACTGCCGAATCCCGGCTGGAATGGCTTTCTGGAGATGGTCGAAGGCTACACCTTTGACTTTCCACTAATAGTCTCGATATTCGGCGGAACACCGGAGGAGTTCGCCTTTCTCGCTGAAAAGCTGAGCGACGTGGCAGATGCTTTCGAGCTCAACCTTAGCTGCCCCCATGCGAAGGGCTACGGCATGGAGATAGGTCAGAGGCCGGAGATGGTCTATGAGGTCGTCAAAGCAGTAAAGGACGCGACGGATAAGCCAGTAATAGCGAAGCTCACTCCTAACATTGATGATATCACAAAGCTCGGACTTGCCGCTGAAAGGGCTGGAGCAGATGCGGTCTCGGCCATAAACACCCTCAAGGCTATAGCCATAGACGTCTACGCGAGAAGGCCAATACTGAGCAACCGAGTCGGCGGCTACTCCGGGCCGGGTGTCAAGCCCGTCGCCCTGAGGGCTGTGTATGACCTTGCAAAAGTCCTCGACATTCCGGTCATTGGAATCGGGGGAATAACAACCTGGCAGGATGCCGTGGAGTTCCTCTTGGCAGGGGCGAGCGCGCTCCAGATAGGAACTGCGGTTTCCCTTCGCGGCTGGGGAGTTTTCAGGGAGATAAACGCAGGCATTGAGAGATACCTTGAGGAGGAAGGCTTCGGGAGCGTGGAGGAGATAGTGGGCCTGGCCATGGAGTAGGTTTTTAACCCCAACATCACTTTTGAATCAAAAAGAGAGGGTGATAACATGAAGCGCGCGGTCGTTCTCTTCAGCGGTGGGCTCGACTCGACGGCCTGCCTCTACTGGGCGAAGAAGAACTACGACGAGGTGATAATGCTCACCGCAAACTACGGCAGCAACGAGGAGAAGGTTACGAACAGGGTTGCTGAGTTTTTCTCCAAAGAACTCAACGTTCCGCTCAAGGTAGTCCGCCTTGACTTCCTCGAGGAGTTCTCGAAGCTCAGGGGGACAACGCTCGTCGGCGGTGAGACGCCAAAGGTTACCGCCGAGGAGCTCGAGGATATAAGCGTTGCCCAAGAAACAGCCAAAAGCGTCTGGGTTCCGGCTAGAAACGTCGTCCTCATAAGCGTTGCAGCATCGCTTTTGGACGCCCTCGGCGGCGGGGACATAATAGTTGGCTTCAACGCCGAGGAGGGAGCGACCTTCCCAGACAACACGCCGGAGTTCGTCGAGAGGATGAACGAGATGCTGAAGTACGGCACCATGGCGAAGGTTAAAGTTGTCGCCCCGCTCATCGAACTCGACAAGAAGGGCATAGCGAGGCTTTTGAAGGAGCTCGATGCCAAATACGAGTACTCTAACTCTTGCTACATGCCGAAGGGCTTCACCGATGATGGGAAGCCAATACACTGTGGTGAGTGTGAGAGCTGCGTGAGGAGGCACCGCGGTCTTATCGAGGCCATCGGCGAGGACAGGACTGTCTACGCGGTGGAGCCGAAGATTTAGACCACCTTTCTCTGTTCTTTTCACTTAACTTGGTGTGTAGTGAGCACCTCGACGCTCACCGCAAGATTTATAAATCCCGGTTTGCCCCTTATCTTTGGGCATGGGGCGGTAGCTTAGCCTGGGAGAGCGCCGGACTGAAGATCCGGGTGTCGGGGGTTCAAATCCCCCTCGCCCCACCACTTTCTCTCAGTGCGGTGGTAGTCTAGCCTGGTCTAGGACACCGGCCTTCCAAGCCGGTGACCCGGGTTCAAATCCCGGCCACCGCACCATTACAGCCCTTTGCTTCGCAAAGCGCCGCTTTCGCTAACGCTCAAGCATCCTGACGGATGGTGGAAAACTTCTGACTGCTTTTGAAATACTGGCTTTTGAGAGTGCACTTGCTCAAGTGACAGAGTTTAAGCGGATTTCTTTGTTAACTGGCCATTTTCGATGAGTCTCTCACGGTATGACACCCGAAGGGCGTCAAAAAGAAAAGCAGACTCTTCCCGACGTGTTGAGACGAAAGTCTCAACATGCGAAGGCAAATGTTGTTCACCTTCGCGTTCTGAGACTGTTGTCTTAGCCCCTCCAGCGAAGCTGAAGGAACTTCGCAGGACTCTTCATTCGCTAGCTTTAAGTCAAGCTCACGTTAAACTCGCGAGTTTGAGAAGATAACTCTTTGATCAACCTTCATTCGCCGGAGCCGGGGGACTGAGACGACAGTCTCAGGATGCACAGGCAGAAGTGTTGTTCAGCTCTTCAGCTCCATTCTGACCTCCTCATCCAGCAGTATGAAAAGCGCCAGTGCTGAGAGCAGCGTTAAGCTTACCGCTGGAACTGACAGACCGATGAGAACCCACAGGAGGCCAAAGAGGAAGTCGAGAAGCGCTATGTGCGGGGAGACGTCCACGATGAGCTCATGGCCTTTTTTGATACCGTAGGAAAAGGCCAGATGAATTGTTGCGATTATCATAAAGCCCCAGAATGTGTATTTCTCTCCAACGCTTATAGCGGCCAGGCCGTAGAAATACGCCGAGAGAATTAAAAAGAAGGAAAAGACAACCGTTTTAGGCCGCATTGCCCAGCTCCTCCACGGGGAGCTTCATTCTTGAGACTGCTATAAGGGTCAGGATTCCGAGGAGCGGCATTAAGGCCAGCTCCCCTAGGGCCAGTGCGGTGCTCTGCCTTGCGAGTATATCCGTAACGGTCGGTGCCACCGCGTTGGCCGAGTTGGAGATTAGCCCGAGGGCGAACGAGGCCTTCGGGAAGATGCTCTTTGGATATGTCGCCGGGGCGCTCGTCCAGAACGCCGGGCCAGTTCCTTGGAGGGCCCCAATGAGGACAACAGAGGCGAGCGCTAGGGTGTAGTTGCCGTCGAGCATGGCCTTGGCGTAGATGGCAAGTCCTATGAAGGAGACAGCATAGGAAAATATCATGACCTGGACGATGGCCTTGAAGAGTCCCCTGGCGGTTGGGTTCTTCCTTGAGAGCATGTAGCCGATGTAGCCCATGCCTATTGACCAGAGGGCCTTGGATATGTTGAGGCTCGTGCTGAGTGTTGCCACGTGATCCTTAGTCCACCCCATGTTGTAACCGAGGGAAGCTGAGAAACCCACGATGGTGAATATGACCCACAGTGCTGGGAAAAATGTGAAACCGAGCACCCATGTGAACTTCATCTTCCAGACGTTGACCTTGGTGGTTGTCTCACTCTTGTGGGATATCTCAAAGTCTTCAGTGAGAAGCCACCAGATGGCGAGAACCGCGTACATAATAAGAACCGTGCTCCAGAAACCACCCTTCCAGCCGAGGGCTTCAACCGCGTATTTGGCGCTCATGCTTCCAAAGACTCCTCCCCAGAAGATGCCCGAGAGAATTATGCCCTTGGCAAAGGGTCTCTCGGCGACGAAGAAGTGGGCTATCTGAGTGCTGAAGAGGGGGACAAGGGTGACGACAAAACCCTGGATAAATCTCAAGAAGACGACAACGTACCAGTTCGGTGCGAGGGGGATGAGTGCTTGGGTTATCGCGGCCCAGCTCAGGGCTATGGCAACGCTCCTCTTGAAGCTGCCTTCATATATCTTAGTATGACCGAGGAGGAAAGCGATGAAAAGACCGAAAACATAAGCTATGTGCTGCCACTCGTAGGTATTAGCATCTATTCCGAAGTGAGCCATAACATCGGGCTTCGCAACTGCCATCATGCTCAGCGTTCCGAATCCAGCCGTCATGACGAGAGTATCGAGCAGAACCGATTTCCACCGTTTGTCCATGCTATCTCTCCTCCCTACAGCTTTCCAAGTATCATCAGCACACCGAAAAGAATGAAAAGCCCTCCTGCTACCTTGTGGACAACGTCGAGGGGGAGAACATCTCCGAGTTTGTCGCCCAGAAAGGCCCCGATGAGGTTGACTGCCGCGAGACCGAGAATTGCACCGATGAAGGCCGTCTTCCAGCCGTACTTGGAGGCAAAAGCTATGGTGGCAAGCTGAGTCTTGTCGCCCAGTTCAGCAAGAAAAATTGCAATAAAAACCGCGAGTATTCCGTCCATCACCTTCACCGTCATAGTTCTGAGAGGGCTGCCTTCATCCTCTCCATTGCCTCGATTAGCTGGCTCTTCTTGGTGGCGTAGCTGATTCTAATGTAACCCTCGCCGGCCTTTCCGAAGGCCGTTCCAGGTATGACGACAACTCTGGCATTCTCCAGGAGCCACTCAGCGAAGTCCTCGCTGCTCATGTCGAGCTCCGGATCTATCTTTGCCCATATGTAGAAAGCACCCTTCGGCTTGAAGGGTGTTATGTGTGGCATCTTGTTGAGGTATCTGAGAACGACTTTCCTTCTCTCGGCGTAGGTCTGGCGCATTCTTTCAACGGCTTCCCAGCTGCGCTTATCGCGAAGGGCGGTTATTCCCGCTATCTGGACGAAGGAGGTGACGTTTCCGACGACGTAGGCGTGGAGCTTTATCATATCTCTTATTACCTGGGTCGGGGCTATGGCGAATCCGAGGCGCCAGCCGGTCATGGCGAAGGTCTTGGAGAAGCTGTTCGCTAAAATCGTGTTGTCTGGGGCGTACTTTATCATCGGGTAGTGTTTTGCTCCCTCATAGAGGAAGTGCTCGTAGGGCTCGTCGCTGAGGATGTAGAGGTTGTAGTCCTCGGCTATGTCGGCTATGGCCTTTACGGTCTTCTTCTTGAGTATGGCTCCGGTGGGGTTGTTCGGGTAGTTGATGACGAGCATCCTCGTGCGCTTGGTTATGGCCTCGACGAGCTCGTCTGGGTCAAGCTGGAACTCGTTCTCCTCACGGAGGGGAATCCTGATTATCCCCGCTTCTGCTATCTTGGCATCCTCAACGTAGCAGACAAAAGCCGGATCTGGAATGATAACGTCGTCATCCTTCTCGAGGAGCGTCTGGAAAGCGAGATATGTAGCTTCGTAAGCGCCGGCGGTAACGATTATATCGTTTGGAGAAACGTCCACCTTATAGTAGCTCTTATAGTATTCGGCTATCGCCTCTCTGAACTCTGGAATGCCCGCATTGGGCGTGTAATGGGTGTATCCCTCATCGAGGGCCCTTTTTGCGGCCTCTTTGATGATTTCAGGCGTGTCAAAGTCGGGTTCGCCGATGCCCAGGGAAATGACGTTTTCCATCTTTGACGCCTTTTCGAAAAGCTCTCTGATCTTTGAGCGTTGAATCAGGTTTATACGCCCCGCAAGGAAGTACTTGCGCTTTTTATATTTCATGAGCACCACCCCAAGCAGTCCAAAATGAGGAAGGGATTTTATAAATCTATCCTAGAGGAAGTACAGAAAATAGTCATATGGTCCCTATAAAACTTCAACAAGTGCTGCTTTTTCAAAAAAAGTTTTCACTTTTTCTTTATCACAGTCGTCCATCGGCAGCTCTTTCAGGCCCAGCTCCCGAATAATGGCCTCCATCCTGCTACGGTTTCCAAAGACAATGAGATAATTCTCCCCGTTCCTAACTCCGTGCTGGGCTATGGCGTCTTTTATCTGTAGGGTTCCGGCGAGGCGGAGGAGCAGCTCACCACTTAGGGTTCTTGCGTGGTTTCTACCTCTCTCGAATGAGCGGATGGCTAAGAGTGCTGCAAATGCCGCCGCTTCCCAGCATTCGGTGTAAACGATCTGAAAGTCCCCGCCCAGCTTGGGGATGAGCTCATCTGCGTTTTTCACGTGAACTTTTGCAATGTAGAGGTTATCCCTTATTTTTCTCATCGAGCCACCCAAAGTTAGCTGAAATCTTCGACGTTAAAACCCTTTCTCCCCTCCGTCTTTTCGAGGATTAATGTATTTTTTGTTCATCTAAAATTTTTTCAAAATTTTTTTGAAAATTATAATATGGTGGTAATATTAAGCAAGCGCAAAGTATTTAACTAATTAAAGCACTACTTATTTTAGCAGCTTATTAGACTAGGTGGTGCAGTGATGAGCAAGATGCGCGTCATTAGTGTACAGCTCCCGCAGGGTTTGATAAACGCCATGGATCAGCTTGTTAGAAAGGGAGTCTATCCCAACAGGAGTGAGGTGATCAGGGAGGCAATCCGCGAGCTTTTGAAGAAGGAGCTGTACCAGCTCGAGACTGAGGAACGCTCAACACCAGATTACATCATGAAATAAGCTGCTGAAATCACGGTTAAAATAACTTTCAATGTAATTGCCTATGAACCGAGGGGGTTGGGGCCATGGTATTTAAGCTCCTAGAGCAGGCCGGAATTAAACTGGATTTGGATGATGAGCCGAAAACAGCGAAGCTTGATGAGTTCTCCGAAGAGAACCTTGAGGATCTGATAAGAATTGTCATAGTGGGTGTGGGTGGTTCTGGAAACAACACGATAACCAGGCTCTATGAGCTTGGTGTTCAGGGTGCTGAGCTTATAGCCATGAACACCGATGCCCAGCATCTTGCTAGGACCAAAGCTCACAAGAAGCTCCTTCTGGGTAAGGAGATAACCCATGGTAAGGGTTCTGGAGGAAACCCGGAGATAGGCTACCGTGCTGCCGAGGCGAGCGCCCACGAGATTGCCGAGACCATAGGTGATGCTGATCTGGTTTTCATAACCGCCGGTATGGGTAACGGCACGGGCACGGGTGCTGCTCCAGTCGTTGCCAAGGTCATCAAGGAGCGCGCGAGGCACAACGGTCGCTTTAGGGAACCGCTTGTCGTCAGCGTCGTTACGTTCCCCTTCAGGAACGAGGGTAAGATTAGGATCGAGAAGGCCAAGGCGGGCATAAAGGCCCTCATGTACTACTCGGATACTGTCATAATCATCGAGAACGACAAGCTCCTTAAGCTAGTTCCCAAGCTTCCGATAAACGCCGCCTTCCGCTTCGCCGATGAGATAATCGCCAGGATGGTTAAGGGAATCACGGAGACCATAAAGCTCCCGTCGATGGTTAACATTGACTTCGCCGACGTTTACAGCGTCATGCACAACGGTGGGGCAGCCCTCATTGGAATAGGTGAAAGCGACTCCAGCAACAGAGCCGTCGATGCCGTCAAGAACGCCCTAGAGAACAAGATGCTCGATGTCGAGTTCGGAAGCGGCGATAAGGCGCTTGTCCACTTCACCGTTGGTCCCGATGTCAGCCTTGGCGAGATAAGCGCTGCCATGGACGTTGTCTACGAGAAGCTCGGTGAGAAGTCGGAAATCAAATGGGGTGCAAGGATAGACGAGGACATGGGTAAAGTTGTTCGTGCAATGGTAATCATGACCGGAGTCAAATCACCGCAGATATTCGGCGGTGAGCAGGCCCTCCGCATTGGCACCGAAAAGGAGAACCTTATAGCGCCTGAAGAGATCAAGCCGTTCCCATCAAAGGGCAAGGACTTCAACGAGATATTCAGTGCCATCATTGGGAGGAAGAACGAGAAGGGCCTTCCACCCTACGCGAAGAGGGTTCTCGACGGCTTTATAGACTTCACATGATTTCTTTCCACCTTTAACCTTTAGGCGGGTGATTCTAATGGCAGTGGTGATTAGCATAGCCAACCAAAAGGGTGG
Source organism: Thermococcus sp. CX2 (assembly GCF_012027555.1). NCBI lineage: Archaea > Methanobacteriati > Methanobacteriota > Thermococci > Thermococcales > Thermococcaceae > Thermococcus > Thermococcus sp. CX2. Next base: position 43,451 of record NZ_SNUQ01000002.1, on the reverse strand, counting down.
GGTAGGGAAGACAACGCTCACCATGAACCTCGGCCACGCGCTCGCCGCCATGGGGAAGCGCGTTCTTCTGGTAGACATTGACCCGCAGTTCAATCTCACATTTGGGCTCATCGGCATGGAAGTGCTCAACTACGAGGAGAACAACGTCGGAACAATAATGACACGCGAGAGCAGCGTCGAGGAAACCATCGTGGAGGTTAAGGAGAACCTCCACCTCATACCATCGCACCTCAACCTCTCTGCCAAGGAAATAGAGATAATCAACGCCTACAACCGCGAGAGAAGGCTTGAGAAGGCAATAACCCCGGTTCTGCCCGACTATGACTACGTGCTCATCGACAACCCGCCAAGCATGGGCATCTTCCTCGTCAACTCGCTCACCGCTTCCGACTACGTCCTCATCCCGCTCGAGCTGAGTTACTTCGGCGTCATCGGAATGCAGCTCATGTTCAATCTAATGCGCATGATAAGGGAAGAAACCAACGAAAACCTCAAGCTCCTCGGCCTGGTTCCCAACAAGTTCACGCGCCAGACCAAGGTTCCTAAGACCCGCCTCAAGGAGTTGAAGGAGGCCTATCCCGACGCACCGATTCTGACCACGATCCCGAAAGCGATAGCACTCGAAAAGGCACAGGGTATGGGGTTGAGCATATTCGAGTTTGAGGGTGATGGCAGGGCCGCAAAGGCCTTTTCAAAGCTCGCCAGAGAGGTGGTTGAACTTGTCGAGGAATAAAATCCCAAAGCTTTTTGATGGTTCCGTTAACGAGCTCACCAGGCCGTCAAGGCCCAAGAGGAAGGAGGAGAGGGTCAAATCGGTGGACCTCAAGAAGGAAAAGAAGCAGAAGACCCTTTACATAAGCCTCGACATAAACAGGAAGCTCATCGAGCTCTACGGAGAAGAGGGCAGGAGGCAGAGCATTATCGTCGAAGATGCCGTCAACCTATACTACTACCTCAAGCAGGCTCTTGGCGAGAAGAAGTTCGACGAGCTCATGAGCGCGGTCAGGAGGGAGGATCCCGAGTTCCTGAGGGAGTACATGGAGAAGTTCAAACTCTAACGTTAATCAAGCCCGTGGAATAACCCGCTAAAATCAGGCCCCAACTCCCGTTGGGATTAAATCAGAGTGCAATCACTCGCAGTAGGTCTCCACTATCCTCTGGATTATTTTGCTCGTCTTTGCCCTGTCGTCCTTGTAGAGGTATGGAATCCTTATGACCTCGGCCTGGATGCCGTGCTTTTCCAGCTCCTCCTTGAGCCTCTCGCAGCTGAACCTCTGGTCAGGTCCGATTGCTATGATGTCTGGGTTTATCTTTTTCACTAGCTCATAGTCTATCGTCCCGGGGGTACCTATGTAGACCTCATCGACCATCCTCAGAGCCCTCAGGAGTTCGGCTCTGTCCTCGGCTGGGTTTATCGGGTTGCGGCGCTTCTGCATTCTAACAGTTTCGTCGTGGGCGACTATGACTACCAGCTCATCGCCTAAACTTTTGGCCTGGCTCAAAAAGTGGATGTGGCCGACGTGGAGGAGGTCAAAGACCCCGCCCACGAGCACCCTTATCTTCTTTCTCATTTCATCCCACCGTCAGCTCCCAAATCTTGTCCTTGGCGTGGTGGATTACCTTCACGGCTTTGCCCTTGGGTTTTTCCTTCATCTTCTTGCCGTCCATTAGTGCTATCCCTATGGCCAGAGGCCTTCCGTAGTCTTCCTCAACGACGAAGACGAAATCCCCTTCTTTAATTCCCTCGTCGGCGTCGGTTATGCCTGGTGCCATAACGTCTGCCCCTTTTAGGATGAAGGGAACCGCTCCAGCATCAACGACGACTCTTCTCTTCCACTTTCTCAAATCCTCTTCGTTAGACAGCTCGTAGAGCGCTATGACAAGCGGAAAGATGAGGCCCTTCCGCCTTATGAACGTCGGCCTGCCGTTGACGAGAATTATCTCTGTAGTCTTGTCGAACTCCGCCAGTTCAACCCGGTCCTTCTTCCTCACGAGCTTTTCCGCCACCTCTTCACCGAAAATTTCACTCATCTCGCGGATGATTTCCTTTATCTCCTTCTTGCTAAGGGGGTGCTTGACCTTCAGCTCCATGACTCACACCTCCTCAATCTCTTCGTACAGCCTTTTGGCGCTCTCCCGTGGATTCTCGCTCGCGTAGATGCTCCTCCCGACTATGATGTAGTCAGCGCCAGCCTTTAAAACCGCACGTGCATCTCCCCCCTGGGCGCCGACGCCGGGGGTGAGTATTTTAATCTCTGGTTTGAGCCTCTCGCGGATATACGCGACGCGCTCGGGCCTCGTAGCGGGGGCTATGACGCCGAAGGGTCTCAGCTCGTTGGCCATCTCGATTAGCTTATCCGTTACTGGCTGGATGAACTCTTTTGCTCCGGGGTGGCTCATCTCGACGACCATTATCGTTTTCCCGAGCTCCATGACGGCTTTAACACTGTCCCTCCCAACGAAGCCGTGGGCTATAATGTAGTCGGCTCCTGCCTCAAAGACCCTGCTCGCTATCAGCTTGTTGGTGTTCGGGATGTCGGCTAACTTGAGGTCGGCTATTATCGGCAGCCCAGTGACCTGCTTAAGCTCGGTGATGATGCCCAGCCCAGAGCCTATTATGAGAGGCCAGTTCACCTTCACAGCCCAGAGGTACTCAGCGGTGCACTCGGCTATCTCAAGGGCCTTTTCACGTTCATAAACGTCGAGGGCGAGGATCAGCCTGCTCATTCCCTCACCTCACGAGTGATTTAATGTCCTCTGGCAGCTCGCTCTCCTTCAGGAAAACCGCAACGTGATAGGCGCTCTTCATTGCATCTGGCTCCTTCTCCGCCCACGTCACCACGACGAGGTCGTCCTCCCCGAGCTGGAAGGCCTGGGTTATTCTCTCCGCCAGCTCGGGCATGGTTTCGCTTAGGGACCTTCCGTCCTCCGGAAAGACAGGCTCTCCATTCCTGATGAGCAGTATCATAGCTCCCTTAGCGAAGAACCTTATGGCCTCATCGCGGAGCTCTATGCTCTTGAACTTCGGCGGGTTCTTAACGACGAGGGCGTAGGCTAGGTAACCGTCGATTTTTCCCACCTTGTGAACCTCGGAGAAGTGTTTTGAAATTTTTCCAAGGAGCTTCATGCCTTTCTCGTTGAGGGCGTGTCCCCTCTGGGTGGACTCGATAATTTCGAGATTAGCGAGCTTCTTCAGGAGGGTCCTAACACTTCCCTCTCCAAGGTCGAGAATCTCCGAAATAGTTTTTCTACCCGTGGGGTTCCTCAGCATGAACAGAATCGCAACGGCATCCTCAAGCGTGAACTCTGGATAGGCTCCCCTCTTCCAGCTCATCGGCTTCCCTCCGAGAAAAGTAGGGCAAGGAGATTAAAACTTTATTGGAAAAGGGAGAAAGGCTCAGAGCCACTTGGGTTCGAGACCGGCCCACATGCGCATCTTCTCGTGGGCGATGATCCTCGGGATGTTGCCCTTCTCCTTCGGTCCTGGGTTCTTCATGTAGAAGGCGTTGACCTCGTAGACGGTTCCGTAGGCCTTCTTGTCGAGGGCTATCTTGCCGAGCCTGGCGAGGTCAACGAGCAGGCCGGCCAGAGCAGGGCTGTCGTTTATCCTGCCGGTTATGACGAGCTCGTCGTGGGCGCCGTTGAAGCTGACGTACTCGATGTGCATGGCGATGAACTTCTTGTCGCCGAGCGGCTCGAGGAAGCCGGTCGGCTTGATGTAGTGCGGCGCGTCGTAGCCGAGCAGGTCCTTGACGATGGAGCTCTTGGTGAACTCCTTGCTCTTGTTCCTCTCCTTGTCGGTGAGAGCCAGGAAGTCGTTGTTTCCACCGATGTTGAACTGGGCTATGTCGAGGACGTAGCGGTTCCTCTGGGCGAGGTGGCTGAGTACGTCGGCGGTGAGCGGGGTTGCACCGGTGGCACCGTCGTCACCGAAGATAACCATGTTGCTCTCCTTGGCGAGTTCTACAAAGACCGGGTCGTTGGCGATGAGGGTCGGAATAGCGTTGACGAAGGCAGCGCCGCCGACCTCCTTGGCGTACTGGGCAATGGCGTAGGCGTAGACCTGCGTTGCCGTGAGCCTGTCCCTGTTGTCCTCCTCGATGGCCTTCTCAAGCTCCTCCCTGCTCTCGAAGGGAACGAAGGCCTCGGTGGTGCAGACGTTGATGAAGACCTCAGCCTTGAGCTCCTTCCACTCGTTTACGAGGTGCTCGATGGCATCCTTAAGGCTCATCTCGTCCTCCAGACCAACGGCCTCAATCGGCAGGTTCCTGAGGCTCCTCAGGTGGATTCCCTTCCTCACGGTTATTCCCTTGAGGCTCTCTGGCGCCTCTGGATCGTAGGCTTTGACGACCTCATAGAGATCCTTGCCGACCTTAGAGGCATCGACGTCGTAGGAGCCGACTATTTCAATGTCCTTTATCTTAATTGGAAGCTCGTCGGCCAGGGGGACGCCGTAGGGCTCAAGCTTTCCGGCCTTTATCTTCTCAAGACCGCTCGCAAAGATGCTGGCAACGTAGCCCTGTCCGAGGATAACAACCCTAACCATCTTCTTCCACCTCCCTTTGTTGTTATTTGGATATTTTACAGCAGTTAAATAGTTTTTGGTGGAAAAACGATTTTATGAATTTTTGAACATTCCTTCCTTCCCAGTTTGCCCGATTGCCGTCCAGAGAACCGCCTCCAAAAATTTTATAAATAACAAAACCTGAATAAAAGATTGCGTTTGCCCGCTTTCTAAAATAACTCCCTCCGGGCCTTTTTGGGCTCGCTTTTGAAGACTTCGGATGGTGGTGGCCATGAGGGCCGCGGCGCTGTGGCTGGTTGCACTGGTGATTTTCGGAGTGATTGCCAGTGGCTGCATAGGAGGAGAAGAAACGAAGACTTCTTCTGCGGAGGTTCAGCTTACGGGGGACTTTACAAAGGACGCCGTTGAGATAGGCAAGATTCTAGAGCAGAATGGAGTTAAGGAGGTCAAGTTCTCCGCATGGGGTTCCGGCGACCCCAACAGCGTGATGAGGGTTTATGGCATAGTTGAAGCGGCGAGGAGGATAAACAAAATCTGGGCCGACAACGGTATCAACGTCAAAATCGTGATAACCGACACTCACTACGTCGCCTCCTTCCAGGACGCTTACAAAGAGTACCTAAGCAAGCAGCCCCTTGGACAGGCCGGGGACTTCTTCGTCAACAGCTACGCCTTCCTGCCGACCCTGGCCGATGAGGGCTACATCCTTGACATAACAGACTATGCGAAGGCCTACCAGAGCGTTATCGACGACTTCTATCCGTCCCTGATTGAGGCCTCAAAGTACAACGGAAAGCTCTACGGCCTGCCTCAGGATACCGAGGCGAGGCCCCTCTACATAAGGAAGGACGTCGCGGCGAAGATAGGCTTCGACCTCAACGGTCTCGACGAGAAGGTGAAGAACGGTGAGTTCACATGGAGCGACATCTACTACTGGGCCAAGAAGGCCAAGGATGAGGGAGCCGCCGAGTGGGGGCTGATACACAGGAAGGGTTCGGCCCATCCCGACCTGATACAGTTCATCTTCGCCTTCGGGGGCAGGCTCTATGACCCAAACACCGGAAAGCTGGTCGTTGATGTTCCGGCCGTTTACAAGTGGCTCTACGTTGAGTGGAAGTTTGCCCGCGATGGCCTCCTTCCTGAGGACATAATGAGCTGGGACTGGGCCAAGCAGATACATCCAACGGTGGTCGAGGGGAGAACGCTCTTTGACATAGGCGGAACGTGGTACTGGACCGAGTGGCAGACCAAGCAGTACTACGCCAAGGGCGGAACTCCGAGGGGCCTCAAGCCCGAGGAAGTGAAGGAGTGGTTCTACTACACGCTCTTCCCGGCGGGTGAGAAGGGCGAGAAGCCGGTAACGCTGAGCCAGCCGTTCGTCTGGATGATAAACTCCAAGGCCGGCCAGCTGAACCCGAAGTACGATGAGCTCAAAGATGTCTACCACAAGCTCGCCTTCCTGATGCTCATCAAGGCCAGCGACCCGGACATAAACGCCATACACAGCGTCATCTCAGCCCACCTGCCGGTAAGAAAGGGGGCGGCTAAGCTTATCAAGGACGAGAAGTGGCTCAACGACCTCAAGGCCCTCAACCTTGACCTCGACCCAGCCGTCAAGGACAACATAAAGGACATAGTTCAGGCGACCGTCAACCCGATAAACGCCGAGTTCCTCGCCAACGTCAGCTACATGCTGGAGTACACCCACCTGGCTCCTGCTCACCCGAAGTATCCTGCCCTGGCCGACATCTTCAAGGAGGCGGTTGACAAGGTCCTCAGGGGCGAGATGAATCCGGACGAAGCCGTTAATTACATAATTCAGAAGGTCAATGCCGATCCCGAGCTTAAAGATGCCGTCGAGATACAGGGGGAGATACCCAAAGACTGGAAGTTCCCCCAGGGATGAGGTGATTTCATGAGGGGAAAGGTTAGGGATCTTTCCTTCTTTCTTTCCCCTATGATAATTATGGTGTTCCTGTTCTACCTGATACCCCTAGTCATGACCGTTTATATTAGCATGACCCGGATGAGGAACTGGAACGTTGACAGGTATCTTACCGAGTTTGTGGGCCTCTACAACTACGATAGGCTTTTCTACATGTTCCAGCACGACCCGACCTTCAAGGCCGTTGTTCTGACCACCCTCGTCTTCGTCGGAATCACGCTCATGATAAACGTCTTTGGGGGCCTCGCCCTCGCCCTGGCGACATTCTTCATTAACGAAAAATCCGCCTCCTCATACCGTCTGCTCTGGCTCCTCCCCAGGATGTCGCCGATAGCGGTTTACAGCCTTGTCTGGTACTACTTCTTTCACGGGAGTGAAATCGGAACTCTGAACTCCGTTCTGATGCACCTCGGCCTCATTTCCGAACCCATCCCCTGGGGACAGGTCATACCCTGGGGGGCGTGGAGCATAATAATCTTCGTTAACGGCCTCGTGGGAGTAAGCTTCGGAATGATAGTCTTCACCTCAGCGCTGAACCAGATACCCCGGGAGCTGGTCGTTGCGGCGAGGGTTGACGGCGCTTCCTCGTGGCAGATATCAAGGAGGATACTAATTCCCATGATCAAGTGGCACCTGCTCTACGTCCTCACCTGGCAGTTCCTCAGCCTGCTCACCACATATCCCCACCTCTTCCTGCTCGTTCAGTGGGATCTCGTTAACAGGGACTACGGAACAACGCTGGCGCTGTACGTATTCAATACTGCCTTCGGCAGGGGTGAGCAGGACCAGGGGCTGGCAGCGGCGGCAGCGGTGATTCTCTCAATAATAGGCATAATAGGTGGCTTTGTGACTCTTAAGGTGCTCAAGTTCGAGAGGATGATGAGAAGGCCAAGGGGGGACTTCTGATGAGGGACGTTGAGGCTAGACCCAAGAGGTACGAGTGGCTAATCCTCCTCGCCCTCCTCCTTGCAAGCCTTCCCCTCATCGTCGGCTTTTCCCTCCTCATGCTGTCGAGCTTCAGCACCGAGATGGTCACAAACCTCGACCCGGGTTCCTTTCACTTCACCCTTGAAAACTGGATAAACCTCTTCCAGGGGAAGATAGCCACAACCGGCGGGATAAGGGTCAACATCTGGAGGATAACCCTCAACACCCTCATTGTGGCCCTAGGGGTTGCCGGGGTAGTCACGCTGACGAGCACGATGGCGGGCTACTCACTGTCGAGGATAGACTTTAAGGGAAGGAAGACCATGATGGTTCTCCTCCTGGTTCTCCACGCCTTTCCGGGTGTTGCCCTCATAGTCGGAGTCTACCTCCTATACCGCCTTACTTTTCCGGAGTCAACGGACTTCGTCGGGCTTTACTCCTTCCTCTACGTTATTCTCGCCCGCGCGGCCCTTGAAATCCCGATGTCAATATGGCTGATGAAGGGCTTCTTCGACACAGTCCCCTGGGAGTTTGAGTGGTCGGGGATAATCGACGGGGCATCCAGGATAACCGTCTGGAGGAAGATTATGCTCCCCCTGATAAAGCCGGGAATTCTTTCGGTGGCCCTCTTTGCCTTCCTCGCCGGCTGGCAGGACATAATCTACGTCAGGACTTTCCTGATATACCAGACGCTCGCGACGTTCATAGAGGCCAACATAGAGGCGGAGTACTCGCACATGCCCCTCATTGCCGCCGCCGGGACGTTCTACCTTCTTCCCACCATAATATTCTTCCTGACGGCCCAGAAGCTCCTCCTCCAGGGCTATTCGGGTGGAATTAAGGGATGAGGTGGTGGATATGGTCAGGATAACCCTGGAAAACATCACGAAGAAGTTCGGTGATTTCACAGCCCTTAGGGGCATAAGCCTTGAGATAGAGGACAAGGAGTTCATGGCCCTCCTCGGGCCGAGCGGAAGCGGGAAGTCGACGCTCCTCTACACGATAGCTGGAATCTATAAACCAACGAGCGGGAGGATATACTTTGACGGACGCGACATAACTGACGTCCCCCCGAAGGACAGGAACGTCGGACTCGTCTTCCAGAACTGGGCGCTCTATCCCCACATGAAGGTCTTCGACAACATCGCCTTCCCCCTTGAGCTGAGAAAGGCTCCGAAGGACGAGATCGAGCGGAAGGTGAGAGAAGTAGCCGAGATGCTCCGCATAGAGAAGCTCCTCGACAGGTATCCCTGGCAGCTGAGCGGCGGCCAGCAGCAACGCGTGGCAATAGCGAGGGCCCTCGTCAAGGAACCGGACGTCCTCCTCCTCGATGAGCCCCTCAGCAACCTCGATGCTCTCCTCAGGCTGGAGGTGAGAGCAGAGCTCAAGAGGCTCCAGAAGGAGCTGGGCATAACGGCCGTCTACGTAACCCACGACCAGGCCGAGGCTCTGGCCATGGCCGACAGGATAGCCGTGATAAGGGAGGGAAAGATACTACAGGTCGGGGACCCGGACGACGTTTATTACCGTCCCAAGTACCGCTTCGTCGGCGGTTTTCTTGGAAGCCCGCCCATGAACTTCCTCGATGCGGAGGTTGAGAATGAGCACCTCAATGTTTACGGTAATAGAATTCCGGTTCCGGCGCAGTACCGGGAGCTTGTGAAAAGGATCAACGTTGAGGAGGTTATACTCGGCTTCAGGCCCCATGATGCCGAGGTCGTTAGGGGAGAGGCCGAGGGATTAAAAGGTGCCGTTTACTCCTTTGAACCCTTGGGTAGGGAGCAGATAGTTACGGTTTCATTCAATGGGGCCCACGTTAAGGTATTCGCACCGGAGGGAGAGCACTTCCGCTTTGGGGAGGAGGTAACGGTCAGGATCAGGGAGGATAGAATTGTCCTTTTCGATAGAAAGACGGAGAAAGCCCTGGAATTCCTTGAATCTTAGCTTCTCTCTTTTCTCCATATGAGATAGGCCGTGAGACCAACCCGGAGGTTCGTCAAAACTGCCAGGAGGGCAAAGAGAGCCTTAACTTGGCCAGGAAAGAGCAGGATCATCGTTAAAAATATCCTCTCGTCCCTCTTGCCCGGTAGGTATCGAAGCGCTGGAACGACTCTGTAAGCATCCTTGCAGTAGGCCGCTTTGAAGCGCTCTGTGGAGTAGCTCACCATAACTGAGCCTAAGAGGGCCAGCAGAGCTACAAGCCACCAAACTGGTTCGCTTAGCGTTGAGTATGCGAGCAGAGCTAAAAATGCCCCGTCCACGTAGCGGTCGAGGACTGAGTCCACGTAGCCTCCAAAGCGGCTCGCCTGCATTCTCGCTCGAGCCAGCTCGCCATCAACACCGTCGAGGATTGAGCTTATCTGGTATGCTATTCCGGCTACTGCCGGATTCCAGAGGTTTAGCAGTGCTGAAAGAAGGCCGAAGAGGAACGTGAGGACTGTCATTGTGTTGGGGCTCACGAAATCAACAAGCAGGGCGCTTACCCAGGTGGAGATTTTCCTGTTGAGGTGCCTGGACACAAAGCCGTCGCCGGTACCCTTTACGGCCGCCTTGACGAGCATCCTCCTCGCGCGTTTTATGTCCTCTGGCATATCAACGTCTATCCAGTGGAGGCCGTCAATGAAGGTAACCTTCAACTTGGCCCTTTCAACGACTTCCCTCAGCTCAAAGCTTTCCTTTTCACTCGCCAGCGCTGAAGTAACCTCGAAGATGCTCTCGTCTAGCACAAAGAAGCCGGTATCAACGGCGTCCCACTCGTGGAGGTCCTTTCCGATCTTAGCAACTTTATCGCTTTCCACCCTGACCTTGGTGGCCTCTTCAACATCGGCCCATTTTGGTTCTCTGTCGGCTATTAAACCCTCTCCTTTTACAGCCGCCTCTAAGAAGGCCTCTGAATAGACGTGGTCGCTCATGACGAGGACGAACCGCCCCCTGACTTTCTCACGGGCGAGGTGAAGCGAGTAGCCGTTGCCCCGCTCCGGCTCGGAGTTGATTACTATCTCGGCGTTGAAGCCATTTCGCTCGACGAACTCTTTGTAGAGATTCGAATATTGAGTATTGGTGACGATGACAAACCTGGAAACTCCAAGCTCTTCCAGCGTTCTCATCGTTCGGTAAATTATCTCCCTGCCGGCCACCTTGAGCAGGCCCTTAGGCTTTCCGCCCATCCTGCTTCCCAGGCCAGCCGCGAGAATCACTGCTCTCTCTGGCACCACTGGCATCACCTTTTTAAGGCCTTTTAAGTTCGTCAGGATTAGAAATCCTAAGATTAAATTAACCGTGGGTGATTTAAAACTTTCGGGTGGGAGAGATGCGCGTTGCAGTGCTCTATTCCGGTGGAAAGGACTCCAACTACGCCCTCTACTGGGCCCTCAAGCAGGGGTTTGAGGTCAAATACCTCGTCTCGATGGTGAGCGAGAGGGAAGACAGCTACATGTACCACGTGCCGAATATACATCTCACAGAGCTCCAGGCGAAGGCGATAGGGATTCCCCTCGTCAAGGGCTTCACAAGCGGTGAGAAGGAGAAGGAAGTGGAAGACCTGAAGGAGGTTCTTGAGGGCCTTAGGATAGACGGCGTTGTTGCGGGGGCTTTGGCGAGCGAGTATCAAAAGAAAAGAGTGGACAGGGTTGCGGAGGAGCTTGGCCTGGAGAGCTTTGCTCCGGCGTGGCACAGAGACCCAGTCGACTATATGCGGGAGATAATTGAGATTTTTGACGTCGTCTTTGTTGGAGTCTCAGCCTACGGCCTCGACGAGAAATGGCTTGGCAGGAAAGTAGACGAGAAAGCCCTGGAAGAGCTCATCAAGATTAACGAGAAGTACGGCATCCACGTCGCTGGCGAGGGGGGCGAGTTCGAGACCTTCGTGAGGGATGCGCCGTTTTTCAAAGCTAGGGTCGTTTTCGACGAGGTAGAGAAGCGGTGGGACGAGTGCAGCTATTCTGGAACGCTGATTGTCAAGGGGGCTCATTTGGAGTGGAAGGACGCTCAGAAATGATTTGAGCTTTTCAGGGTCTGTCTTTTGTTTTCATCTGTTTTCCAAGTGCTTTGTCCCCTATAGTTTCAACACGATTAGACTAATCGTAAGAAAAGAAATTAAGCCCCATGCGAAGGTTTGGATTTTATGCAATTCTGGCTATCTCCTATTTTAAGAGTTTCTTCAGTGAAAAGTCATCCAACCAACAAGGTTTATTAAAGATCGCCCGGCTTTTAGTTGGGGGAGGGGTGTGATTGAAGTCGAGAACCTAGTTAAGAGTTTCGGCGCCACGCGCGCGGTTAGGGGAATAAGCTTCACCGTCAAAGACGGCGAGATATACGGCCTCCTCGGACCCAACGGGAGTGGAAAATCAACAACCCTGAAGATTCTCGCTGGAATAATGAAACCCACCTCCGGCAGGGTTCTGGTGGATGGTATCGACGTTGGTGAGAACCCGCTCCGTGTAAAGGAGATAACCGGCTACGTTCCGGAAACTCCAGCCCTCTACGAGAGCCTCACCCCAGTTGAGTTCTTCAACTTCATCGGCAGCGTGAGGGAGATTCCACGGGAGCAGCTTGAGGAGAGGGTAACCACCCTTGCCAGGGCTTTCGGCATCGAAAAATATCTCGGAGAGCTCATAGGTTCGCTCAGCTTTGGAACCAAACAGAAGATCTCCCTCATAAGTGCACTCCTCCACGACCCCAAGGTGCTCATCCTCGACGAGGCCATGAACGGCCTCGATCCAAGGAGCGCGAGAATCCTGAGGGAGCTCCTCATCCAGTTCAAGGACGAAGGGAGGAGCATAGTGTTTTCGACGCACGTCCTCCAGCTCGCGGAGATGCTCTGCGACCGCGTCGGGGTCATCTACAACGGCGAGATAATAGCCGAGGGGACGGTGGATGAGCTCAAAGAGTTCGCCCACGAGGAGAGCCTAGAGGATGTGTTCCTCAAGCTGACGGAGAGTCAAGATGAGGTCTTCGCAGTTGTTCAGGCCCTTAAGGAGACCCTTTAGGTGGGAGCATGCTTGAGATTGTGAGGATACTCTATAAGGAGCTTCACTATAGAAGGCTGAAGAACAACCCTCAGATAGCGAGCGATCCCAAAAAGCTCGCGAAACAGCTGAAGACCAGCGGGGATCTGGTTAGGGGCGTCATTTTCCAGTCCGCGGTCTTTCTACTTTTCGGCTTTATGATTGGGATGGCGGTTAACTCCGCCGATGACGAGTTCAAGGCGGTAGTGGTGTTCTCCACCTACGCGATGCTCCCCTTCGTGATGGCCCTCTACACGACAGCCGTCAACGCTTCCTACGCAACCTCTATGGGAATCTTCGAGCCGTTGAAACCGCTCCCCATCAAAACTGGCGCGAAGTATCTCAGCCTGCTCCTCATGGTTGACAACGTCCCGGCTTTGGTGGCTATGCTCCCAGCGGTGGCTTTCCTCACGCTCAGCTACGGCATTGTTGGCTTTCTTGGCCTGCTCTGGGTCGTCGTCGGCGCGTTCCTGGGCCATACCCTGGGGCTTGTAATCTTCTCGCTCTTCGGCCTCCGCACGAGTGTCGGCGGAAGGTTCTCGGGCCTCAAAACCCTCGCCAGGGCGATTGGGATTCTGCTCTTCATCGGTATGTTCTACGCGATAAACTATCTCCAGGCCTACGTCTCTGAGCACTACGAGGAGCTGGCGGGTCTGTTTTCCCGTTACGCCATAGCCTACCCTTTCTCCGTGACGTCTATACTGGAACCACTTACCTCGGTTCTAATGCTCCTCGGCTACGTTGCGGTGCTCGTTCCCGTTTACCTTGCGGTGATTGGAAGGCTCTGGGAGGGAATGGGCGAGGGCAGGATCGTGTCGCAGAGTGGCAGTACAGTCTTTAAGGCCAAAACGCTCCCCCCTGCGCTGGCAATTGCTGTGAAGGACTTTAAAATAGTCTTCCGGAAGAGCGCTCTCCTCGTCGGGCTAATACTTCCTATTTTCATAGTCCTCCCCACGGCTTTGAGCGTGCTGAGCGAGGGCGGAACGAGTGAGCAGGCCATTATGCCAGTTCTCTTCATGATAGCCTGGATGGGCTCCATCGGGGTCGATACGGTGCTTAAGATAGACGGACTGGCCTTTGAGGTTCTTCAAAGCCTGCCCATAACTCCCAGCCAGTTTGTCAGGGGAAAGCTGATAACGATGAACGCCGTTCCGGTATCGGCAGGTTTTCTTCTGGTTGCGGTGGCCGCTTACCTTAATCCATCCCTCGTGAGGCTCCTCCCGGCGGCTGTAGTTCTGCCCCTCATGACGTCTTCGCTGGCCATGGTCTACTTCTACCGCGGTGAGAAAGAGCTCTCCCTGCCAGAGACGAACGTGGGCGACGTTATAGTCCTCATGATACTCAACGGAATAGCCCTTGGAACAGTCAGTGCCGTCTGGTTCCTCTTCGGCTACTGGTACACGCTAGCCTTGGCCCTCGCTGGAGTTGTCGTTTTTCTGAAGGCCGTCAGCAGGTGACGTGGAATATCCCAAGGGCTCTCTTCTCTTTTCTCAGCTTTTCGAAGAGCTCGGCCGCCTCTGGCGTTGGGCTCTCGATGATTTCTTTGTCCTTGACGAGCTCTCTGCTCTCCGGTAGGAGCGAGAGCATACCCCAGAGGCCGGTCCCAACGACGAGAACGTCAAAGTCCTCTGTGAGGTACTCCCTCAGCTCCTCCGGGTCGAGCTTGTGGCTCGTGCCGTGCTTTTTCTTGCTTATCTCCTTCTTCCTGCGCTCCACCCTGCCGCTGGGGTAGACCACTATATCGTACGTGTATTCCTTCCCGTCCACGATTATCCTACCGAACTCTGGAATCTCGATCATGTCATCACCCCAGCGACAGGGCATCCTCTATAATCTTCGCGTGGTCGAAGGCGAGGGGGACTTTCTTAACTTCATCGATTGGAACAACCACGACTTCCTTTGCATCGTCCCCTGCCTTGAGCTCCCCCCTGCCGAAGGCCAAAAAGGCCACCGTCACCGTGTGTCCCCTTGGATCCCTGTTCGGGTCTGAGTAGACCCCGACAAGGCGGAGGAGCTTTACATCGAGACCGGTCTCTTCCTTTGCCTCCCTCACCGCGGCTTCCTCTACCGTTTCGCCGTACTCGACGAAGCCCCCCGGCAGGGCCAGGTGGTCCTTAAAGGGCTCGTTCTTTCTCTTCACGAGAACAATGCCCTCGCGGTATAGGATGACGAGATCAACGGTCAGGCCTATGCATCTGTGGAGCCCAACCTTTAGCTCTGGATGTTTTTCTTCGAGAAAAGCCTTGAGCTCTTCCCTTATGGGTTCCATGTCCAGCCCCTTGGGGGCCTTTACGAGGAGAACGTACCTGTCCATATCACCACCTCAGTTAAGTCCCTTTTCATCATCTTCAGCATGCTGACGTTTCATCATCGGTCGAGAATAGTTCCCGTGGGGGCTTTTATAGTTTTCAATGTTGAGAAACACCCTCACTTTTCTCGACTTTCACCCTCCTCGCCAGCTCGCCCACCTCTTCCATGGAGAAATCAAAGCTCCTCCTCTCCAGGAACAGCCCCGTGAAAGCGTTTGCCCTCTTGAGAGCCTGGATGAAGGGGCAGCTCTTGTAGAAGTAGCTGAAGGAAGCGAGGAAGACGTCCCCGGCTCCAGTGGATTCCTCCACGTCAAACTCAACCGGTCTGTAGGTGTATTCTTCACCCCTCAGGTAAGCCCTTCCGGGCTCTGGTCCGTTGGAAGCCAGCAAAACCTCAACGTCTTTTGGCTGGAGACTTTTCAGGTAGGGAATCTCAGAGATGTCCGCGTGGAGAACCTTAATGCCTTTGAGGAAAGAGGCATCAATGGAAATGAGCTTGACCTCCCCGATTTGGGGGGCCCTTATGAACCCCTGGACGTCTGCTACTAGGAAGTCCGCCCTTTCCTTGAACGCTTCAACGGTTTCTGGAGGAATCTCGTTGGCAACGGGATTGAGTATTACGATGTCATAGCGGTTGTGAGGAACTTCGGTTATCGGCTCGGCCCTACCGAGGAGCCTCAGCGTCCTCGTGTTCCCGTCCGAATAGCGGAGCTCGTAGGTGGTGCTTTTCTCTGAGGGGATGGCCTTTACTTTTATTCCCCTCTCCCTGAGGCCGTCCAGCCATTCTCCCGGGAAATCTCTGCCCACACTGGTTAGTATCTCGACCTCGCAGAAATTTGCCAGCGCGAGCGCGGAGTAATAGGCACCGCCCCCGATTCGCCGTTCGTTGGTTGAACCCTTGGCTATGATGTCAACTGTGAGATGACCCACGAGAAGGCACTTCATTTGACCCCGCCTAACTTTAAATATAAAGAGCGCCTTAAATAAAAACCTTTTGGAAATTCGCCGAAAAGTTTATAAACCTAAAAGCGAAAAGCTTAAAAGGATGTTCCTTTTGGGGTGGGGCTATGAAGCGCCTAGGCAAGGTTTCTCACTACGCGAAGCAGGGGTTTTTAATTCTGCGCACTGACTGGGTTCCCTCGCTCAACGAGCCCGTGGTGGATAAGAAGCTTACGGTGGTTGGGGTAGTGAAGGATGTTTTTGGGCCTGTTGAGAGGCCCTACGTAGCTGTTAAACCTCGTGTCAGGAACCCCGAGGATTACGTCGGGGCTCTGCTCTACGTCGATACCAAACGCAAGAAGGCCAAGACGAATCACGGAAAGAAGAGAAAGCCCTCCAAGGCTGGGAAGAAAAGACGCCCTGCCCCCAGAAAGAGGGGGTGAGAGCTTTTGGCTGATAAGAATGTTTGTCCCATTTGTGGCTCCGATAAGCTGTTCTACGATCCGCGGAGAGGCGAAATCGTCTGTTCTGTCTGCGGTTACGTCGTTCAGCAGAACGTCATTGATGAGGGCCCCGAATGGCGCGCCTTTGACCCCGACCAGAGGGCGAAGCGCGCCAGGACCGGTGCGCCCATGACGTTGATGATCCACGATAAGGGCCTCTCCACGGATATAGACTGGCGCGACAGGGACATTCACGGCAACCAGATTACGGGAATGTACCGCACCAAGATGCGCCGGCTGAGGATGTGGCAGCGCAGGATGAGGATAAACGACGCCGCCGAGCGTAACCTGGCATTCGCCCTGAGCGAGCTCGACAGGATGGCGGCCCAGATGATGCTGCCGAGGCGCGTTAAGGAGGTCGCCGCCTCGCTCTACAGGAAGGCCGTCATGAAGAAGCTCATCCGCGGAAGGTCAATCGAGGGAATGGTTTCAGCCGCCCTCTACGCCGCCTGCAGGATAGAGGGCATTCCGCGGACGCTCGATGAGATAGCGGCTGTTTCCAAGGTTACAAAGAAGGAAATAGGCAGGAGCTACCGCTTCCTCGCGAGGGGCCTCAGCCTGAACCTCAGGCCGACCAGTCCAGTAGAGTACGTCGACCGCTTCGGCGATGCCCTCGGCGTGAGCCAGAGAACTAAAAAGCGCGCCAAGGAGATACTCCAGGAGGCCATCAGGAGAGGCATAACCAGCGGAAAGGGGCCAACAGGTTTGGCAGCGGCTGCTTTATACGTCGCCTCCCTGCTGGAGGGGGAGAAGAAGACTCAGCGAGAAGTGGCGGAGGTTGCTCACGTCACGGAGGTCACTGTTAGAAACCGCTACAAGGAGCTCGTCGAGAAGCTCGGCATAAACGTCCCCATCTGAGGGATAACCATGCTCGTGGCAGTGATTAGCGACACACATTACGGCAATAAAACAAAAAACCTTCCCTCCCTTCTTTTCCAGCATCTTGAAAAGAAACGCCCAGGCCTTATATTACACGCCGGAGATGTTACCTCTCCGGAGCTCCTTGAGAGGCTCGAAGAGTTTGCCCCGGTAGTGGCGGTCAGAGGCAACGTAGACCACCTGCACCTGCCTGAAGAACAGGTTATCGAGGTCGAAGGCCTCAAAATCGGCGTACTCCATGGTCATCAGTTCGTGGTCATGAACGCCCAGACGCTCACCTACAAGGCCCTCGACATGGGCGTTGACGTTCTCGTTTTTGGCCATACTCATAGGTATTACTACGATACATACTCCGTTCATGGCCAGAGGGTTGTTCTTCTTAACCCGGGCTCGCCGACCTTTCCGAGGATGGACTCCGCAGGGTTCGCTTTTCTAAAAGTGGGCAGTACAAACATCTCAGTCGAGCGCGTTAACTTCTGGTAGAACAGCGGAAAATCAAGAGAAAAGAAAGGCCATCAGGCCTTGATAGCGAGCTTGATGTCCTCGGCCTTGACGGTCTTCCTGCCGGCGTGGTGGGCAAGGTCGACCGCCTTCTTGGCGATCTCAAGGGCCTTCTCCTCGAGGTGCTCGGCGAGGAGCTTGGCAGCGTCCTCGCTGACGCGGGCAGCGCCAGCCTTCCTTATCAACCTGTCAACTGGGGCAATTGGCAACTCAGCCATTTTCCCAACCTCCTAAACATTGTTTTGCAGATGTCTGCGTTTTATTTTAAGAACAAAGTGCTATATAAACTTTTCGGAAATGGGGCATTCTGGGGGCGATAATTGGCTATTTTTCAGTAAGGTGTTGAGAAATTAAGCAGCGTTGGGTCCTTGACTTATGAACAGCCCGACACTAACTTTAGAACGAAGTTTGAAAAATCGTTTTTAGGTCCTTAAATCCAGTTTGCAACCTTATTATTGTCTTGATTTCCCAAACGGAGACGGGAGTTTGAAGCGTTGACGAAGAAAAAGCGTCTCTAATACTCACATAGAGACAGTGATGTCCAGGAATTGGACCACAGCATTTTTATAGGGAGTGATGCAATCTTTGGTTTACTGAGGAGGTGAAAGCATGGTGGAGAAGTTTGAGATATACGACATATATGTGGACAAGGAGTATGAGCCGAATCTCAAGAGAGATTTGATAGCCGTTTTCAGAATAACTCCGGCCGAGGGCTTCAGCATTGAGGATGCCGCTGGGGCAGTTGCCGCCGAGAGCTCGACCGGAACCTGGACGAGCCTCTACCAGTGGTACGAGAAGGAAAGATGGGACGACATGTCTGCCAAGGCCTATCACTTTACAGACATGGGCGACGGCTCGTGGGTTGTTAGAATCGCCTATCCCGTTCACCTGTTCGAGGAGTGGAACATGCCGGGAATGCTCGCTTCCGTTGCCGGCAACGTCTTTGGAATGAAGCGTGTCAAGGGCCTCCGCCTGGAGGACATCTACCTGCCCGAGAAGTTCCTCAGGGAGTTCGATGGACCTGCCTTTGGAAAGGAGGGCGTTAAGGAGATTTTCGGAGTTAATGACAGGCCAATAGTCGGAACCGTTCCGAAGCCCAAGGTAGGCTATTCGCCGGAGGAGCTCGAGAAGCTCGCCTACGACCTTCTCAGCGGGGGAATGGACTACATCAAGGATGATGAGAACCTAACGAGCCCCTGGTACAACCGCTTTGAGGACAGGGCCGAGGTCATCATGAGGGTCATCGACAAAGTTGAGAGCGAGACTGGAGAGAAGAAGAGCTGGTTTGCCAACATTACCGCCGACATCAGGGAAATGGAGCGCAGACTGGAAATCCTCGCCGATTACGGCAACCCGCATGCCATGGTGGATGTTGTCGTTACCGGCTGGGGAGCCCTTGAGTACATCCGCGATTTGGCCGAGGACTACGGCATAGCCCTGCACGCCCACAGAGCTATGCACGCGACCTTCACCAGGAACCCCTACCACGGCATCTCGATGTTCGTTCTGGCTAAGCTCTACAGGGTCATAGGCCTTGACCAGCTCCACGTCGGCACCGCTGGAGCAGGAAAGCTCGAGGGCGGCAAGTGGGAGGTCATACAGTACGCCAGGATATTCAGGGAGGAGCACTACGTCCCGGATGAGAACGACGTCTTCCACCTGGAGCAGAAGTTCTACCACATCAAACCGGCCATGCCCGTCAGCTCGGGTGGCCTTCACCCCGGCAACATTGAGCCCGTCATAGATGCCCTCGGAAAGGACATCGTCCTGCAGATAGGCGGCGGAACCCTCGGACACCCTGACGGACCGAAGGCTGGAGCAATGGCCGTCAGGCAGGCGCTGAATGCCATCATGCAGGGCATCCCGCTCGACGAGTACGCCAAGACCCACAAGGAGCTTGCGAGGGCCCTCGAGAAGTGGGGCCACGTCACGCCAGTTTGACCGTTTTTCCCTTCTTCCTTTGTCTTTTGTTCAACTTTTCTTCCGCAGTCCATTTAACTCCCAAATCCCGTTCCATATCTGGTGGGAGAAAGTGCATCCAGAGGGATTTCTTGAGGTCATAACCGGGCCGATGTTTGCGGGCAAGACAACTGAGCTGATTAAGCGCATAGAACGCCAGATGTTTGCAAAAAGAAAGGCGGCGCTCTTCAAACCTGCCATAGACAACAGGTACAGCGAGGATGAGGTGGTTGCACATAACGGGCTGCGCTACGAGGCCTTTGTCATACCGACGGACGAGGAGGGTGTGAGAAAGATAGAGGAAATAACCAAGAGGGAGGGCTTCGAGGTCATAGGAATCGACGAGGTGCAGTTCTTTCCGATGAGCATCGTTGAAACGCTCAACCGGCTTGCCGATGATGGGGTTTACGTCATAGCGAGCGGCCTGAACCTCGACTTCAAGGGAGACCCGTTCCCTGTAACCAGGGAGCTTCTCGTTAGGGCCGACAATATAGTCTACCTCACCGCCGTCTGCACCGTCTGTGGAAGACCAGCAACCAGGAGTCAGAGGCTCATCGATGGAAAGCCTGCTCCCAGGGATTCCCCGGTAATTCTCGTTGGAGGGAGGGAGAGCTACGAGGCGAGGTGCAGGCTCCATCACGAGGTGCCTTAGCTCGTCAGCACTTTGCTCCAGGTGTTGATGTCCTTGAGTCCGTGGCCGGTTGCGATGATGACTACGCTTTCGCCTTTGTCTATTATTCCCTCTTCTCTCATCTTCTGGGCAAGGGCTAGGGAGGTTGCGGATGATGGCTCAACAAAGAGGCCCTCCTTTCCGAGGAGAAGGCCAGCCGCGGCTGTTTCTTCATTGGTAACTGTATCGAGGTATCCGTTGCTCTCCTTTACTGCCTTGAGAACGTTTTCTCCATCAACCGGGGCCTTGACGGCTATTGCACTGGCGATGGTTGGGACCTTTTTTGTTATCTTCTCAATTGATTTGCCGGTCTTCCAGGCCCTAACTATTGCGTCGTAGCCCTCAATTTGGACGCCCGCTATCCTCGGAAGCTCACTGATGAGGCCGACCCGATAAAACTCTTTTAGGCCCTTCCAGATTGCTCTGAGGTGTGTTCCGGCTCCGATGGGCACTACTATCCAGTCCGGGACGTTGAAGTGGAGCTGGTCAATGATTTCGAAGCCCGTCGTCTTCTGTCCCTCGACGCGGTAGTGGTAGTTGCCGGTCAGGTAGTAGCCCTCCTCAAGCGCCTTTCTCTCTGCCTCTGCCAGCGCTTCATCGTACGTCTTTCCGAAAACCTCAACGCTTGCTCCGTACACCTTGGCCTGGACGAGCTTGCCCTCTGGGGTCCCCTCGGGAACTACTATCGTGACTTTGAGGCCGGCTTTTGCCCCGTATGCACTTATTGACGCCGCCATGTTGCCGGTTGAAGCTACTATCACTTTCTGCGCGTGAAACTCGAGGGCCTTTGTGATTTCTACGCTTGAGCCCCTGTCTTTAAAGGCCCCGGTTGGATTTTCGCCTTCGTTCTTGATGTAAAGCCTCGTGATGCCTATTTTCTCCTCGAGCCTCTTTGCCCTGTAGAGTCTCGTACCGCCTTCATTGAGCGTAACTGCTTTTTTAAGATTGGAAACGGGCAGGAACATCCAGTACTTCCAGACGTGCGGGTGTTCCCGGAACCAGGGGTCGTTGTCCTGGATGATGTCGGCTATATCATCGTAGTGATAGCAAACATCCAGAGGCGAGCCGCATTTGGGGCACTTGTAGATACCGGAGGCGAGGGGATAAGGTTCACCGCATTTTGTGCAGACCAGTTTTGCCGCGAACATTGGGATCACCGAAGTTACTTCTGCTGATACTTTTTAAACCTGGGCGTCACAACCGAAAAGCTTAAAGTAGTCTTTTCTTACATTAGGTTAGGGAAAGAGGGGGTGAGAGCATGGAGTTAAATAAGAACATGGGACGGTTGCTTGACATACTGGGAAACGAGACGAGGCGTAGGATACTCATCCTGCTCACCAGGAGACCATACTTCGTGAGCGAGCTTAGCCAGGAGCTTGGAGTTGGCCAGAAGGCCGTTTTGGAGCACCTCAGGATACTCGAGAGTGCCGGACTGATAGAGGGCAGGGTAGAGAAGATCCCGCGCGGCAGGCCGAGGAAGTACTACATGATAAAGCGCGGCTTCCGTTTGGAGGTTCTCCTGACACCGTACACCTTTGGAACCGAGATGTACGAGCCCAAAGCGCCAAGGCCCACCCGTGAGTACGCCCAGGCAAGGGAGCTTATAAAGTCCACCGAGCCGACCGAGGACAAGATCAGAGAGCTCGTGACGTTCCTCTCTGAGATTCAGGAGAGGATAGAGGAACTCATAAGGACAAAGCAGGAGCTTGAAGAGGTTCGCCTCCTAACGGAGACCTACATCGAGAACCTCCTGCGGAGAATAGCCCTGGAGAACGAGCGCGAATTCGAGAGGCTCATGCGCGAGTTTGGTCCAAGGCTCCCCAGGAAGATACTGGAAGACCTCGATGACTTTTAGAAAGCGCCTTGAGAAGGAGAAAGTTAAAGCTCAGAAAAACGATGGATAGGGCATCAGAGTATCTTGCCCTCTTCCTTCATTCTCACGAGCCTGGTGATGTAGCCGGCTATCCTGTTCCTGATGGTCTTGCTGGTAACGTTGGTCAGCTCCTCGACCTTCTTCTTGTTGTGCTCGAAGTCCCTGGTGAACTGGTCTGGATAGCGGTCAAAGAGCTCCCTTGCAACCCTCTTAATGAACGTCTGCTTGATGTTTCCCATCATCAATCCCCCCATTAGCTTGAGTTTGACAACCATATGCCCAATCTCGAAAGCCGTTTTAAAACTTTTCCCTGGCTTAGGCTTATAAGCCCACCTTCAAAACTGGAACCATGCTCAAGGAAATCATCCGCTGCCGGGGCCACGAGAACGTTAGGGCCACGCACAAGTCCACGCTTGAGTTTACAAAGGAGGACTACCTCACGCCGAAGGGGGATTGCATACTCTGTATTGAAGCTGACAAGGGAATAAACGACCTTAGTGAGGAGTTTAAAGCCGCCCTGAAAGAGGGAAAGAGGCTTCTAATCCGCATTAAGGTCGGGGAGCTCGTGGACGAGGTCTTAGCCTGTGGCAGTCCAGAGCTGATTCTGAACCATGAATACTCCATGGTGATACGGAAGAGCACCTACGTGGATGGGAGAACGCTTGCGATAAAAGCGAACAAAGCCGCTAAAGACATAGACAGGCGCATCGTTGAGCTCCTGAAGAACCCCGAAACCATGGCGGAGATAGAGCTGATTATTCTTGATTGAGCGCTCTTTCAACCGCTGTTTTTGCAATATACCTTCGTTGAGATGTGTAAAGAAACCTTTAAATACTTGCCCATTTTATTAACCTTTGGTGATGAAAATGCTCGAGGGGTATTACATAATCGAGAACTCGGGAGTCGTCCCTGCTGAGCGGAGGTTCAAGTTCAAGGACTTGAGGGCATGGGGCTACGACCTTCACCTCGGAACCATAGAGGGCGAGAGGGCCTACTTCGTCTCGAAGGCGGGCGAGAGGCAGGAGGGAGAGACCTACACGGTTAGCGGTAAGGAGTACCACATTGACGAGACTCAGAAGGCAATACCGAAGAACGCGAGGCTTCTGGCCAGGATAGTCATCGAAAAGGGCCAGCCCTACCTCGAGTTTTGGTTAGAAGAGGAAGAGCAGAGCTTTCCGCTGGCCAGGGAGGACCCCAGGATAGTACTCCATCGCTTTTGGTCTGAGAAGGGCTTCAAGCAGCTTGAAAAATACGTGGGTTCAATCGGCTTGACCACTGACTTCTTCAAGGACAGGGTTTTTGTCAAGAGTCTCCCGCTGCCCTACGAGGAGTACCCACCCAAGGTCAGGCGCGTCCTGAGAGAAGTCAGAGATCTCCACCGCGACATGACGGGCTTTGGAAGATTCGTCTTCCAGTACTACGGCGAGGAAGGTAAGGCCCACAGCTACCGCCTCTGGTGGTTGCTCCCAACCATACACCTCTTCGACGTTGAGGTCGCCAACGAGGTGGACAAGGTTCTGGCTATGCTGGACTGATGCAGTTTATTTTCTTCCTCTGTTATCCATCCAACGGCAAAGGTTAGATCTACGGGAAATTTTGTCTTCTGGGAGCCCAATGTAATTCGAACGTTAATTGTCTTTTAGTTAATAGAGTCACCTTAAGCACGATTTTTGTAACACAATGTGTTGTTGATAATTTGGTGTTTTGGAAAGTTGGAATTTATCATAAAACCAAAAGTAATGGCCATTTTTATTGTCTGTATGGAAAGATTTATTTGGTATTTGAGCAATACAATTTTTGCCCTTTCGGGCAGGAGGGTATCCCATGGTTTCGGGGCAGATATTGCTACTGTTGCTGGCTATATCGGTTGGTCTAATTGTTTTGTTTACAGGGAAGTACAAAGTGCACGCATTTCTGGTGCTTCTAGGAGCAGCATACTTTGTGGGAATATTCTCGGGCCTCGGACTTTCAGAGACTGTAAATGCAATAGCCACGGGCTTTGGAGGAACCCTGAAGTCGATAGGTATAGTCATTGCAGCTGGAACAATAATCGGATATATTCTCGAAAAGTCCGGTGGAGCACTGTCCATGGCAGAGGCTGTTCTCAAGGTTGTCGGGAAGAACAGGGTTCCACATGCGATGAGTATAATCGGATACATAGTCTCAGTGCCCGTGTTCTGTGACTCGGGATTCGTTATCTTATCCCCACTCAACAAGACCCTGACCAAGCGTGCGGGCCTTTCCATGGCGGTTACTGCCATTGCGCTGAGCACGGGTTTATACGCTACCCACACCCTGGTGCCACCAACGCCGGGTCCAATTGCAGCCGCTGAAAATCTCAACGCGGATCTTGGACTTGTAATCATGCTGGGACTTATTGCCTCGATACCTGCCGCCATCGCTGGCCTCTACTATGCAATGAAGGTTGGAAGCAAGATACAAATCGAGCCCGACATAGAGGAGAGCTATGAGGATCTCATGCAGAAGTATGAAAAGCTGCCACCAGCCAGGTGGGCGTTTGCCCCTCTGGTTGTTCCGATACTTCTCATCGTTCTCAAGTCGGTAGCCGACTTCCCGTCTCACCCCTTCGGAACGGATACGCTCAAGAACTTCCTTGATTTCATTGGTCACCCAATAACCGCACTGCTGGTCGGTGTCCTCCTGTCGTTTAAGCTGGTTGAGAAGCTCGACGAGAGCATCTACGGACCCAATGGCTGGGTCGGAGAAGGTCTAAAGAACGCCGCAATCATCATCTTAATCACCGGCGCTGGTGGCTCCTTCGGGTATGTTCTGAGGGAGACGGGAATAGGTGACTACATCGGAAGCACTCTGGCAGCATACAATCTCGGACTTCTGCTGCCGTTTGTTATAGCCGCGCTTCTTAAGACCGCCCAGGGATCATCAACGGTTGCAATAATCACGACCTCAGCGCTTCTGTCTCCGATGATGGACTCACTGGGACTTGGATCTCCCTACGGCAGAGCGCTGGCAGTTTTAGCGATCGGTGCCGGTTCCATGGTCGTAAGCCACGCGAACGATAGCTACTTCTGGGTGGTTACGCAGTTCTCCAACATGGACGTCACCCAGGGCTACAGGCTCCAGACAATAGCAACCTTCGTTGAGGGTGTCGTAGCGGCCATAGTGATTTTAATCATGGGCGCGATTCTTCTTTGAGCCGGCTTTCTTTATTTTTTTAACTGAGGGGGAGAGGTGGTATGATGGGTACTGGCTTATCCCTATTTCCCAAAGGTGATCTCCGGAGAGCGGCCCTCGAAATAATGAACGCCGCACTTAAGGCGGCCGACCCCTACTTGGCTGTTAAAAGGACGCTCGAGTACCGCGAGGATAGGCTCTATGTGAATGGAAAGCCCTTCAATGTTCCAGGCAGGGTCTACCTCCTCGCTTTCGGCAAGGCTGCCTGCGCGATGGCTAAAGCTGCTTATGAGGTTCTCGGTGAGAGGATAGCGGAAGGCCTCGTCGTCACAAAATATGGATACGCTGCAAACTGCGTGGACGACCCGAAAATCACGGTAATCGAGGCGGGCCATCCAGTCCCTGATGAGAACTCTATGAGGGGCGCGCTGGCTGGCGTTGAGCTCGCGGAAAAAGTTGGGGAAGATGATTTACTTCTCGTCCTGATTTCAGGTGGAGGTTCGGCTCTCTTTACTCTCCCCGAGGACGGCATAAGCCTTGACGACAAGATACAGACGAACGAGCTTCTTTTGAAGAGCGGGGCGAAGATTTATGAGATAAACACCGTCAGGAAGCACATCTCAAAGGTGAAGGGCGGAAAACTGGCAAAGCTCGTGAAGGGGACGGTTGTAAGTTTAATCCTCTCGGATGTTGTCGGCGACCCCTTGGAGGCCATCGCCTCTGGACCAACTGTGAGCGATCCCACGACCTTTGAAGATGCCCACAGAGTTCTGAGGCTCTACGGCGTGTGGGACAAGCTCCCGGAGAGTGTTAGGGGGCACATAGAAAAAGGCCTCCGGGGGGAAGCAGAGGAGACCCTCAAAGAAGATTTGCCCAACGTTCACAACTTCATAGTGGGGAGCGGGGCTATAGCGTGTGAGGCCGCAAAAAGAAAGGCCGAAGAGCTCGGCTTTAATGCCCACATCCTGACGACCACCCTTGAAGGCGAGGCAAGAGAAGTAGCGCTCGCAATCGGCTCGCTGATTCAGGAGATAGCCTCGAGAAACCGGCCCTTTGAGAGGCCCGCCGTTCTGATAGCAGGCGGTGAGTGGACAGTCACGATTGAGGGGGAAGCTGGTCTCGGCGGCCCGAACCAGGAGTTCGCGCTGAGCATAGCGAGGAAGATAGCCGGCTTAAACGCCGTAGTTTTGGCCCTTGACACCGACGGAACCGACGGTCCCACCGATGCCGCCGGAGGAATTGTTGACGGATCCACCCTTGAAAAGCTCAGCGAGGCTGGAATAGATGTGGAGGAAGTCCTTAGGAAACACGACGCCTACAGGGCCCTCGAAAAAGTAGGTGCGCTCCTCAGAACCGGCCCGACGGGGACGAATGTCAACTCGCTGGTGATAGCGGTGATTCCGTAGTAGAGGATATAAACATCTTCGCTGAAATCTAAGGGGAGATGAAATCATGAAAGGGATACCTAGAAGGGAACTTGTCAGAAAAGGCTGGCACGTTCTGCCCGGAATACTGGGAGCTCCAATAATCGTCTTCACGCCAAAGTGGGTAACGCTCCTAGTGGTGTGGGGATTCGCCTTCCTCTACACTCTCCAGCATCTCAAGCTCAGGAGGGGCTGGCGCTTCACCGTCCCTGTAGCAGACCTGAGCTACCGCCAGATGGCGAGGGAGGACGAGGCTGACAACTATCTGGGCAGCTTCCTCTTCTGGGTTACGATGGCGATGATATGTTCAATCTTCCCGAAGATAGCCGCCCTCTCGGCGCTGTGGGTCTCGACCTTCGGCGACTGCTTCAATGCGATAGTAGGCCGAGCCGTGGGCGGGCCGAGAATTCCGTGGAATGGGAGAAAGACCATCATTGGAAGTGTCACCATGTTCGTGGTCTCTCTGGTCATGCTGGTCTTTGCCCACAGAGTCCTTGGTATGCAGTATTCCCTTCCGTTCCTGGGATTGGTGGCCATGATTGCAGTATTTCTGGAGAGCCTCCCCATCCCGTCCGCCTACGACGAGTTTACCGTCCCCTTTTCGACTGCCCTTCTTCTGTGGCTCGCCTATGGCGGAGAGCTGCTGGGGGTGACGTGGTAGTTAGAATTGGATGAGCTTCCAGCCATGTCGGTGGGTTTCTATCCCCTCCGTTTTTATGTCAAGCCCTTTAATTTCTTCCTTCAGCTTCGAAATGAAGCGCGTGAACTTCTCGTCGTCCGTTAGAATCATGTAGCTTTCTGGGTAGTTCTCCCGCAGAACCCATTGGAACTCCTTTCCGGAGGCCCTGAGGTTCAGCACCTCGAAAAAGTAGCGGTCCGCGAAGCCCCTGGTCTCCTCTACGATGGTTCTGACATCGGTAACTCCTGGGATTATCGGGCTCACGAAGACGTAGGTTCTTACGCCCTCATCGTAAAGCCTCTGGAGCGCGGTGATCCGGGCCTTCTGAACAGGTGCCAGCGGTTCAAAGAGCCTCTTTTCCCTCCTATCAAAGCCGTTAATCGTCAGGCCGACCTCTATCGAGCGGAATTCCCGAAATAAGTCTATGTCGCGTGTGACCAGCGGCGACCTCGTCAGTATGGACAGCTCGTTTCTCTTGTCCATGTAGCGGAGAACCCGCCGCGTCAGCTTCAGTTTGGCCTCTATCGGTTGGTAAGGGTCGCTGACGGTTGACATCACAACGCTCCCCCGAATCCGCTTCCTGGCGAGCTCCGGTGCGTTGGTCTTCACCTCCACCCAGCTTCCCCACTCGCCGTAATCCCTCCACCGGCACAGAAACTTGGCGTAGCAGTACCTGCAGGAGAAGGCACAGCCGACGTACTGGTTAACCGTCCAGTTAACTCCCGGAATCTTCGAGCGGGTGTAGATGCTCTTGGCTTTTCTCTCGAGGACCTCAACTTTCATAAGCTCAGCTTCTTACTTTTCCTTAAAAGGTGAGCGGGATGGACTACGAGCTCCGCGTGAGGCCGGTGAAGTACGCCCGGCTTGAGGTCAGGCCGGATGGGAGGGTGGTCGTTACTGCTCCATCGGGCTTTGACGTTGATTCCTTCATCGAGAAGCACAGGGAGTGGCTAGAGAAAAAGATTGCCGAGGTCGAGAAGGCTAAGAACGAGGCCGAACTGGGTTTTCCCCTCGACGGCAGATTCTACCGCGTCATTCACGGAAGGAAGCCGAAGATACACGAGAGGTTTGAAACTGTAGTGCTCCCTCCGATGCCCGAACCGATGGTCTCGCTTCTCAGAGAGCGCCTCAGGAGGGAACTCCACGAGCTTATCGGGGAGTACTCTCGGAAGATGGGCGTCGAACCCGGGAAGGTCTACGTGAGGCTCGGCAGGAGCAAGTGGGGAAGCTGCTCTTCGAGGAAAAACCTGAGCTTCAACCTTCGTCTCATAGTCGTTCCGGAAAATCTGAAGCGATACGTCGTCGTTCATGAGCTCGCTCATTTAAGGCATCTTAACCACTCCAAGGCCTTCTGGGAGCTCGTCGGAAGGTTTTATCCCGACTACAAAACCGCCAGAAGGGAGCTCAAACACTGGTGGCGCGTGGTTGAGCTGAACCAATACTGGCGCTGGCTGGAGGGGAGGGAATGAAAAAGGGGGATTTCCTAAAGTTGCTCGCCCTGATGACGGATGAGCTGATTGTGGCTGGGTTACTGCTCTTTATTTTGCCTTCAATGGGGATAAACGTCCCTATACGTGGAATGATGATAGTTCTGGGGGTGCTGCTCGCTAAGGACGTCGCAGTGGCTCCATTTCTCCTCGGAACCTTCGACAGGAAGGTCGAGGTTGGAGTGGAGGCTTTGATTGGGAGAACCGCCGTGGTCGTTGAAGATCTGGCTTCCGAAGGACTGATTAAGCTCGACGGCGAGCTCTGGCGCGCCGAATGCCTCAAAGGAACCGCGAAGAGTGGCCAAGAAGTCAGGATAGTGGCCGTCAGGGGGACTAAGGTTCTCGTGGAATGCCCAGCATAGAGAGAATCTTTGCTATCTCCTCGGGCCGGTTGGTGGAGAATGAGACGCTCCAGCCCTTCCGCGGAATTATCACCACACAACCCCTGGCGGGCAATGTGAAGTGCACCATCCCGTAGCACTTCATCCAGCTATCGCCGACCTTGAAGCTGGCGATGTTCTCCAGGGGAATCGTCTTCCTCATTATTAGTCCTAAGGTTCCGCGTATCCTTATCTCACGGTCGTCTATCTCTATCCTCATCGCCATGATGTCCAGTAGAAGGACTAAGACCACTGCAGTGGCTGGGAGCATGACCTCAAGGCCTTCCCCTGTTCTGTAGGTCTGATACGTCCCCCAGAGCATTGCCGCTAGAGGGATAGTCATTAAGAGCTGAAACACCCTGCTTGTCACAGTTTCTTCATAGAGCATATAGGGAATTGGCAAAAGATGTTATAAACGTTGGCTAAGAGATGGATATTGTGATAACATGGTGCGGATAATGTCTGTCGACAGGCTGACGGATGAAGACGTTAAGGAAATTCTGACCAAGTACAGGAAAATCGCCCTCGTGGGCGCATCACCAAAGCCCGAAAGGGACGCCAACAAGGTTATGAGATACCTTATCGAGCACGGCTACGAGGTCTATCCAGTAAACCCCCACTACGAGGAAGTTTTGGGGAGAAAGTGCTACTCGAGCGTTCTAGACATTCCAGACGAGGTGGAAATCGTTGACATCTTCGTTAGACCGGAGTTCGCGATGGACTACGTCGAGCAGGCGATAAAGAAGGGCGCCGAGGTCGTCTGGTTCCAGTTCAACACCTACAGCCAGGAGGCCTTTAAGAGAGCGAAGGAGGCCGGATTAATGGCAGTTGCCCACCGCTGCATGAAGCAGGAGCACGAGAGGCTGATAGGGGATTAACCCCTGTACCTCAGCACGTGGATGTCCCTTACGAGCCTGTGCCTCTCCTCGTAGTCGGTGTACCTTCCCAGAACCTCGAAGCCGAGTTTCCCGAGCCACTTCCTATCTTTTCTATATATTCCGCCGCCGGAAAGCCTGTAGGCCGGAAAGACGAAGACTACCCTTCCGTTTCTTTTAAGGACGTCGGCAAAGCTTTCAAAGACCTGGTAGTAAAACCTATCAAGCTCGTTGGCGAGCTTTATCGCCTCCCCGCGCGTCGGGTTCCTCTTGAGGGGCTTGCCGAGGTAGGGCTCGGTAACTATTGCATCAAAGCGCGTCCTGAAGCACCTCTTCAGCTTCCTCGCGTCGCAGACTTCCAGGTGGGCCGAGTTTTTAAGCCTGAACTCCTTCCTTAGCCAGGCGAGGTTTTTCTTGGCATCGCGTATTGCCTTCTCGTCTCTGTCGCTCCCGTGGGCGTTTAATCCCTGGAGAACGAATTCCTGGACTATAGTCCCTATGCCACAGAATGGGTCGAGGAAGTTACCCTTCCTGACCTCCGTGAGGTTCACCATTATGCGCGCGAGCCGTGGGGGGATAGAGAGTATTGGCCTCTGAACCGGCCTCTCCACGTCGAGCTTCTTGAGCTCGAAGGGATCCGCAACCTTCACCGTCTCCCCGACCCAGAGGCTCTCGCCGAAGAGGAATACGAAGTCTTTAGTTTCTGGAAAGCCCTTGAGGATGAGCTCGGCTGGCATGGCGTAAACTTTGGCCGGCTTGAAGAACTTGGAAGGTCCTTCAGCTTTGAATTGTCTCTTTATCTCGCTCCCAAGCTTCCGCCAGAGCTTCCAGTCGCTCTTCCCGTAGAGGCTCACGGTGAAGAGCTTGGAGTATTCAAACTCGCCTATAGTCTCTTCGCCCTCACCAAAAACCTTCACCAGCTTTAGCGAACCTCCGAGCCATCTAAAATAGCGTTCAACGTTTGGGCTTGATTCAAACACCAGCCAGTCCTGCCCAGTCTCAACTACCCTGACCTTTAGGTTAAACCTTCTCGCGAAGGCGTAAAATTCTGCCTCGCTGAGGCGGGGATTCTTACCAAATATTACTGCATACATGGTTCCTCCCTTCTGTCCGGCTCTTAAAAACGTTCCGAGGGTTAGGTTTAATAAGATTAAGCGCGCACCTGGATTAAAGCTTGAGTCTTAATGTAAAATTTACTCTCGCGGATGAATGTCATGCTGATTAAAGAGATACTCGTCTCCGAGATTCTCCTCAAAGCACTCGAACGTGAGCTTGCGGGGAGGGTGGCACCATGGAACGGCTCCGGGCGCTGATGGGGCAGAAGGTAGGCATGGTGGAGTTTATAGGGAACCTCATCTACCTGCTCCTGACGAACAAGGAGGTTTACTCAGACGAGGTTCTCTTCGGGGATGTCGTGGGGGGTTAAAAATCCTGAGGAGATCCTCATAGAGATCCAGAAAAACCTCGGGGTGGTGAGGTAGATGCTCTTCGAGATTGAGGTTCCTACTAAGGAAAGGTTTCAGATAATAGACATAACCAGGGAGATCCAGCACGTAGTATGGAGGAGTGATGTGACGAGCGGCATAGTGGTGGTTTTCACAAAGCACACCACCACGGGCCTGTTAATCAATGAAAACGAGGAGAGGCTTCTTCAGGACATAAAGGCAAAGATGAAGGAGCTTGTCCCTAAAGGCACTGGCTACGGTCACGACACCATCGACAGCAACGCCCACTCCCACATCAGGGCGAGCCTTTTCCTGAGCCCTGAGGTTGTCGTGCCTATAGACGAAGGGGAGCTCCTCCTTGGAACTTGGCAGAGGATTCTTTTCGTCGAGCTCGACGGCCCGAGGCGTAGGAAGGTGCTCGTTAAGATATGCAAGTGCTGATTCATCTGACGTATTGGGCGTAATAGGCCAATGCCTTCAGCAGGTCGTTGAAGCCCTTGTAGGTTACAAGCGAGAGCGGAATGGCATCCTGCTCGAGGCGCTTCTTTATTATCTTCCTCAGCTCTTCAACCCTCTCGGCTGGAACGAGGTCGATTTTGTTGATGACGACTATTATTGGCTTCTCGTGACGCATCTTGAGGAGGTGGTGGAGCTTCTCCATGCCCCTGTGAAGACCGTACTGGGCATCCACCATGTGGATGACGATATCGGAAGATAGGATTTCATTCAAAATCTCTCTGAACTTCTCCTCGCTGAGGACCTTCCCCCTGAACTCCCTCTGGGGGTCGAAGAGGCCGGCGGTGTCTATCAAAACGAACTCATCCGCCCCTCCGAGCGGGTTTTTCATGCTCTTCGGTATCTTCAGCTTGCCGAAGCGGCGCCTTATTATGCCCTTCGTCGTTCCTGGAAGGTTCTCGACCTCTGAGATTCTACCACCGATGAGCGCGTTCATGAGGGTTGACTTGCCAACATTCTCGGCACCGATAATCGCAACCTTTATCATACCCTCACCCCACACATAATAGGCAACGTGGGGCTATAAAGGTGATGAACATGCCCAAAAGGGTCAAGCTGGGTCACCATTACTATTACATCGTTACCGTTGATGAGCTCCATGCCGGTGGTTTCAGGGGTAAGAACGTTGTTATAGAGGGCACCATCGAGGACAAACCCCTAATTGAGTTCCTTCCTATGGAACTTCCGGGATACAGAACCACGTTCAAAGTTTCTGGCATCAGGATAGAGTTCTCCGGAAGCCCCTGCCTGGGCAAGGGGGAGTGGGTGAGGGTTTACGGAAGGTTCTTGGGTGACTGCATAATAGCGAGTGCGATAGAGACCGAAAAAGCGGTTTTCACTACGGAGGATTGAAGATGCTCGATCTGTTTTTTGAGGCCGGCAACCTGAAGAGGCTCCCCAGAACCGGGTGGCTCCTTCGGGGAGTTTCGAATCCCGAAAGCATAGCCGACCACAGCTATCGGGTCGTTCTGATAACCCTCTTTCTCGCCGACTCGCTGAGGGAGAGGGGAGTGGATATAGACGTTGAGCGGGCCCTTAAGATAGCGATCCTCCACGACCTTGCCGAGGCGAGGATAACGGACATACCACTGACTGCCCAGTACTACCTCGACAAGAAGAGGGCCGAGACGAGGGCCGCGATGGAGATTTTCATCAAGGCCGGTCCTAAGGCCAGAGACTACTTCGAGCTTTTCAGGGAGTACGAGGAGGGCCTTAGCTTGGAGGGCAGGTTAGTTAAGTTCGCCGATAAACTCGAGATGCTGATCCAGGCGCTTGAGTACGAGGAGGCCGGCTTCAGGAACCTCGACGAATTCTGGAGTGCCCTGGATGACCTCAGGAAAAGCGAGTTCTATGAACATTTCCGGGATCTGGTCGAGGGACTCGCCGCTCGACGTAAACAGAAATGTTAACTTAAACATGTTTGTTTTCTCAAAACGCTTAAATACCCGCTTCTGGGTATTAGTTCGGTGGTTCCAATGAGGTGGAAGGGCATTCTCTTAATGGCTGTTCTCATCCTTTCAGTGGTCGCCGCGGGATGTATAAGCGGCGATGGCTCTGAAACTTCGACCTCTGGACCTAAGGAGGCGACGCTGATAGTCTTCCACGCCGGCTCGCTCAGCGTTCCGTTCCAGCAGTTAGAGGAAGAGTTCGCAAAGTACGCAGAGGAGAACCTCGGATATAAGGTAACTTTTCAGGATGAGGCCAGCGGAAGTGTTGCGGCCGTCAGGAAGGTCACGGACCTCGGTAAGAAGGCCGACATAGTCGCCGTCGCCGACTACACCCTCATACCCCAGCTGATGATACCCAACTACACCGACTTTTACGTCATCTTTGCCACCAATGAGATAGTCATAGCCTTCACCGACAAGAGCAAGTACGCTGACGAGATAAACTCCGACAACTGGTATGAGATTCTCTCAAGGGACGACGTTTCCTTCGGCTTCAGCGACCCGAACCAGGACCCCTGCGGTTACAGGAGCGTTATGGTCATGAAGCTCGCCGATTACTACTATGGCAAGCCAATCTTTGAGACCCTCGTCGAGAAGAACACCAACATTTACTTCAACGGTACCCACATCGTGGCCCCGAAGGAGATTCAGATTAAGAACGACCGCGTCGTCATAAGGCCTAAGGAGACAGACCTCACAGCACTGGTTGAGAGCGGCTCCCTTGATTACTACTTCATCTACAAGAGCGTGGCCGAGCAGCACGGCCTCAAGTACATCGAGCTCCCCAACGAGATAAACCTCAAGGACTTCAAGATGGCAGACTACTACGGCAAGGTTCAAATTTACATTGGCTCAACAGAGAAAGTTATCCAGGCAAAGCCCATCGTTTACGGCGTCACCGTCCCCAAGGAAGCCCCCAACAGGGAGCTGGCGATGGAGTTCCTCAAGTACCTCCTGAGCGAGAAGGGTAAGGAGGTATTCCAGAAGAACTATCAGGACTTCATATGGCCGCCGGTAGCTTTCGGCAACGTGCCCGACGAAATCAAGGACATGGTCACGGTTGAGGGATGATATTTTTATTTCCCTCTTCAAAATTTTCTGGGGGGCGAAAATGAAGCGCGACTACACGGTGGCGTTCTTTGCCCTCATGGGGAGCTTCATAGTGCTCTACATTGCAATTCCCCTAATTGTGATTTTCCTTAAGCAGGCCTCCGACTGGGGGATGCTCGTAAAGACGCTCCACGACGAACTCGTCATAAAGGCCCTCAAGAACTCCCTGCTAACGGCAACCGCGACCGCGTTAATATCACTCCTCTTCGGCGTTCCTCTCGGCTACGTCTTGGCTAGAAAGGACTTCAAAGGTAAAAGCCTCGTTCAGGCCATAGTTGATGTTCCAATCGTTATTCCCCATTCTGTCGTCGGTATAATGCTCCTGGTAACCTTCTCGAGCGCCATTCTTGACAGCTACGCCGGAATAATAGCGGCGATGCTCTTCGTTTCAGCTCCCTTCGCGATAAACGCCGCGCGCGATGGATTTTTGGCAGTGGATGAAGAGCTGGAGCACGTCGCGAGAACCCTCGGCGCTTCGAGGCTTAGGGCCTTCTTCTCAATAGCCCTCCCAATGGCGTTTCCAGCCATAGCGAGCGGCGCGATAATGACCTGGGCCAGGGCCATAAGCGAGGTCGGAGCGATTTTGATAGTCGCCTACTATCCCAAGACCGCCCAGGTTCTGGTCATGGAGTACTTCAACAACTACGGGCTGAGGGCATCGAGGCCCATTTCGGTGATACTCATAGTCATGAGCCTCACCATATTTGTGGTACTTAGATGGCTCGTGGGGAGGAGGGCAAATGCTGGAAGTTAAATCAATCTCCAAGGACTGGAAGGAGTTCAAGCTTAGAGAGATAACCTTCGGCGTGGAGGCGGGCGAGTACTTCATAATACTGGGCCCGAGCGGGGCTGGAAAGACCGTCCTGCTGGAAATTATAGCAGGCATAATGGAGCCCGATTCCGGAAAGGTGATCCTCGATGGGAAGGATGTGACAGACTGGCCCCCCGAAAGGAGGAGTTTAGCTTATATCCCGCAGAACTATGCCCTCTTTCCCCACATGAGCGTTTACGACAACATAGCCTTTGGCCTGAAGTTAAGAAGGCTTCCTAAGGGGGAGATTGAAAGGAAAGTGAGAGACATAGCGGAGGTCCTCGGCATAGACCACCTCCTCCATAGGAAGCCGAAAACGCTGAGCGGCGGAGAGAGCCAGCGCGTCGCCATAGCGAGGGCCTTGGTGATTGAACCGAAGCTTCTCCTCCTCGACGAGCCCTTCGCCAACCTCGACGTCCAGACGAGGGCTAAGCTCATAGGGGAGATGAAGCGCTGGCGTAAAGAGCTCGGCTTCACGGCCCTACACGTTACCCACTCCTTTGAAGAAGCCGTCAGTCTGGGTGATAGAGTTGGAGTGATGCTTTCGGGGAGACTCGTGCAGGTGGGAAGCATTAGGGAGGTCTTCTCAAGGCCAGCTAACGAGGAGGTCGCCCGCTTCCTCGGCTTCGAGAACCTCATCGAGGGCTTTGCCGAGGGGAGGAAGCTCAGAACTAACGGTCTTGAGATAGAGCTCCCGGTTGAGGTGCATGGCAAGGTTCGCGTTGGTCTAAGACCGGAGGACATAATCCTGTCGCTTGAGCCCATAAGAACATCCGCGAGGAACGAGTTCAAAGCCACCATTGAAGCCGTTGAGGAGCTTGGGCCTCTCGTCAGGGTGAGGCTCAGGGCCAAGGGATTGGAGCTGAGCGCCTTTATAACCCGCTCATCCATGCTCGAGATGGGGATAGGGAAGGGAAAGGAAGTCTGGGTGAGCTTCAAAGCGAGCGCCCTTCACGTCTTCTGAGCTTGTCTTTAATTTCCACGGGCAGTTTGTCGTAGAACTCCTCCAACACTTCAATGAGTTCCACGAGTTCTTTTGCAGTTAGAACCGTCGTCTTCGGTCCGATTTCGACCACTACGGCGTTGTATTCATCTGGAGAAACTTCCTCAAGCTCGTCGAGGTGCTCGTCCTTCCTCGGAATCAGGTTTATCTCTCCCACCTGCCGCGATTTCCCGATGTCGAGCTCCCACTCCTCGATTGGGGTCTCCTTTGGACAGTCGAGTCTCTCCACGAGTATCTTGATGTCCGCTACCGGCGTCCCATCGTGGGCGTCTATCCAGTCTATGTACAACCTGTTTCCCTTTATTCTGTGGATTTTGACCGCATAAATTGCCAAGGGGTTAGGCCTAACGGGAGAGCGCGTGGCGAAGACGCCCGTGAGGGGATTTTTAGGGTTGTTGTAGGGATGAACTTTCAAGACGTTCCTCCGTTCGGGCGTGTCGCTTTCATGGAACCAGAGGATGAGCTTTATCCAGTCTCCCTCCCCAAGCCCCTCTACTGCTTCGCTGAACTCTGGATAGATTTCAAGCCAAGTTTTCTCGTTTTCTTTCCTGACCCTGCCAACGGGGATAATCTTGAAGGGCTCAAATTCCATAACATCACCAGAAGAAGAAAAGAAGAGAGAGTTAAACGCTTTACGGAAGGAGATCGTTGGTGAAGCCATCTGCTATAACAGGCGTTTGCTGCTCGCAGTTGGCGAAGGTGTAGTCAAATGCCTCCTCAACAGTGACGTCCGGAGTGGCGGGGTCTCCATCGTGGTCGTAGACATCGGCGTAGCCCTCGTTGATGCCCTCAAGGAAGAAGTAGTACGTGAACTGACCGTGTCCCCACTCGGAGCTCTCAAGTGAGAATTCCCTCTCTCCAGAGGCCATAACCACTATCCTGCCCTCGGCGGCCAAATCGGTCATTCCTCCGGAGTAGCAGCTGTCGAAGATGAATATTATCCTGTCAGTCGGGAAGTCCTCGAACCATGCCCTGAGCTGTCCGTCCCATATAAGGATGAAGCTGCCATCCGGGTTGCCGTCGTGGGTGACTATCGCCTCGTCTATTACCTCACTGTCTCCATCATCGGCCCTTCCGGTTGAACCGTGCCCGCTGAAGTAGAAGACAGCCTCATCACCCGGCTGAACCTTCGATTTGAGCTCCATAACCGCGTCGTATATGTTGTAGAAGCTCGCGTCCATGTTGAGGAGGAAGATTATGTTCTCCGGCTTGAATCCATAGACGTTGATGAGCGTGTCATAAACCAGCTGGGCATCATCATCGGTGTATTGCAGATCGCTCGACGTGCCTGGGTAATCTGCTATCCCGATGACTATTGCGTACTTCTCTCCTTCGACTGGGGCCCCGAGAATACCCGTTGCCGCGGTTGTGGTGCTCGTTCCCCTGCCCCTTCCGCCGCGGAATCCTCCTGCCTTTGGAATGTAGTCCACACTTATCTTGTGTCCTATCTTCACGTCCTCTGCATACAGGGGCTTGGAGTAGTCTATGCCGTGCCTCTGCTGGACAGAGGCGACCATTGGTATACTCAGTAGGACTACTAACACCACAAATATAGCTGAAAGTTTCTTCATGTGGATCACCGCAACTGGGTATGGATTTATGCATAAAAAATTTTCTTTAAATTGTGCTTGGAGGACAGCCCTTATCGTTACAAGCAGCAATGAAAGAGTTCTCAAAAGTGAATAAAAATTGGAAAAATCTTTGCATTATTTTTGCGGACAAAATCAACGCTGTCCTTATGTCCCGTGCTCCCAGCTCTCGAGATATTTCCTCTGCTCCTCGGTGAGCTGCTCGATTTCAATGCCCATGGCTTTCAGTTTTATCCTCGCCACCATCTCGTCTATCTCCCTCGGGAGCACGTAGACTTTAGGCTCAAGCTTATCGTGGTTGTTCCTGATGTACTCGGCCGCCTTCGCCTGTAACGCGAAGCTCATGTCCATAATTTCGGCGGGATGACCATCCGCTGCAGCCAGATTGACGAGTCTGCCCTCCGCGAGGAGATAGAGCCTTCTGCCGTCTTTCATCTTGTACTCGGTTATGTTCGGCCTCGGCTGGTTTATCTCAACGGCTAATGCCTCTAGGTCGGGCTTGCTTATCTCAACGTCGAAGTGGCCCGCGTTGGCCAAAATGACGCCGTCCTTCATGAGCTCGAAGTGCTCTCTCCTTATGCAGTTGATGTCTCCGGTTGCCGTGATGAAGATGTCTCCAACCTTCGCCGCTTCAGTCATAGGCATCACTAAGAAGCCGTCCATCCTGGCCTCCAATGCCCTTATTGGGTCCACCTCGACGACTATGACGGTCGCTCCAAAACCCCTCGCGCGCATCGCTATTCCCCTCCCGCACCAGCCGTAGCCGACGACAACGACGTTCTTGCCGGCAACGAGAAGGTTCGTCGTCCTTATTATGCCGTCCCACGTCGACTGGCCCGTTCCGTAGCGGTTGTCGAAGAGGTACTTGGTATAGCTGTCGTTGACCGCTATGATCGGGAACTTCAAAACCCCGTCCTTCTCCATGGCGCGGAGCCTTATGACGCCGGTCGTCGTTTCTTCACTCGCCCCCCAAATGTTATCGATAAGCTCGGTTCTCTCCCGGTGGACGACGCTTATCATGTCGGCACCGTCGTCTATGATTATGTTCGGTTCTATATCCAAAGCCCTGTGCATGTTCTCGTAGTATTCCTCCCTGCTCTCGCCCCTTACAGCGTAAACCTTAACACCCGCCTTAGCTAAAGCCGCAACCACGTCATCCTGAGTGCTCAGCGGGTTGCTTGCTGCTGCAGAAACCTCTGCTCCTCCAGCTTTCAGCGTGAGAAGCAGAAAAGCGGTCTTCATCTCGAGGTGGAGCGTGGCGGCTATCTTAACCCCCTTGAAGGGCTTTTTCTCCTCGAAGTCCTTCCTTATGCTCTGCAAAACCGGCATGAATCTTGACACCCAGTCGATCTTCTTCTCGCCGCTTGGGGCGAGCCTTATGTCCCTAACGCAGTAGTCCTTCGTGCAGTCCATTACCATCACCGCAGGATTTTAATCCTTGAACATTAAAAGCTCATTGGTGGTCCCATGATAATCGACCTCTCCATATCCATTGGTGAGGACACCCCTGTCTACCCTGGCGACCCTGAGGTGAAGGTAAAGCCCTGGGCGAGGATAGAGCGTGACGGCTACTACATGAACGCACTCCGTCTCGGGGAACACACGGGGACGCACGTCGATGCTCCGGCACACTTTATACCAGGAGGGAAAACAGTTGACGAGATGCCCCTTGAAAAGTTTATGGGCCCCGGCCTCGTTATCGATGTCCGAAGCGGTGAAGGACTAGTAGGGCTTGAAGAGGTGCCTGACTCCGGATTCCTGGGGAGGGTTGTTCTGTTCCTCACTGGAGGGAGGGAGCTATCACCAGAGGTTGCCCTGTTCCTTGTCGCGGAGGGAGCCAGAGCTGTTGGAACAGACGCCATGAGCATAGGGGATGATGCCGTGCACAAGATACTCCTCAGTGAGGAGGTACCAATCTTCGAGAACCTTACCAACCTCGAGCTTTTGGTGGGGAAAGAGTTCACATTCATAGCATTTCCACTGAAAGTTAGGGGAGGTTCGGGCAGTCCAGTCCGAGCAGTTGCTATAGTCAAATAAGCCTGTGTCAGTATAGGTTTGATACTATTACATCTCAGCCGTTTTCTAGATTTGGCGGTGAATCCTCGATTTTTAAACGCAGCTAAACATTGAGAAACCTTTGTTAACAGTTACTGGATAAAAACCTGATCTCAACGCTTTTTTCTAAACAATGGGTAACACAGCTGGACGATTTCCTGAAAAAAGCTTAAATATGTCCTTTTTCATAAGGATAACTGAGGTGAAGTGCCATGATGGTAAAGAAAGTCCTGGCAATCCTGTTCGGGTTGCTTATGGTAGCAATGCCAGTGAGTTTTACCGGTGTCAGCGCGGCGACGAGCAACATAGTCATCCTTGTCAGCGATAATGCCGCGGACAAGGGCATAGCAGAATACCTCGCCAACGTGACCGGCGCGGTTATCGTGACGACCACATGGGGTGTCTACGATCCGAACGTTACCGCTGAGATTATGAGTTACGCTCCCGATGAGGTCATAATAATCGGCGGTCCGGACGCTGTAGTTGAAGAGTACGTTACAGACCTCCAAGAGCTCGGCATCTCGGTCGAACGCTGGGGTGGAGAGAACAGGTACGAGACCAACCTCATAGTCATGACCCAGGCCCCGGTCAAGTTTGGACTCAAGTTCAACGGAAGCGTTATGGTCGCTGGAAACGACAGCCTGGCAATTCAGAACGCCATCAGGATAGCAGTTCAGAACAGGGCCATAATACTCTATATTAACAAGACCACGAACATTACCCTGCTGATGGAGAGGTTCCAGATAAGGAACATGACTATGGTTCACACCCATGCCTCCGAAATGACCATGGAGCTGGTTAGGAAGCAGCTCAAGGAGTGCAACTGCACCACAAACGAAGTCCAGGTCAACGTTACCAAGGAGACCGTGCTTCAGCTGATGATTCAGATCAGGGAGAGGCTAATGGCGATCGAGGAAATAGCCAACGCCACCAATACAACCCAGCTCATGGAGCAGGTTCGCGTCATGGAGATGACCATGGAGAAGGCCAACCAGGCCCTTCAGGCCGGCAACTACACCTACGCCTACCAGCTCATGCTTGAGCTCCAAGTTCAGACCCAATTCAGCCTCAAGGCAGCGAACGGCGAGATGAGAATAGCGATAAAGAACAGCGAGAAGATGGCTCTCGAGAGGGAGCTGGCGAAGCTTGAGGCCCAGATAAAGGTTATGGAAAAAGCCGGTCTCGACATGGCCCAGCTTAACCAGCTCATGGAGCAGTTCAAAATCGCCATCAAGAACGGTCAGTACGACGTTGCCAGGCAGCTGATGGACCAGATAAAGAGCATGATTCAAGAAGCTTACAAGAACAACAGGGAGGCCATAAGAAACGTCCCGAAGGAGAGGCCTCGAAGGCCGTGATCTCCTCTCTTTCCTTCCTCTCGCTGGATAACATCAGACATTCTTTTTATCTTTCTCCTCGGCTTGCATTCTGCGCCTCTTCTTCTGCTCCTTTAAGTATGGATACCTCATCACATGCCCGCAGTTGAGGCACTTGATCACCACGTGGGGCATCCGCTTGTTCCTCAGCCTAACCCTGGCGTTCACGCCGGGAACGAGGAACGAGTGGCATTTCTTGCAGTAGCGCCTCTTCCATTTCTTTGGCATCCTTATCTTGGCCTTCTGCTGAACGGCGAGGGCTATTTCGACGTAGCGGTTGGCTAATTCAGGCTCGTAGGGAAAGACGCGCTCGGCGAGCGTGAACAGAATATTCACTCTCTCCCTTGCTATTCTCTTCTTCTCCCGCTGCTCTCTCTGGCGTATGAACTTCTTTTTCGACATGATATCACCGTACCAGCCTCAGCTTTCCGGGAAATGGCTCGTAAATGTAGCCTGCGGCTATAAACCGCTCAATCAGACCCATCGCGTCGTCCCTACTAAAGCCAACATCAATGAGTGCCTTCAAAAACTCTTCCCTTGTCGTTTCCTCGCTGGAGCTTGTGGACACCAAGTCGCTGAATATTCTCAGGGCCCTGCTGGCTCTTACGTCGCGGGGAACGTAACGTTCGTACTCCTTTAGCAACCTCATCAATACATCTGGCCTATCCCTGAGAACCACCATCCAGTCGTTTACTATGGCATCGTTTATGAACAGGACATCGCGTGCTACTGAACCCTTCATTTTTCCTTCAAACCTCACTGCAGAGCCCAGGAGCCTGAGACTCAGGTGGTAACGTATCGTGGGGTTCATAAGTCCCCTTGGGGCTATCAACGCGTCGAATTTTTTATCGTACTCGTCCCTCTTCTCCTCCTGCCACCGGATGTACTTTCTCCTAAACTCCTCTATGGCCCCTGCGTTTATCGAGCTCACTTCCGCCCTCCTCAGGAACAGTGTGGCAATCAGGTTTGGCATGAGCTCCATTAGCTCACGGTTGTGCTCGTAGTATGGCCTCTCCTCCCAGGGGGCGAGAACAAAGGGAGCCTCGGAGGTTCTAGCCAGGAGTTCCGTGGGGTCTGCTTCCTTGTTTTCGGGTAGTAGCCCCACGGCTCGTTTTCCAAGTATCTCATTAGCGGCCCATTTGGGGAGTATCCGAAGACCCCTGCGGGAGTAGGGCACGAAGTAACGGAGGTTCGTGGAGTTGGGATTTGAGAGTCTAAAATCCAGGTCCAGGAATGGGTCTGAGACTTCCATTACCCTCTCGCGCCTTAGGCGCATTTCCCATGGTAGAGCGGAGTGGAAATACTTCAGAGCGCTCCACAGGGCCAGTAGTTCACTCTCCGCCTTGTAATGGTAGACGGTGAGGTCAAGACCTTCGCCCCAGCTTTGAGACAGCCCGAGAACCACGGGGGTGCCATAGAGAGAGTATATCAGAGCCTTTTCCATCTCGTATCTGACGTAGACAGTCCTGGAAAGCAGCCCTTCGACCTCCGTTTTGCTTAATGCGGCGCTCCTGTATTCGAGCCAGTACTCGGAGTAGTCCCTGCCCTCGATGCTCTCAACATAAAGCATTCTCAGATTTCCCCAGGAGTATGCGTCAATGATTCCCTTGACGACCACATACCTCCCGGGCTTTACATCCCCCGTGACCTGGCTCTTCTCGGTTAGTCTAAGCACTAGGTAAGCCCTGGGTGCATCTTTTGGCAACCCTGCAAGCTCCGAGGGGGGTACGGGGGACAGCAGATAATACGCTGCGTCAGCTGGCGCATATGGGGGTTTTCTCCCAATTAGGAAACCCCCTATTTCCAGATTGTCTCCGTTCTTTGCTCTCTGGATTTTCATCTGAAATTCCTTGATCCTCTTTGCTGGGTTTAGGGGTTCCCTTCTTCCCGCCCAATGGAGCAATTTCATAATCTCTTCGTCCATCACTACTACAGCAACCGTAAGATTTATAAATGCACCGCGGGAGGTATGTATCGGTACGGCGGTCATAGCGGCGGGGTTACACCCGGTCTCGTTTCGACCCCGGAAGTTAAGCCCGCCAGCGATCCCGGGTGTACTGCCCT